>JAKOXM010000270.1 GCA_029781095.1 Bacteroidota bacterium
TGCACGACCTTTTCGGATTCTGCATCGAGTGATGATGTGGCTTCGTCGAGCAGCAGGATGGAAGGATTGCGCAAAATAGCGCGCGCAATTGCGATACGTTGCCGCTGGCCACCCGAAAGTTTTATGCCGCGTTCGCCGACGACGGTGTCGAGTTTATCCGGAAAGGTTGATATAAAATCCCAGGCATGCGCCTGCCTGGCAGCAGCGATGATCTCTTCTTCTGTCGCGTCCGGATTGCCATACAGGATATTTTCCCGGATCGTACCGCCGAACAGAATGACCTCCTGCGGTACGATGGCAAAATTGGAGCGATAGGATTCAAGGTCGTAGTCGTAAATATTCCTGCCGTCCACCGTTATCTGTCCTTCTGTGGGAAAATGAAATTGCAGCAGCAACTGCATGATGGTAGATTTCCCCGCGCCGCTTTGCCCCACAAGCGCTACTTTTTTACCGGCTGGAATGTTCAGGCTAACGCCTTTTAACACGGGCACGTCGATCCGGGTGGGGTACGAAAAATGCAGGTCTTCGAACAAAATATTGCCGCGCAAACGGCCGGCATTCACATCACCACGCACCCGTTCCTCCACTTCGGACGGCGTTTTCAGTATCTCGCGGACACGCTCTGTCGCGCCCACTGCGCCCACCAGTTCCGTGTAGAAATTGCCGAGGCTGGCAATGGACCCGCCGATAACCGCCGTATAAGTGACAAAGGCAATCAGATCGCCCGCCGTGATCTGGCTTTCCTGCACCATGTACATGCCATACCCGATCACAAAAAACAGCGCGCCGAACAGCATCGTGATGATAAAAACGGCGAACACCGCACGCCCTTTGGCGTATCGCATGGAGACATCCACAACAGCCAGATTGGAACGGCTGTACCGCCGGCTCTCGAATAACTCGTTTGAGAATGCCTTTACCGCATGAATGGATTGCAGCGTTTCATCGAGGATGGTATTGGTCTCGGCCAGTTTGCTCTGGCGTTCTTTCGAAAGTTTTCGCACCCAGCGGCCAAAAAGCATAGCCCCGATCACGATAACCGGAAAGGTGGCAAGCATGACGCCGGCCAGTTTGGGCGACATCCACAACAGCACGCCAATACCGCCGACCAGAATGATGATCTGACGGAGAAATTCAGCGAGGATAAAATAAAAGGTATTGTAGAGTTTCTCTATATCGTTGGTGAGACGGCTGACCAGCTCCCCCACCCTGCTTTTTTCGAAAAAAACGATCGGCAGGGAGATAAGTCTTCGATACAGCGCCACCCTGATATCGGCCGTTCCTTTTTCGCTTACCTGGGCGAACATCATAACCCTGAAATAGGATACTATGCCCTGAAAAACGAGAATGGCAACCAGCCAAAACCCGATCTGGGGCAAATTGATCTCCGTTTTGGATTTTCCCTGCGCCACATCGAGCATCTGACCGATAATTTTGGGAAAAACCAGAAAAACAGTGCTGCCCAAAAACAAAAGGAATAACCCGAAGATGAATTGCCAGCGATAAGGGCGGATATATTCAAATATCTTGAGTGCCTCGCGCAGACTTTCACGCGAGAGTTTGGGACGGGCGGTTTCTTTATTATCCATGGCGCAAATTACCGGAGCCTGAGCGAAATTCGGGTATAAAAATTGTCTGTTTGGAGGAATATGACGTTTATATGAAGGACGCAACGCCAAAACGGGCAACTTGTTTTCAAGTGCAATAAACAGCACTTGCCCTCCATGCAGGTTGCTCCCTTGTATCGGGTCGGAGCATGGAAGGATAAATGTGGCATCCCGCGGCGTGATTTTTTTAATGTTTTGCTATAAATTCCTGAAAATCATACCGATAATTGTCCCCGGGATTCGGGAAAAACCAACAATCATAGTGGTTTCGGGAAAAATAACTTTCCGGACAACTGCGTTTGAATTTGACACGTTATAAAAAAACGGCAATCAACAAAAAACAACATGAATTCAAAACTACTCGTTTTCCTTCTTTTTGCGGCCTGGAGTGGCATCTGCTGGAAATGGTACGTTTGCGGCATAAAAAAAGCCTGCGACAGCGACCGAAAAACGCCCGCCACCGCTATCGTGCAGGCACCTGCCGCCGAGCCTGACACCATGCAGGCGCAGCCCGTTATCCAGCCCGTTACCCGAACAAAAACCACTGCTACCGCGCCTTCCGGTTCTATCGACAGGGTTCAACTGGAGGAACTGAAAGACCGGATGCTGATCCATTTCCCCTACAGCTCTACACGCCGGGAAGACAATGATGCCATCGACGAATACCTTTCCAATCTGGCACAACACCTGATCGCCTCGGGCGGCCACGTTACCATAACCGGACATACCGATTTTGTGAGCGATTCAAAAACCAATTATCAGTACGGATTGCGTCGCGCTTACGGAATTCGCGATATCCTGTTGAAAAAAGGCGTGAAAAAATCCCAGATTACGTGCAAATCGTTTGGCGAAAGCAAACCCGTGGCTACCAACGACACGGCTCCCGGCCGTTACAAAAACCGACGCGTCGAGATTGTGCTCAATAAATGATTGCAAAATTCCCCGATTAAAATTTGCTGATTTTTTAAACATTTGAAAGCCCCTGCCTTCCTTCGCGCAGGAGATAAAAACAAGCCAAATACAAGAATCATGTTTGAAGAAAATGTTACAAACGGACCAGGCGCCGGCACCATGTCCACCTACACGTTCGAGATTTTTATTATGCTTTCCGTTGCCTTTCTGTTGGGTGTTTGGCTGGGCTGGATGCTGTGGAACCGGTACAAACAAAAAGCGGACAAACTGCGGCTCGACCTTGAAAGTTTGACTGCCACGCTGAATGCCAATTCTGCGGAACTGAACAGCGTAAAAACCAGGCTCGCCGGTTCGGAAGCCGATAACAGTAATTTACAGGTGCAGTTGAGCAAGTTGATCGATGAAAACCGCATCTTCCGTGACCAGTTGACGCAAACGGATGAAAATCTCAATGAAACGCAGGAACGCAACCGGCAACTGGAAACGGAACTCGGCCTTTCATTCCAGCCGGAAACCCCTTCGCCGGAAACGATTCCCCTTGAAATCAGTCAACCGGACCAAAAACCCGCAGAAGAACCGCCTGCCGATACAGCGGAAACCCCGGCCACAACGATCCAGATTGATACCCCCGAAACACATACAACCGTCATCGTGGAAACCAAAGAGCCGGATACTGACGTAAAAATAGAAATTACCCCGCCGCCCGTTGAAGATCTCGCAAATGAGGAAATTTACCCTCCCGCAACCGAATTTGCGCCTGTCGAAGAGATCCCTGCCCCAATCCCCGTCGCCACCAACAGCAAGGATGATCTCACTGTGGTGGAAGGGATCGGACCGAAAATACAGGAATTGCTGTATCAATACGACATCCGGACTTACCGCCAACTGGCAGAGACCGACGTAGCCCGGCTGAAAGAAATACTGTCCACGGCAGGCCCTCAACTCGCCATGCACGACCCCGGCACCTGGCCGTCGCAGGCCAATCTCGCGGCCAATGATCAATGGGAAGCCCTGAAGTCTATCCAGGGATTTCTGAAAGGAGGAAAAAAGCCGACGTAACAGATAGTCTCCCGCAGATTTCGCGGATTGCGCAGATTTAAAAAATCATCTGCGCAATTTGCGAAATCTGCGGGAGACAAAAAATATGGAACCGTGCAGGTGATTTTTTATTAATCGGCGAAATCGGCAGGAAATACCAAAAACCGAATATCAGCCCTCAATCCCCGTCGAGCATACGCCCGAGCCCGCCAAGAACACTCCCTTCCTCCTTGCCTTTCGAGGTTCCGTATTGCAGGATGCGCGAGGCCAGCCGGCTGACAGGAAGCGACTGCAGCCATACCTTTCCGGGGCCGCGCAGCACTGCGAAAAACAGGCCCTCGCCGCCAAAAACCATATTCTTGATCCCTTTGATAAACTGGATATCGTAATCGATCCGCTGGGTGAACGCCACGATACAGCCTGTGTCGACGCGAAGCGTTTCGCCGACGGCGAGTTCCCGTTCGATGATATACCCGCCCGCGTGTACGAATGCCAGACCGTCGCCTTCCAGTTTTTGCATGATAAAACCTTCGCCGCCAAACAGACCCGTCCCGAGCTTGCGCTGAAATTCAATGCCGATCTGAACGCCTTTCGCAGCGCAAAGGAATGCGTCTTTCTGACAAATTACTTTGCCTCCAAGTTCATAAAGGTCGAGCGGGACAATCTTGCCTGCATAGGGCGCGGCGAATGTGGCCCGTTGTTTTTGCCCTTGTGTGATATTGGTGAATGTGGTGATAAAAAGACTTTCACCCGTCAGAATGCGCTTCCCGGCATCCATCAATTTGCCGAAAAAACCCTCCGCCCGACCACTGCCATCACCGAACACCGTGGCCATTTCGATTCCTTCGTCCATGAACATAAAACTACCGGATTCGGCGATCACCGTTTCCTGCGGGTCCAGTTCAATCTCGACGCATTGCATTTCTTCCCCGTGAATTTTGTAATCTATCTCGTGATTGCTTTTCATGTTGTTTGGTACGTGTCTGGTTTGAATGAACACTTTGGCAAAAATGCGAGGCCGCCGGGATGTGCCGAAGGGTTTTCCCGACGAGTATCCGCATATTTTCGCCAAATGAAGATCACAAGCGCATTCAGCGGCTTTCAGTCCCATTTAAAATAGGTACCCGCGCTAAAACCGGGGCGTTTCGGCACCCACTGACCATCCGCAGCGCCGGCAGCGGAAAGTACCACACCCCAGAAACGATTGATCTCCACGACACTTTTCAGCCCGACAGACAGCCAGCCCTGATCATTCACGTACAACCCGGTGAGGCGATTGTGAAAAGGCAGCTCGACAGCACCGTTTTCCAGCGAATGCATCCATTCCGAGAAGCCGATAAACCACACTTTTTTGAAACGGACACCCGCTTCCGCCCCGATATCCAGAAAATGACTGTAATCGTTTGTCCGAAGACCATAACCGGCATAGGCATACCAGTAACCGCGCCTGAGCCCCATCCCCGTACTGAGCATGGGCAAAACCGTCCAGGCATTGTACCCGGTACTCAGACCGGTAGCGTCGTCATAGTGATCGATGGGAGCATCGATGCGCAAAGAACCCGTCAGTCGCAAATTCCCTTCGAGGATTGCCCGCCGAACGCCCAGCGATACATTCCCCAAACCGTTCCATGCGCCCGATTTTGTCTCCGGCGTCGCAGAGTTTTCCAGAAACCGGCCCGCTTTTAAAAACCGGAACGGCAAAGAAGCGACAAGCGTTGTTTTCCGGGAAACGCCGTATTCGCCATAAAGCTGGAAAGTGCCTTCAGAAATTTCCCGGTCGAGCGGATAATCGGCCAGTATCGGGGAAAAAAGGCTTTCATACGCCGGAATAAAATGCCAGGCAGCCTGTGCGTAAAAACCCGCCTTGCTGCGGGTCCAGGGACTCTGCGCCTCTGAAATAACCGGCAGCGAACAAAGCGTCAACAACAGAAAAAACTTGCGCACCATTGTAAGCGTATTACGGTTTGTATTCGCCGGTGATCGATTGTTTGACCACCCTGATAAAGGTTTTTTCGTCCACCATCAGCCGAACGATATTGCCGTCTATTTTAGTGATGCGCCCGATAATACCCGAGTTGGTGACGACCTCCATGCCTTCCTTAAGGCTTTCGACAAACTTTTGCTGGTCCTTTTGCCGCTTCATCTGCGGGCGAATGAGGAAAAAGTAAAATACAACGAGAATAAGAAAGGGGAAAAGCATCGTAAGCAATCCCCCCTGTGGTGCCGGCGATTGAAGAAAAATGTATTGTAACATGGTTATCAATTAATTATGAAAGTAAAACACCCTGCTGCAAAGCAGCAGGGTGCGCAAAAGTAGTAATTGTCGGCCGGAACTGCGGACCGTATTACTGTTTGAATACGGCATCATCGATGCCGGCGTTTACCTTGATTTCACTTACGACAGCCTTTACCGGCATGGGAAATATACCGGAAAGGGTAAGGGTATTGGGAAACAACACGCCACCCGTCTCTTTGTAATCGGAAAAATCGTTGGTCATGGTAGCCTTGCCCTCGGGGCCATCCACCAGACTGATCTCGCGGATTTTCAGGCTGGATTTCATGTCGTAATATTCCGTAGTCTTTTTGCCGTCGGGGCGCTCCACCTCGATCACGTAGGCATTGTTGCCATCGATAGCCTCCAGTCCTTTAAGCGCAAGTTTGTACCCGCCCGACACATAATTTGCTTCCTTGCAGAATGCGGCCTGCTCTTTCAGGTCGGCGAGGTCTTCACCGTCGAGGTCGCGGGCGCCCCCCATGCCTGATTCGGTGCCCTTGGTGCCGTCGTATTTTCTGCTGTTGATGGTCTGGCCATTCATAGCCATGTCAGTAGCGATTTTTCCGCCTTTCTGCCACGTCTTGATGACGAATTCCGGGCCGGGTGTTTTCATCACACTGGTGGTCTGCAACTCTTTGATGGCGTTTATTTTTGCCATCCCACCGATAGCGTTTATATAATCTTCAATAACTTTTTCGGCAGTCATACCGGCCGGAAGCGCCGTTTTATTATCCTCAATCGGATTCCCGTAGACATCGTAAAAATTCACTTTCGCCGTCATGGAGAACGGTTTAAGGCGTTCGGCTACATCATCCTTGTTGCCGACGACGAGAACATATGCGTTGCCGGGTGTGATAAATTTCCGGGCAATGGCCATCAATTCGTCCGGCGTAACGCTCTGGAGCACTTCGAGATACTTTTCATAATAGTCTGATGAAAGGTTGTACCGCGCGGTGGACAGCGCAAAATTCGCCACCGTTCCGGGTTGTTCCAGGCTCTGGGAAAACTGTCCGGTCAGCACGTTTTTAACAATCTGAAGTTCCTGGTCGGGCACCTTTTCGTTGCGCAGGCGATCCATCTCTCTAAACAATTCGATAATGGAGCTATCCGTCACGGCATTGCGAACGCTGGCGCTGGCATTAAATGAGCCGATCAGTCTGTCCGGGTTGAGCGAGCTGCGCGCACCGTAGGTCCAGCCGTGTCCTTCCCGAAGATTGGCATTGATCCGGCTGTTGAAATAGCCACCGAACAGCGCATTGGTTACGCGAGCCTGGATGGCTTCTTTTGTGCCGGGAAGCAAATCCACCGGGTAAGTGATATTGATCACCGACTGTACGGCGCCGGGCTTGCTTACAAAATCCACTTCTGTTTTGGACGGGCGCTGGGGCACGGCGTATTTATGCTTGGCTACATCCCCGCTTTTCCAGGCGCCGAAGTACTGTTTCGCGTACTTTTCAGCCGCCGCTTTCGTAATATCGCCTACAACGACGAAATACGAGATATTGGGCTTGAAGTATGTATTGTAATGGTTTTTGATTTGATCCAGGTTGATATTTGCGAGGGTTGCCTCGGTCATGACTTCTCCGTAGGGGTGGTCTTTGCCATACCGGAGCACGGAGCCGACGTTGCCTGCGATCGAATTGGCGTCATCCTTGGCCTGGGCGAGGTTGCTTTCCTGACGGCGTTTGGCTTTTTCAAGTTCTTCGGCCGGGAATGTGGGATTGAGCAACACGTCAGACATGATATCAAGCAATTTCTCGGAATGCTTGGTCAGACAGGAGCCGTTCACTTCGTTCGAACCGGATGACAATGAGGCGCCTATAAAGTCTACCTGTTCATCAATTTGATCTTTCGTTCGCGTCTTTGTGCCTTTTGACAGCAGTTCGCCCATCATTTGCACATAACCGGCCGCGTCTTTTTCCATTACCGGATCGTTGTCGACAAATATCTGAAAGGAAACGGTAGGCAGTTTATGGTTTTCAACCACGATCACAGTCAGGCCGTTGTCAAGTTTGAATGTTTCGGCCTTGCCGATCCTGATTTTCGGCGCTGTACCCGGTGTTGGAGCGCCTTTGCGAACATCACCGCTGGGCAGTGGTATTGCAGGCGCTCCGCTCGGTGTTTGCGCGCTCAGGTTTGTAGAAATTGCTGCTGCCAGAAAAAAGGCAATGGCAGCGGTTATTTTTGAAATATGCTTCATTGTATGTTGAATTGCTGATTGTTAAAAGTTGAATGGTCAATCGGATCAGGGTTGTTTGGATTTCGGCAACCAATACAATACGACCCGGCCGTTCTTTTTGTAATATTGATTTGCCACCCGTTTGATGTCTTCCCGTGTAACGTTGCGGTAACGCTCCAGTTCGGTATTGATCAGGTTGGCATCACCAAAATACATCTCGTAGTTCGCCATGCTTTCAGCGATACCCCGCACGTTGTTATTGGCGGTGACGAAGTCGTTTTCAACCTGATTTTGAAGTTTTTGAAAATCCTGCTCCGAGATCAGATTGGTCTGCACGTCGGTAATAACGGCATCCATGGCCTTTTCCAGTTCGGAAGGGTCAACGCCTACGTTGGCAACGGCAAAGGCGATATTGGCGCCCGGATCTTCGAGTTCAAACGGGAACGAGCCTGCAAACACGGCTTTTTGCTGCTGATCGACGATGGCCTTGTTCATACGGCTGCTCTCGCCCTGGCTGAGCAACATACCCAGCATTTTGAGCGCGTAGGAATCTTTTGAGCCCTGTGCAGGGATATGATAACTGAAAATGACGGCGGGCAGCTGCACGTTATCGTACACGGTATCCCGAATTTCTTTCGTAAGCGGCGGCTCTTGCGGGAATTTCCGTGTAATCGTGCCTTCGCCACGGGGAATGGTTTTGAAATAAGAATCAATCAGTTTTTTCGTCTGATCGATATCGATATCCCCTGCGATGGAAAGAATGGCGTTGTCAGGGCGGTAAAAATCCTTGTAGAATTGCTTGTAGTCGGCTTCTTTGGCTGCGTCGAGGTGCTCCATCGAACCAATGGTGGAGTGGCTGTAGGGATGCACTTTGAAAGTACGCGCCATGGTCTCCTCCAGTACGCGGCCATAAGGCTGGTTGTCAATGCGTTGGCGCCGTTCTTCCTTTACGACCTGACGCTGGGTTTCGATACCCACTTCCTCCACGCGCGCGTGCAGCATGCGCTCACTTTCGAGCCAGAGGCCCAATGCAAGCTGGTTGCTCGGAAGCACTTCATAGTAGAAGGTGCGGTCGTAGGTGGTATTCGCGTTGTTCGAGCCGCCTGCATTGTTGATATAGTCATCAAACTCGCCGCGTTTGATATTGTCGGAACCTTCAAACAGCAGGTGTTCAAAGAAGTGTGCAAATCCGGTGCGATCGGGTTTTTCGTTTTTGGAGCCGACGTGGTACATAACAGACACTGCAACGATCGGCGTGGCGTGGTCCTCGTGTAAAAGGACCTTCAAGCCATTCGGCAGGTCGTATTCAACGAACCGGATGTTTTGTCCGAAAGCGGTTGAAATCAAAAAAAGAAAAAGTGGAAAGAGCGAGATGTATCTCTTCATGGCCAGTATTTATTTTTGAAAATGAAAATCGGCGCGAAGTTGGCCTAAGTTCCGGTGAATTCCGGCGGGTTTAGATGAATGTTTGTCAGGATTCGGCAAAAAACCCTGAAGCCGGGCCCAATCTGCCTGGCTTCAGGGTTTGTTTCAGAGGCGAAGTCTCCAAGCCCCTTATTTTGCATAAGAGTTTTTTGCAATATCGGAAGCCCTTAATCCTGCGGTCAGATTACCTTGTCGGCGCAGGAAGAAGACGCGAAAGCGTCGGGCTTGGCCTTGAAAACGAATCCCATGCTCAGGATATAGCCCATGGCTTCCTTGAGTGCGGTGTTGCTTTCAAATGCAGGGTCCGTATTGATGTCGGCATGTACTTCCAAGGCCACGTCGTACAAATCAAGCAGGTGGCACAGCGCGTAAGCCACTTCGACGGAACGCCCTACTTCAAGGATCATGCGTTCGCGCAGTGTCATTTTCCGTGTGCTCTTGTCATTGGAGATGAACATGAACCCGCCCCGTTTTTCGCGCAGGAAAACGATGACGGTTGCAAAATGGACTTCTTCTCCGATCACCTGTGAATCCGTGCCGATGCAGACTTTGAGTTTGTACCCGGCGGCAATTTCCCGCTGGATGGTTTCTTCCACCGCGTCGAGCAGTGGTCGTTCAATCCGTTGGCCGTTAAGCCTTCTCCACTCCATAGCGTTCAAATTGTTTGGTTAACTTTATGAATTTGAATGATCTGACTTGATTGAATACTGAAAAACGATCTATCGGGAAGAGGAGTCAAAGTTGTGATTTTTATTCAAAATTGCCTCTTTACGCCATTAAAAATAACGATTTATTAAACAATATATTTGCCCCTTCGGTTCCGGCCAGCCATTGCTAGCAGGTTCATGGATTAGACGTTACAGATATGACTACAGAAAAGTTTCTCGGATTGATCAACTCGCCCTGGCGGTTTCGCTTTTTTATGATCTGGAAACTCCCGGCAGCGTGGTTTATGGGCATTCGGGTTCATTCATGCGACGGCAGACGGGCCGTCGTAGGACTTCCTTATGGTTGGCGCTCACAGAATCCTTTCAGGTCCACCTATTTTGCCGCTCAATGCGCGGCAGCAGAAATGTCGACCGGATTGCTGGCCCTGGTGGCGCTTCATGGGAAGCCGGCCGTATCGATGCTGGTGACAAACATCGAAGCGGAATTTATAAAAAAAGCAAATGAAAGGCTGTTGTTCACCTGCGACCAGGGAAGCGAAATAGAAGCCACGATACGGGAGGCCATCGAATCGGGCGAGGCCCGCATTTTCCGGGCAATGTCTGTCGGCAGGCTGCCGGACGGAACGGAAGCGGCAAGGGTCCGGGTCAGCTGGTCGTTCAAAATGAAAAGCCGCGCTCATTGACCAGTTGGACTTGCCTATGAGCGCGGCCTGTGATTTAACGGCAAATAATTAATTGATAATCAAATCATAAGGCAATCGCGCCTGGATGCCCTGACTGCGACGAAGATCGCGCAGCGTTTTATACGCGGGATACATCTCACCCAGTTCCGACCGGATCAGCCAGGCCTTGACATTGTCGTCGTTTTCTTTTTTATGTGTCAACTGATCGATCAGTTGTTCGATGCCGGTTTTTGTACGCGGATATTCGGTGATGCGATATTTTTCGACGCCGGACAGCCTGGCCGCCGACGCGATTGCGCGATCAAGTCCGCCTATATCATCGACCAGACCGATTTCCTTGGCTTTCATACCCGGCCAGACGCGCCCCTGTGCAATTTCATGCACCTGGTCGCGGGTTTTGTGGCGACCCAGCGCCACTTTATTCAGGAAGTCTTCGTAAATCGACTCGATCCTTGACTGAATAATGGCACTTTCTTCCGGTGAAAAGTCATAAAACGGCGTGCCGAATGCGGAATACTTGCCTGTCCGGACCGTATCGTAGGTAATGCCGAGGTTGTCTTTCATGGTTTTTTGCAGTACCGGGATCATACCGAATACTCCGATAGAACCAGTAATGGTACCCGGCTCGGCAAATATGCTGTCAGCCTGGCAGGCGATGTAATATCCGCCTGAAGCGGCGAGGTCGCCCATGCTGACGATAACGGGTTTGCCGGCTTTTTTACAGAGTTGCACTTCGCGAAGGATGTTCTCACTGGCCAGTACGCTCCCGCCAGGCGAATTGATCCGCAGCACTATTGCCTTCACAGCATCATCTTTGCGGATACCGCGCAGGATGCTCACGTATTTGCCATCGTAAATGTTACCCGGCTCACCGTGGTCGCCGTCCATAATGGTTCCTTCTGCGTACACAACGGCAATTTTATCCTTCGTGGAAAAGTCGAATTTTTTTGCCCTGTTTTCGAAGTAGTCCTCTATGGAGATACGATTGAGTTTATCCTTTTCCTCCAGACCCAGTTTTTTCCTGATCAGGCTGTATGCTTCGTCCTCATAGGCAATCCGGTCTATGAGATGGGCGCTCAGTGCGTTTTCTGCGCTTCGGCCGTCATACCGGTCGGCGATCTGGCGCAATTCATTTTCCGGAATTTTGCGGCTTGCCGCCACGTCGCTGATATAGATGCCATACAGGGCAGACAGGTATTCCCGAACCTGAAGCCGGTTTTCGTCGCTCATCTTGTCGAGACGGAACGGTTCGGTCGCACTTTTGAACTTGCCCGCGTAAAATATTTTCATTTGGACGTCCAGTTTGTCAAGCATTCCTTTATAGAATGCGATCATGCTGGAATAGCCCCGGAAGTCGACTGCACCTACCGGGTTGAGCAAAATACTGTCCGCTACAGAGGCCAGGTAATACGCGCCCTGGGTATAGTAATTGGCGTATGAAACGATAAATTTCCCGGATGATTTAAAGTCGTCCAACGCAGCACGAAGGGTGGCGGAGGTAGCCTTGCCCGCCTGCACATACGTGGCGTTGATGTAGATACCCTTGATATCCGGGTCTTCTTTGGCATGGCGGATGGCTGCTACCATATCGGAAAGACCAAGCACGTTCTTCTGGTTCAGATCAAATGGATCCATTGCAACGTTGTTGGTTTTTTCCGGAATCAGTGCATGAAAGTCCAGATCAAGTATGGAGTTGGCTTTCACGTCAACCTTTTTACCCTCTGTGGCATTGCCGGCTAAACCTGCCAGCATACTGAACCCGATAAACGCAAGCAGTATCAGTGCGAGCGCGGTGCCCAGGCAGGAGGCGAATAAAAATTTTAGGAACTGGCTCATTTAAATCTATCCTTCTAGCAATTTGAAATAAAAAATCACACCATAATTTGGCAATGCAAATGAAACAAGGGTTAAGTCCTGCAGATTTGAAAATTAGATAAAAAGCACGTTTGAGAGGATGTAGCACATGGAAAAGGGGGCCGGGAAAAAATCTTTTTGTCCACTACAGTCAAATGAGGCATCGTTTTCCGCCATTTCCGGCTCTCCAGAAGAATTTTCCGCCTTTAGACGCGCGGCTTTTTTCAGAATTGCTACTTTTAGGCGGGCATTTTTCCATGTAATCCTTTTAATCCGATTTTTGCATCCGCTCGAATGTTCCCGAATACATCAATCTCCTGGATAAGCTATGCAGGACACAACAATACTTTTTTCCGGATGAATAGCACTATCAGCCCATTTTTCAAACTACTTATTATTGCCTTCCTCGTATCTGCCGCCATGCAGTCGGAAGCGCAATTAATGCAGGTCACCAGTAGCAGCACACCCCCGTTTACGCCCCAAAACCTGATTTCCAACATTTTCCTGGGCGCGGGCGTGGAAGTGACCAACATCACATTCAACGGCGAACCGGATGCGGTGGGCTATTTTTCGGGAGGTACCCAAGCCATTGGAATTGACCGCGGCATCGTCATGACCTCCGGCTCGGTGGAAAGCAGCGGTATTTTTACGGTCGGTTGTAATGAAACGGGGTTGGATTTCGCATCTACGGACAACGCGATTTTCCTGAATGATCCCGATCTGGCGACACTCACCACACCAGGACTTGCCTTGCGCGACCTGGCTGTTTACACGATTTCTTTCATACCAACGGACAGCATGCTGAGTTTCCGATACTGTTTTGGTTCGGAGGAGTATCCCGAATATGGTTGCAGTCCTTTCAATGACGTATTCGGCTTTTTCATACAGGGGCCGGGATATCCGGTTCCAACGAATATCGCCAAGATACCCAATACGAACCTGTCAGTTTCGATCAACAACCTGCACCCGGCCAACCCGTCAAACCCGGGTTGCACCCCGCTCAATGCCCAATACTACAACGACAACAACGGATCGAACAAGCAACCTTCATACGATGGTTTCACGGATGTGTTCACGGCGGAAGCCATGGTCATACCCTGTCAGGAATATACCATCAAACTGGCGATTGCCGACGTGAGCGACGGTGTATTCGATTCGGGTGTTTTTCTGGAAGCCAAAAGTTTCGGCACCGGAGCGCTCCATGTTGAAGTGGCGACGATCAGTCTGGACGGATCGGTCGTGGAAGGCTGTGCACAGGGGAAGATCAAGTTTATGCTTCCCGAGCCTATTCAAAATGACTACAATATTGATTACAATATTTGGGGAACGGCAACCAATGGTGTTGATTATCAGCCCATTCCATCTACGCTAACCATTCCTGCCGGGCAGACGGAAATTGATGTTCCGGTGATCGGAATTGAAGACGGTATCGCGGAGGCGCCCGAATATATTGCCGTGGATGTGAAACGCGATCCATGTAACCGGGACACGTTTTACATATATATCAAAGATAATGGCCTTGTAAAACCGAATCTGAGGCCTGATACAACCATTTGCACGGGCTCCCAACCCCTCCAACTGGACGGCACACTGGCCATTCAACTCCCAGCTCCGCCGAGTTTTACAAACCAGCAGGATTTCCAGATAGCGCCCACCAACTCGGCGGTCTTCTCGCCCATCAATGTGTTCGGTGTTCAACCCGCAAAACTCGACGCCGGCGTGATACGGTCAGTTTGCATGAATATCGTACATCCCTGGGATGACGATCTGGACTTGTTTCTCATATCCCCGGGGGGACAATTTCTTGAGCTTTCAACGGATAACGGCGCCAACGGCGATAACTATACCAATACGTGCTTCACCCCGGTAGCCGTAAATCCGATCGTCCCGCCCGGCCTGCCATTTGCACCCGCCAGTTCGGCTCCCTTCACGGGCGACTGGTCGCCTGAAGGGCCCTGGACAGACTTGTGGGACGGAGATTATCCGACAAACGGCACATGGAAACTTCAGCTCAGGGATGACGCAAACGGTTTTGTCGGCACCCTGAAAGACTGGACAATCACCTTTGAGCCATCCTATAAGGTCAATTACAAATGGACGCCTTCTGCCGGGCTCAGTTGCCCGGCTTGCCCGGTTACCAACGCAAACCCTGCTCAGACAACCACTTATACGCTTGTCGCAACCGATTCTTATGGCTGTACGGTGACGGATTCCGTAAAAGTCGATGTAAAAAACACCTTGTTGGCCCCCGTGGTCGGCTGCATGGGAAGTACCAGTAACAGCATTACCTACGGATGGTCGAACGTGCCCGGGGCCACAGGTTACCAGATAAACGTAAACGGAGCCGGCTGGACGCCTGTTGGCACCACAAGCAGTTTCACTGCGAGCGGTCTCGCACCCGGTGCATCCGTTACAATTCAGGTGCAGGCTATCGGCACGCTGACAGATTGCGACGGTCTGATCGGTTCGGTCACCTGCGCCAATTGTCAGTCGCCTACGGCGACAACCAGCGTGACAAACGCTTCGTGTTTTGGCAAAACCGACGGCAAGTTTATCGTTTCACCGGACAACCTGAATCCGCCGTACACATTCGCAATACCGGGGCAAAGCAATTCGACCGGCAATTTCGTGAATCTGGGCGCCGGCAACTATACCGTTACCGTGACGGATGCCACAGGCTGTTCGAGCGCCATACCGGTTGCGGTAGGCGCAGCGGCGCAACTCATCATAAATGCCACAGTCGTGCAGAACGTATCCTGCTTTGACGGTAATGACGGTTCCGTAATAGCTACCGTGAGTGGTGGTACGCCTCCTTATATATACAAATGGAATGACCCGCTTGGACAAACCACTGCTTCTGCCGTCAATCTGAAAGAGGGAACATACACTGTTACTGTAACCGACGCTGGCGGATGCTCCGGAACGGCAAGTGTCACCCTGACAGCGCCGCCGGCCTTCCAGATACTGACCTCGCAAACGCCGGTCAGCTGTCACGGTGGTTCGGACGGTACCGCAACCATTACTGTGTCGGGCGCTACCCCACCCTATACGTATTTGTGGGCCAGCAGCGGAGCGACAACGCCGACAGCAACAGGACTTAATGCCAATTTCCACTTTGTCTCCGTCACCGATTCGAAGGGATGCGGGGCCGCCACTTTTGTACAGGTCACTGAGCCGCCGCTACTGGTCGCTACCAATACAGCCACTACCAATGTATCCTGTTTCGGAGGCAACAACGGAACCGCCACCGTATCGGCACAAGGCGGCACACCCGGATATACCTATAAATGGAGCAATATGCAAACGACCGCACAGGCGCAAAACCTCGCGGCGGGCGTCTATACGGTAACGGTGACCGATACAAAAGGCTGTACATCCACAACGCAGGCGACAATCACAGAACCGACGCAGGTAACGGCCACGACAACAACCGTGCAGACCAACTGTTTCGGAAGCGCCGACGGAAGCGCGACCGTTACACCCGGAGGCGGCACATCCCCGTATACATTTAAATGGAGCGATCCGCTCGGACAAACCGGCGCCACGGCTACCGGCCTTTCCGCACAGACATATACGGTTACCGTCACAGACGCGAAAGGATGTACCAGCACGCAAACAGCCCAGGTTACTTCCCCGCCACAGTTGACCGTGGCCCTTACGAATACCCTTGTTGCCTGCAATGGCGGTTCAGACGGATCGGCAACGGCTACGCCCGCCAACGGCACCGCTCCGTATACCTATAAATGGAACGACCCGCTCGGGCAAACCACCGCAACCGCCGGCAACCTCAAAGCGGGCAATTATACTGTTACGATCACGGACAGCAAGGGTTGCACCATTACAGGAAATACCATTGTAAATCAGCCCGAAGTCATCAATATCACGGCATCGGTTACCAACGTATCATGCTTCGGCGGTTCCAACGGAGGAATAACCATAACGACGTTCGGCGGCACTTCGCCCTACACTTTTGCATGGAATTCGAGCGAAACGACACAGAACATCAGCGGAAAAACGGCAGGCAATTATGTCGTAACCGTTACAGATTCGAAAGGCTGCACATTTTCGCTTTCCAGTACGATCCCGGAGCCTTCCGACATTACACTGACAAGTAATATGCAGTCAGTCCATTGTTTTGGTGGCAATGACGGTTCAATTGAAATCACCTCAAGCGGCGGTACGCCCGGATATAACTTCAAATGGACAGGGCCGAACAGTTTTACCAGCACGCAAAGCAAACTGTCCAACCTTTCGGCAGGCACCTACAATGCGACAGTCACGGATGCTGCCGGGTGTACCGGCACGTTTACGACCCAGGTTACGCAGCCGGCATCTGCTTTGGCAGTGTCGCTGCCCCAGTTTGCCGATACCATTTGTTTCATGGCATCGAATGGTACCGCAACCGTCGTTCCTTCCGGCGGTACGGCCCCATACGCGTTCCTGTGGGACCCGAACGGCCAGACGACCGCTACTGCTACAGGACTTTCCGGGGCGCCGTACAGTGTCATTGTGACGGATGCTAACGGTTGCACAAAACTGGCTACCACATTTATAATTCAGAAAGAGGAACTGTTCGCCTATGCGGAAGCTGCTGCGCCTGCATGCAGCGGCGCAGCGAATGGCTCGGCTACCGTAACAGGTGTCTTCTACGGCGCCAACAGCGCCAATATCAACAGTTTCAGTTACTTGTGGAGTACCAATCCACCGCAAACCGGACCTAAAGCCATCGGCCTTGCTGCTGCACAGACATATACCGTAACCGTCACGGACGCCCAGGGCTGCTCGGATGTGCAATCGGTTACCATTGCCAATCAGCCGCCCCTGGCCGCTTTGATCAGCGGTTCCGGTAACGTAAAATGTTTTGGTGAAGCTACCGGATGGGCAACCGTAACGGGTGCAGGCGGGTCCAAGCCATACTCCTATTTCTGGAGCGGCGGCACGCAGACCGACTCGCTGACGCAAAACCTCGCGGCAGGCAACTACACCGTAACAATTACAGATGCCAACGGATGTCCGGCAACCACGACTGTTACCATCAAACAACCGGCTGCCCTGGCCCTCGATCTATTTACGACCGACGTCCAATGCTTCGGCGAAAGCAACGGCACGGCAAAAGCCACGCCGTCCGGTGGGACACCGCCTTACCAGTACCTTTGGTGGAACGGCGAACTTACCCAAACCATCAAGGATCTGCCCGCAGGTATAACCGGACTAACGCTAACGGATGCAAACGGGTGCCATCTGCTTGATTCTGTGAATATTAAGCAACCGGCATCACCCGTAGCGGCCACCGCTCAAAAAAGCGACGTCGGATGTTTCGGCGGCCGCGACGGCAGAATAACCTTCGTCGCAAACGGCGGCACGCCACCCTACCGGTATACCCTGGACGATAAACCCTGGAACGGATCACCCGTCCAGATCGGTTTGTCAGCCGGCTTCTATGTGCCGAAAGTAATCGACAAATACGGTTGTATTTTCGAACTCGACACGATAATCATTGATCAGCGCGATCCGGTACTCGTTGACCTCGGTCCGGATGTAACGATTATTCTCGGCGAAAACACCCAGTTGTTCGCCCAGGTTGCCAACGCGGCAGGTCAGGTGACGTACAGCTGGAGTAAGGAAGACAGCATCTGGCTCAGCTGTCTCGATTGCCCTGATCCGTTTGTAGATTCCCTCATTTATCAGAACTATTTCCTTGTGCAGGTAGTGGATTCGCTCGGGTGCCGCGCGCAGGACCAGATACTTGTAACCGTGGAAAAACCGCGTAAGGTTTTCGTACCCACGGCCTTCTCTCCCAACGGCGACCTAAACAACGATCGACTGCTCGTTCACGGGCAACAGAGCGCGCATATTCTCGATTTCAGGATATATGACCGCTGGGGTGAACTGGTCTTTGAAGGTCGTGATTTCGATCTCAATGACCCCGACACCGGATGGGACGGCACGTTCCGGAATAAGCCGATGGACCCGGGCGTGTTCGTCTGGGTGCTGGAAGTATTGTATTCGGACGGTTACAAGGAAGTGCTGAAAGGAAATACGACGCTGATCAGATAACGAGTTTCGATGGTTGAGAAGGGTTGAACCTGTAAAGTTTTTACGGCCAGACACCTTCTCAACCCTCCTCAACTTTCTCAACCCTTCTCGATCCTCATTTTCCCCTTCCCTGAAGCAAAACCAGTACGGTGTAAAACATGATCTTGAAATCCAGCGCCAGCGACATGTTTTCAATGTATAAAAGGTCAAAGCGGAGCCGCTGGAGCATCTGCTGAACATTGGAGGCATATCCGTATTTTACCTGCCCCCATGATGTGATGCCAGGGCGCACTTTCAGCAGGTGCTTGTAGTGAGGGTTTTGTTCCAGAATCAGGTCTATGAAATGTTTCCGTTCGGGCCGCGGGCCTACGAGCGACATGTCGCCACGCAGCACATTCCAAAAATTAGGAATCTCGTCGAGCCGCCATTTACGCATGATAGCGCCCCAGGGAGTACAGCGAGGGTCGTTCTCATGAGAAAGTTGCGGTCCATGCCTTTCCGCATCCACATACATGGAGCGAAATTTAAAAATGGTAAACGGCTTGCCGTTCAGCCCCAAACGCTCCTGCGCGAAAAAGATCGGGCCCGACGACGATAGCCTGACCATGATCGTGATATACAGGATCAGTGGAGAAAGCAGGATAAGCACCAGTATGCTGATACACAAGTCGATCAGCCGTTTCACAACCCGTTGCCACTTGGGCATGAGTTCCTGCCGTATCTCTATGAGTACCGCGCCATAAACGTGGTTCATTTTTACCGTCCCAAGCAATATGTCGTACATGTCGGGTATGATTTTCACCAGTACCTGTTCGCCAAAATCAAACAAGACATTCAGAATTTCACGCAAACGGTTGTGCTCGGAGGTCTCGATGGCCACAATAATTTCTTCTATCTCATGCTCCCGGATAACCGTAGCCAGGTCGTCAATTCTCCCCAGTTTGGGCAAATGCTCGCCCAGAGCCTGGCCGTTGATCCCGTTCGTGTCGATGTAGCCGACAAATTTGTTGCCAAGCCCTTTTTTCCGCCCTTTAATGTCCAGGTACAGATCGAGCGCATTCTGATCTCCGCCTACCAAAAGCGTATTGAAGGTCACCAGGCCAGCTTTCAGTCGGCGGCTGGCGCGTGTGAGCAGGATCATCCGGACCGTCGAAGTCAGCAAAAAATGCAAACCGAACAAGGTCAGAAAGGAGCGGTAATAAGTCTGGTAATCCCGAACCACGTCGTCGAGGATGAGCGTAAAAAACAGGAACAGAACGCCAAAAAACGAGAGAAAGAAGGTTCGGGTAAGCGTTGTCAGCCGCGAAAGCCGGTAGATATCAATATAATGATCGAAAATGCTGTACAACAGCACCCAGCCGGTCGGTATGATCAATATTCCGAGGAAAAAATTGGGGTCTTTGAAAATACCGGTATCGAGGGTTGCGCCCTCCAGCGTCTTTCGATAGGTAAAGAATAATGCCCAGGCCAGCATCGCCGTAAAAAAATCGGCGACGCCGTAAATGAATGTATCCCGTTGGCGTTCGTGGCGGATCAAACCCTTGATTTTGAATTAATTAATGTAACAAAACAGGTGTCAATAGTGCGCAAGTCGAATGTTATCCAGCAATACAGTGCCGTTTGGCTGGCTGTATTGATTCGATTCATTGCGGGGAAGACTCGCCCTGAAATAAAGCCGGTAATCTTCCTGGAGAGAGGCCTGGAGAAATTCCGTCAGGTTGATATATGTTTTATTCCAGGTTTCGGAATTATTGAACTGGTATACCACCTGGGCGAGCTCGGGGGAATTGCCCGTAGTGCCCAATAGATAGAGCGTAAACGGCATATCGTTTTTATAATTCAATTCCAGCCACACCTGCCTGTCACCGCTGCTCGGCAAAGGCACTTTATCGGAGGCGATTTCCATAAGAGCGTGGGCGGTATCGACTCTCATCAGGAGCGATTTTCCGGCCAGGGCGCCGTCGGTCGTGAGCGTATAGTTGGTAACACCGTCGCTGTCGCGGTTTTCGAATTGCAAGGTTGATCCGCTATCAAAATCTCCGCGGTTTTCCCAGGGGAATTCTGCCGTGGCATCGTATTCCGTTTCAGGTTTAATGACCGTATTAAGCGCCGGCGAAAGGCTTGCCGTGGTTTCGTATCGTTTGAGAAACGGGTAAATGTTTGGAGTGGAAACGATGCCGTTTTCCTTCACGCCCGGGAAAATAATGATGTCTGCGTCACCCTCGGCGAGTACCGGTACGACTGCAGGCAGGGTATAGGCTCCCAGAAACTCGCCGTTGACGTAAAGCCATCCATCCGTGATTTTTTGAAAGGCTGCGCCACCGGGTTCATTGACGATAAAAGGCTGAAGATCAAGGTAAGCAGGTATTTGTTCGGGGCTGTCTTTACACCCGCTCCAGAGCAAAACCGGCAAAAAGAAGTAGAAAAT
>JAKOXM010000276.1 GCA_029781095.1 Bacteroidota bacterium
GGAGCCGGCGAGTCGCACGTTTTTTCCAAAATAATGATCGCAACCGGCAGCAACCCCGCCGTCTGGGAATTGCTGAAAAGCCTCGGCCACACGATCGTGGAGCCGGTTCCTTCGCTGTTCACTTTCAACACAAAAGACACCCGCCTGCGCGACCTTGCCGGCGTATCGGTGGCACGCACATCGGTCAGAATTCCCGGCACAAAACTGTCGGCCGAAGGTCCGCTGCTCATTACGCATTGGGGGCTGAGCGGACCCGGCATCCTGCGCCTCTCGGCCTGGGGAGCGCGTGAGTTGTACAATATGAATTACCGTTTCCCCCTGGAAGTCAACTTTTTACATACCCAGACTCCACAACAGACTCTCGAAAGTTTGCAAGTGGCAAAAACGGAGCAGGCCAAAAAACAAATATTTGCCAACACACAATACGGTCTTCCACTCCGGCTCTGGCAGCGCCTTGTCGCTGCCGCGGGGATTGCCGAAGACCGCCGCTGGGCTGATCTGGACAAGAAAAGCCTGGCCGGGATGGCAGCCCAGCTGAACACCGCCGTTTTTCAGATCGCCGGCAAAAGCACATTCAAGGAGGAATTCGTAACGGCGGGAGGCGTTTCGCTTAAAGAATTGAATTTCAAAACATTCGAAAGCAAATTACACCCCGGTCTTTACCTCGCCGGCGAGGTGCTCGACATCGACGCCATCACCGGCGGTTTCAATTTTCAGGCCGCCTGGACCGGTGGGTGGATCGCGGGAAAGTCGATGGCTTACTAGAGTTAGACCGCCGATTCCCGGTTTGCAGGAATATGCCCGTTTTTGAGGTGTCATCTGTGACGCAGGAGCAGGTGACATCTCAAAAACGATTCGAAATCATGTGGCGAGGTGACGTTTCGAGTGACGTGCCGAGATGACACCTTTTTCGTGCCTCAAAAGATGTCACCCCTTACCAACAGGGAATTGCTGATCATTGCAAAATTGAAATTGTTATGAGGTAATTACCCGGTAACAAACAAGCGATCTTAAGGCACATCAACCCTGAAACCCTGTAACCTTGTAACCCTGTAACCTTATTTAAAAACCAAATTGTCGATAAGCCGCACATCGCCGGCAAATGCCGCAACGCAGGCCACGATAAAATCGCTGTCGGCCCATTTCGGTACCGGGAGCAGCGAAATGCCGTCCACGATGTCAAAATATTCGGGTTTCAGGCCGGCAGCGGTCAGTTTTTCCATAGCCTGTGCCTGCACGGAAGCGGCCGGCAGGGTTTGGAAGGCTTCTTTGGCCCATTGCAGGGTCTGGTGGATTGCCGGGGCGGCCGCGCGCATATCCGGTGTGAGGCGCATATTGCGGCTGCTCATGGCCAGCCCGTCGGCTTCGCGGCGGGTGGGGCACATCACGAGTTCGATATTTGAATTCAGTTGGCGCAGCATATCGCGCACGATGGACAATTGCTGGAAGTCTTTCTGGCCCATGTAAAGCCGGTGCGGCAGAACGATATCGAGCAGGCGATTGACCACAGTTGCCATGCCTTCGAAGTGGCCGGGGCGGAATACACCTTCCATTACTTTGTCCAGCTGCCGGAAATCGAGCTGGATGGTAAAGTCCCGGCCGGGCGGGTATACTTCTTCCACGGGTGGCATAAAAAGCGCATCGCAATCGACCGTGAGCAGGAGCGCAACGTCGTTTTCGGGCGTTCGCGGGTATTTTTCCAGATCCTTCGAGTCATTGAACTGGGTGGGGTTTACAAAAATACTGACCACGGCGCGATCGCATTCGCGTTTGGCCATGCGCACCAGGTCGAGGTGGCCGTCGTGCAGGGCGCCCATCGTAGGGGCAAAACCAATGGAGCGGCCCGAGGTGCGTTCGTTGTTCAGCCAACCCTGCAGGTCGGCGACTTTTTTGAAAATGAGCATGCAGCAAGAAGTGGTTTCGTGGGGCAAAGATTGGTATTCGGGTGCATTTACACGCCGGGCAACAAAAAAATGTGAAAAATCGATGATAATGTTAGCGGCTTGCCACCTATTTCATGAAACAGCCTCCACAAAATACATATCGATCTCTCCCTTGTTTTTTGCCGTCACTTTTCCGCGGTGCAGGCACCTAAATTTGTCTTTCACCTGCTCGTAGGTACTGCTGCTTATATTTATTTTGCCAACTTCCCCACTCGATTCCATTCTGGACGCAATGTTTACCGTATCGCCCCAGATATCATAGGCAAATTTCTTTATGCCTACAATGCCTGCAACCACCGGACCTGTATGGATACCGATCCTGATTTCGAAAGGCTCTTTACCCGTCTGTTTTCGCTGCTGCAAATACGCCTGCATAAACTGCTGAATTTCGATTGCCGCCTGAACAACATCAAAGGCATGTGTTTCATTATGCACGGGCAAACCGCCTGCACACATATAGCTGTCTCCAATCGTTTTTATTTTTTCAATATTATGCCTGGTAATGATGTTGTCAAATGCTTTAAAGCAGGCATCGATTTCGGCAACCAGTTCGGCAGGTGAAAGTTTTTCCGCGATTTGGGTAAAGCCCTTAAAGTCGGTAAACATAACGGTTACTTCATCGAACTGCCTGGCATCGGCGCTTCCTTTGGCTTTTAGTTCTTCGGCTACTTCGTGCGGCAGAATGTTCAATAACAACTCGTCGCTGCGCTTTTTTTCGGATTTAATCCTGTTCCGCTGCCGGTAAACAACCCCCAGAAAAAGCAGGGCGCCTGCAAGTGCTGCCGTTATTGATTTTCGGATATTACTGTTCCGGGCATCCTTTTTTTCCTGCTCGGCTTTGGTTGCAGATTCTTTTTTATCAAATTCATACTCAAGAGCGGATTGCAGTATCTTCTCGTTTTTATCAGCATTGAAAACCGAATCCTTGCTTGTTTTAAACAACTTGTGATAGGCCAGTGCGTCTTTATAGTTACCCTGATACTCCTCCAGTTCAAACAGACTTTCATAAGTTGATGCCAGCAGCACCTGATCGCCGATTTTATTCAGGATTTGCACAGCGCTGTCGAGGTTCACCTTTGCCTCACGAAGGGCTGCTTGCCTGTTGCCTCTGAATATACTGTCAATAAGATGCTGGTTGTTTTGCATGACCATTTGCCTGATAGCAGTACCGGTATTGGCATAACAGTTTGCAACTACGCCTGCGTCGCCGGTTTCCCGGGCTAAAGCCATGGCCTTTTTTGAATTTACCAATGCGTCCAAATTTTCCTTTGTTTCCAGGTTTATACCCGAAAGGGTTACCAGGGCATAAGGCAGCATATCGTGATGATTATGCCTGACGCATATGTCGATCGTCTGTAAAATATAATCCCGGGCTTTATCGTAATCTTTCAAGTCAAAATAGATCAGGCCGATATTGCCCAGGTTAGCGGCTTCAAAATTGCTTTTCGGATTAATTTCCCTGTTTATATTCAACGCTTTTAAAAAGTAACCCAGGGCTTTTTCATTTTTTTTCTGGTAACCGTAAATGTTGCCGATATTACTCAATGTGCCGGCAAGTTTTGATTTGTCGCCGGATTTTTCAAAAAACTTCAGCGCTGCCAGATAATCGTTCAACGCTTCCGGAAACCTGGATTTGGCAAGAAAGTTTGCGCCTCTGTAATACAAAGCATTACCGACTCCTTTCTCCCATTTTATTGATCTGGCCAAATCGTAGGCATCCGTTCCATATTTCAGCCCTTTGTCCGGATCAATATTGCTGTAGTCGAATGATATCTGCGACATCAAATAAACTTTAACGGTATCTATCCGTGCAGACTGTAATTCAACGATCAATGAATCAATAAGATCCTGCCCTTGTTTTTGGGCAAATACATTTGATACAGTTGCTGCTGTAAAAAAACAGAGCAGCATTATTGTCTTTCTCATATCCGGCAATTGATTTTCAGTGTTTACTGGTGGCAGTGTTTGATCTTTTAATTCCTCTCATAATGGCTTTTTCTATTGGGCAAGCCATTTCATCGGGCTGGTCAATATTAAAATCATTTTTTGATAACAGAGGTGGTTGAGCCATAAACCTGGGTGTCTTGCCCCTGTGCTGCTGCGCCGCATGAACTAAAAAAGGATGGCACAGATATACCGTCCCTGCATTTCCTGTGGCGGTTACTTCTTTTCGTTCAGGTATCTTGTCGAGATTTTCTGCCAATTGCATAAACGCGAGACCTTCCTCGCCCCGCGATGCGATTAGTTTTGCCACATCCAGATGCGAACCCTCTTTTATTCTGGTCGGTGCATCCTGTTCTGAAACATTTGAGAAGAGAAACAACATTAGCAACGCCCTTCCCCTGCTATTGATATTTATTTTCCAGTCGAGATAATTGTCCGGACTATCTCCCGGAAAACTGGCGTCAACATGCCAGCCGGTATCATTAGAAATGTCGTTGCTTGGGAACCGGATGGGAAAACTACCCATCGTCATACGTGGCAACCAGTTGTCACCAGCCAGTTGCCGATAGGCGTTGGTTAAGAGGGTGGTGTTTACGGCTTTTACAAAAGGTTCGTGGCCGAGTTCGCCGACCCAGACGACGGGCTGTGTCCAGGTTTCGGGCTTGTCCGGGTCCATCTGAATGGTTTCCCATAAAATCGAGCGACAGGAATCTGCAATATCCCGTGAAAAAGCATTTTCAATTTTTACATAGCCAAACTCTATGAATTTCTCAATTTGCGTATGACTTAATTTTTCCATGACTATTATCTTTTTCATTACCGCCAACGGTTGGGCTACACGTTGTGCCACATCAGGATCATGGACTTAGTAGCATGTATCAGATGCTTTTCAAGTTAATTGTTCCGGTTACCCTGCCTGTCACTGCGGGACACGAAAGTTAATTTCACCAATTTACGCTGGGGTCTGGTTCTGTTCCTGCCGTTCCGCAGCGCTGGCCGCATACACCGATCTCCGCGCCCGGTTCATATTGCCGATGGGCACAAAATCCGGCGTATTCACCTGCCAGGGGTTGTACGCCTGCATCTGAACGAAGCGGCTGTCTGCCTGACCCGTGTCATCGTTCAGATCCTGTTGCAGGAGCACCAGTTCGGCAATTTTTTCGTGGGGGCTTGCCCAGGCCGGGCGGGCATTTTCGATGGGGGTGCTTTCGGGGTCCCGGTAGCGCTGCAGGCAAAGATCATAGATCACCGGTCCTTGCAGGAGACGTTGGGCCAGTTCGTCGTGCAGGCTGTCGGGCGTGGGGCCGGCGGCTTTCGGCAGTTGCGGCCGCAGCAGGTATTTGGCGGCTACGGGGCCAATGGCCACGGGCGCGCGGCTCCAGAAAGTCTCCATGGCCAGACTGGGCATGGGGCGCTTGGTCTGGCGCGTCAGCGTCCGGAGGATTTGGAGGGTTTCGGCCGGCCCCATCTGAAAAACCAGCCGGCGTATACCGGCCAACAGGTCGGCGATACCGCTGATCCGGCCCACCGCGGCCGGGAATGTTGCCGCGTTGCCAAAAAGTGCTTCCAGCACATCCGTAGCCCATGATCCCGGGGCAAAAGCCAGCGTGGTAGCCATCGCTCCGATAGCGTCCTTGGCGTGGTGCTGCTCGGCATTGGTCATCAGCCAGTCGTGCGCAGGGCCCGTATCGGGCAGTACCCGCACGGCCGCTCCGCGCAGGTCGCCTTTCGCATCGGACAGGCGGATTTCTCCGGCAGCGTTTGAAAAGCGCACACAGGCCGGAAAGACGCGACCCGGTTGCAGGAAACCATACTGCAGATCGGCGGGAATATCAGGACTGACCCGGAATTCCGCCCGCCTGATCCCGGCGAGTTGCTTGGCGTGCTGCGGTCGGATGGGAGGGGCATTTCGCTTCTTTGCAGAAGCGTGGACCGCTTCGCGGATGTCTTTTCCAAATTTCAGGATAATCTCCGCCTCTTTTTCGGCGCTCCCGCCGAGATAGCGGATGTCTTGTTTCCAGTTGGTGTTGGTTGACATGGCTATAAGTGATTTTTGCTGATTGAAACCGGGGATGAACGCTCCGGCAATTTTGCAGGAGAGGTCCATGCGCAGCGGGGTCGAAGAGATTTCGGACCTTCTTTCACCGATACGCGTCCCCCTTCCAGGGATCGGGTTTGAGAGACTTGTCCCAGCCCCGCAGCGGATGCCGGGCCGGGTCCAGTTGCCGGTCCGTATCCCAGGGTTCAAAGGCGTTTTTCACATTGGCCAGGCCGGTTTTGGCCAGTTCCGGATAGTGCCGCAGGATGACGGTCTTAAAGTCGGTGCGGTCGATCCACTCCAGCCCTTCCTTCGTGTAATACTCCTCCGTGTAACAAGTGGTGTAGAACCTGTCCGCCTGCAGGCGGCGGGTGGCATTAAGGATGAATATCTGGAACATGGTCTCCCCGAAGCCGAATCCGTTGGGCCGGTGGCCTTCCGCCAGGGTGCCGATCATCAGGTCCAGTTTTTCCACATCTTCCGGTTGGTCTCCATACACTTCCTTGAGTTGCTGCACCTGCCGGGTATCGTCCGTGAGGTCTTCGAAGCGCGTGATCGGATTGAGTCCCAGTTGTCTTCTGAACTCATTGTACCTGGGCACGCCGCGTTCGCGGGCACGCAGAATATCTACGGCCCCGAGGTCGAACATGGGATTGAACGGGATGCTCAGCTCCTGCATGAATTTCGGGTAGTTGTTCAGCACCAGTTGCCCTGGATGCTGGTTGCCGAATGAATAGAACAGATTGGCCATGGGCACCCGCTGCGTCAGTTTGGCCGAACCGGCCTGGCGGGTCTTTACAAAAGGTATTTCCTCCATCCCGTCTTCATTTATCTTCCGGATATGCAGTGTCTCCGGCAGGAGGGAATGCAGGCGGTACACTTCGGTGAATTCTTCGCTCAGACCAAAAGGCGACCCGTGCTTGTTGATGGGGTTGCCTACCACGCCGCCAAGTTCCGGGTTGCGGACGTTGATGCCCGCCACGGTCTTGCGGTGCGTCCCCTTGTGGAAAAGATTGGTGAGCAGACCGTACCAATTGGCGTTCAGCGCATTATCAAGTGTTTTATTGGCAAGTATGGCCGGAGTCCACTCCACGGAATGGATCTTGGCGGTCACCGCTGCATTAATTAGTCGCGCCACGTTGAACAAACGGTTGTCGTCCCAATCCGGATAGGCGGCCTTGAGGTGGTCGCAGATCGCATTATGTTCACGGGCAAAGAGATTGTGCAGCATGGCCAACCCTACCCACCAGTTCCGCGAAAAGCCCGTTTCTTCGATCTTCTTCTTATCCAGAGGCAACGTACCGTCGGCGTTCAGGCGCAACTTTCCGTCCACGCCGCTGCGCAGTTGGTTCACCCTGGCCTGGTTGCTGCCGTAGATCTGCGAGGCATCCCACCAGTGGGTGACCTCGTTGATGAAAGTGACCGGTGTTATTTCACCATCCGGCATACGCGTGGGGTCTGGTTGCGTTTTGGGCACGAGGATCTTGGTCTGCCAGAATTTTTTCCGGGCCGGGTCGTCATCCTGCAACGGAATCTCGAACAGGTCGGTCGGGGCGTTTTCCCCGTGGTTGATCCAGTCGTGGTTTTCAAACTGTATCCAGCACGCGGCCAGCAAATTCAAAAAAGGCACTTCTTTCATCTTTTCTCCCCGGGTGAGCAACTTACGGCTCACTTCCCGCGGATTGGGCGTCATGAGCTCTTCGCCCGTCTGGGGTCGGACGGCTTCGTTTCCGACGTTCCTGGGGAAGCGCGTACCGGCAGCGCCTTCCATCGGGTTTTCCAGGTTGTTCCAGCTGCCGTTGGCCGTCCGAAAATGCGTGCTGCCTTCCGGTGGCGTCTGGCCCGCTGCCTGGAAACCGACCAGCGCGCCCTCCGGATAGGTCGATTTCAGGTTGTTGGCATTCAGCTTCTCACGCATATAGGCCAGCGTCAGAATGCCGAGTAAAAAAGGACGGCGATACCAGTTGGTCCAGATACGGTCGCGGTAGCCGGCGATCGAGCCCCAACTCCGCGACAGGAATTCCATGATCGCGGTAGCGACCTCGCCAAGGCCATTGCCAAGGGCTGTTCTGATTTGCATGATGCCTCCGGGCGGAGGTGGAGGTGGCGGCGGCGCAGGCAAAACGCCTGCCTCGATCGTGGGCGGCTGCAACAATGGCCCGCGCTCGAAGTAATAGACATCCGGCACCGGCACATTTACTTCCGCCAGATCGTTGTACCGGGCCTGCTGCCATAGTTCCTGCCATTCGGCCCGGGTGGGGTCCAGCCGGACGGCCTCTTCGCAGGCCGCAGATGCCAGCCCGTATTGTTCCTGATGAAAATAGGCCAGGCCAAGCGCGGCCTGCCTTTCGGCGGAAGGTATGCCGGAAGTTGCGTCCTGCAATTTGCTGACGGCTTCGGCAAAACGTTGCTGCTCGATAAGGGACCTGCATTCAGAAAGGAGATCCGACTGGGAAACGCTCATTTTTGTTGTGTTAAGTGACCGGAAAGATAAGAGCGTGTTTAAATTTTAGTCACCGGATTACAAGCGGCAAATTTTGTTTCATGCGGCACTAAAATTTAAACATGCACTCAACGGGAATCGACCTCCTAAAGTTAGGGGAAGCGGAAGCAGTATCCCGAAATTCCGGCTATTTTTTTTCATGAAGCATGAAAGAACAGTTCTATAGCGCTGCCAGGAATAAGACGGGAGCCTTTAGAAATCTGTGCCTGTCTTCTGCTTCCACCCCCTGCATGTCCAAAATGGCATGGAAATTCGGGTAAACCGGAATCGGGGTCCGGGATTGGGTCAACTTCCTTGTTCGTTTGTATCTCTGCAAAACGTGGTGCCGTATCAGGATTGCGCCTCAAACCCGTATCGTATTGCCGCTTCAAGTATATCGATATTTATATCTTTCAGCGTTTTGAACTTAATGCAATACCCTGTCACGCTTGCCTTTCCAAGTTTTTTTCCAAACGTTTCGGCCAGGTATGTTTTATCCTTGATGCCAAGGATATAGACGGAGATTCCGGTTGTATTTGCACTCAAACCGATTTCGTAAAACTCTCTGGTTGTTCCATCTGCATATTTTATGGTGTAAAATCCATATCCTATATTAGGGTTGGAGATGGTTTTGCCGTCGCTGTTCTTACCATCGTTGAACCATAATTTACATGC
>JAKOXM010000287.1 GCA_029781095.1 Bacteroidota bacterium
GGTTTGGGGCTGAGATCGATGGTGAATTCCTCGGGGCCTTTGCACCCGAGCGCATCTTCCACCTGCACGGAATAACTTCCGGCGGCGAGGTTGGTGGTTGCGGTCGTGGCGATTTCAGCACCGGAGGCGTCGCGCCAGGAGTAATCGCTGAACGGGGTGGCCGTTTGTACGGGCGCCACCTTGCCCGGGCACACATTGGGCGCGTATTGCGCCATCGGATCGGGCAGGGCAATTACCGTGACGGGGAATGTAGCTGCCTGGCCGCAGACATTGATGGACACGACGTGGCCGCCGGCTTCCGTCCAGAATATGTCCACGTTGCTGCTGCCTTGCCCGCTGGCGACCGAACCGGCGGTGGAAGGTGATATATTCCACTGAATATCAACGTTTTCAAGGGGTAAAATTGAATAGGCGTTTGTCGCGTCTTCACACACAACCGATACGCCGTTGATGGCAACCATGGCTATGTTTTGCACCGTGAGCAGTGTCGAATCCGAGCTGCAATTCAACCCGTCTGTAGATACCTGAGTAGCTGAAATCCAGCGCGGGTCAACGTTGCCCCAGGTTACGTTGATCTTTTTTCCGAAGGAAACGACAGGCGCTCCCGCGCCGTTCTGCACCGTCCAGCGGATTTTATTCGTCGGTATCACACCGGTGGCTTCATATGTATAGGTGGTGCCGGGGCAAATATTTTTTTCTCCGGCAACGCCTGCCGGCTTGCCGGGTTGCTGAGCCACGTTCACAGCCCAGTCGGCCTGATCGGAGCAACTTTGGGTCGGGTCGTTCGGCGCCGCTACCATACGATAAATACCTGCGCCGCTGTCAAAAGGCGCCGACACGGCCGCTGCCGGCGCAGGCGAGGTCCACGAAACGGAACCGTCGGGTGCGTAAAGTGTCCAGTTGCATGGCAGGTTCTGGGCATTGGACGTCAGTTTTGAAGTAAAATCTCCGTTGGCGTTTTCACAAAGTTCTGCCGGACCGGTCAGTACGAATGACGACAATATTCTTACGGCGATTGAGTCCTGTCCGCCGCAACCGAGATAACAATTATTATAAACAACAGATAACCAGTATGTTGTAGCGGAGTTTGGTCCCGACGACCATTCTACCGTGACGCGGTTGGTGCCCTGCCCTTCGAGGATGGTCCCACCGCCGGAAAGCGTCCAAACGAAATCGGTACCTCCATACGGTTCGATGGTGTATACTTCCACCGAAGCCGGGCATACCTGGTCTTCGCCCTGAATTTCCGCATCGTCAGAGATGACGGGTACGTGCACAGATACCGGAAGGGGGCAGATATTTCCGGAACAGGCTTGCGCGCCGAGGGTGATAATGCCTTCCGGTCCCGCATTCCATTGAATGGCGATGCTGTCGGTATTGGAATTGCCTCCGGTGATCACCGTGCCGTTGGGCGTCACTGTCCAGTTGTAAGGCGGGCAGGCATTGGAGGCGGTATATGTGACCGTTTCGCCGGGGCAAATGGTGCCAACGCAATCGAGCATGGGCGCTACTGCGTCGAGCACCCGCACGTATGCCGTTATCGTGTCCGAGCACAAACAATCGCTGCGGGCGATCAGCCGGACGGTATATACTCCCGGCGTCGGGTACGAATGTTGGGGGTTGAGCAGGAGCGAAGTGGAAAGGTCGTCGTCGAAAAACCACTCTATGTTGTCAGCGCCGGTACTTTGGTTTTCAAAATAAACCGTCTGGTTCTTGCACACCTGGATGGTATCGGACACCGCCAGCGGATCGGATGTAAATTTGGCGACCGGTTGGCTGATGATCGTCACGCAAAGGGCATCTTCTCCGGAACAGCCCGTTGTCTGATTGGTAAAAACAACCACCGAGCCGAGGCCGGGGCCGCCCCAGGTGACCGTAACGGAGTTGAAAAAAGGCGGATTGACGGTATAACTGCTTGCCCCCGTTACCTGCCATGTGACAGGCGACATCGTACCGCCGGGGTTGCCACTTGTCGTCACGGAATAGGTCACCGTCGTGTTGGGGCATACCTTTTCGCAGGCATTGTCCGGGTTGCTGAGGCTGTCGGCATTGCAGGGCGCCGTATTGCTTGACACAATTTTTAGGGGCTGACTAAAGACCACTGTGACGATATGCGAGGCTTCGGCAGTGCCGCCGTTGGGGCCAAATATGATCACCGTAATGACATGCGTGCCCGGCCCCAGGCTCTGGGCACACAGGTAAAGCCCGCTATCGATGGTGCTTATCGTCTGGCCATCCACAGTCCATATAATCTGCCCGGCGGGCGTGGGCCCTCCGGTTGTAACGGCTACAAAGGTGTCGCATTGCCCGATACAAAGGATGTCGGGGCCGACGATCTGTACGGTAAAATTGTTTTGTGCGGCAAGGTTTTTACCAAAAAAGGCGGAAAACAGCAGGAGGATAAAGGGCAGGTATCGGTTTTTCATAAATCCGGATATTAAGTTCACGAGAAAAAGATTAGGTTACTGAGTCAGGCCATGAAGATACACCTGATGTTATTAATGCTGCCGACCGGAAAGCGCAATTTTACGGAATGCACGATTTGAGCAAAAGCCTGCCTGTGCGTTTTTTTCCCGTAAACATCTTTTGAGAGGGGAATAAGACACTAAAAAACATCTTTTTTTGAAAATTGTGACCTTAAACGATGCAGGCCTTTCGTATTCACTGCGCCAACCCAACCTTTTATGAAAAACGTAAGCAACTCGATGTATGCCCAGATCGCATACATGGTTTTAGCCGGTACCGGTTTCCTTTTTATGCCCAATGTAATACTGCAGGTATTGGGCATGCAACCTGTAGACGATGTCTGGATTCGCATCATCGGACTACTCGCCCTGGTGCTCGCTTCCTATTACTGGGTAATGACCAAAAACAGCGTATTGCCGTTTTTTAAAGTATCCGTCTGGGGGCGATATGGTTTTTGTGCCGGACTGGTGGCCCTGGTATTGTTCAACCTGGGCGAAAAACCCCTGATTCTGTTTGCGGCGCTTGAAACCGGCCTGGCGGTGTGGACGCAATTGGCATTGCGGAAGACAAACCCCGCATAAGCGCAGAAAAAGCAAGCCGGAAAATCAACTCCGGGCGGCAAAATGTGTTCAAAAAAGTATCTTTTCTGCCGTATTTTCTAACTTTGCGCGCCTTCGCCGGCCGTTGGCAGGCAGCCAATACCGGCAACCGGTACCATCAACCGTCTATCGTCAACCGTCTACCGTTATAATTATGATTTTCGACCTGAAAATGATCCGGGAGTTTTACAAAAACTACCCTGCCCGCGTGGATGCTGCCAAAGCAAAACTCAAACGCCCGCTTACGCTTTCTGAAAAAATCCTTTTTGCGCACCTGCACCACGACAGCCCCCTGGCCGATCACAAGCGCGGCTCGGACTATGTCTTTTTCCAGGTGGACCGCGTGGCCATGCAGGATGCAACCGCCCAAATGGCCCTGCTCCAGTTCATGACCTGCGGCCGCAAAAAAGTTGCCGTACCCAGTACTGTTCACTGCGACCACCTGATCACTGCCGAAGTGGGCGCGGCCAAAGACATGGAAGTAGCATTGAGTAAAAACAAGGAGGTGTTCGACTTTCTCTCCTCCGTCAGCCAGAAATACGGTATCGGGTTCTGGAAGCCGGGCGCAGGCATCATCCACCAGATCGTTCTGGAAAACTATGCATTTCCCGGCGGCATGATGATCGGCACGGACTCGCATACGGTGAACGCCGGCGGCCTGGGTATGGTAGCCATCGGTGTCGGCGGCGCCGACGCAGTGGATGCCATGAGCGGCATGGCCTGGGAATTGCAAATGCCCAAACTGATCGGTGTAAAACTCACCGGCAAACTGCGCGGCTGGACCTCGCCGAAAGACGTGATCCTCGCCGTGGCCGGCATCCTGACCGTTAAAGGCGGCACCGGCGCCATTGTGGAATACTTCGGGCCCGGCGCACAAAGCATAAGCGCCACCGGCAAAGGCACCATCTGCAACATGGGCGCCGAGATCGGGGCCACGACTTCCACTTTCGGCTACGACAAGAGCATGGCGCGTTACCTGAAGGCAACGGGTCGCTCCAAGGTGGCAACGATGTGCAATAAAGTGGCCGACTATCTCACCGGCGACGCCGAATGCTATGCCAACCCGGAAAAATACTTCGACCAGGTGATCGAGATCGATTTGAGCAAACTGGAGCCGCATATCAACGGTCCTTTCACGCCCGATCTCGCCTGGCCGCTGTCCAAATTTGCAGCAGCCGTCAAGAAAAACAAATACCCGGCCCGGCTGGAAGTCGGCCTCATCGGCTCCTGCACCAACTCGAGTTACGAAGACCTGACCCGCGCGGCCAGTATCGCCCGCCAGGCCAAAGACAAAAACCTCGAAGTGAAGGCTGAATTCACCATCACTCCGGGTTCCGAGCAGATCCGCTTCACCGCCCAGCGCGACGGCCTGCTCCATGATTTTTCCGCCATCGGCGGGGTGGTGCTTGCCAATGCCTGCGGCCCCTGCATCGGTCAGTGGAGCCGGCACATCGACGACTCGAAGCGCGCCAACTCGATCATGACCTCGTTCAACCGCAACTTCACCAGCCGCAACGACGGCAATCCGAACACGCACGCTTTCGTGGCATCGCCTGAGATCGTGACGGCCTTCGCAATTGCAGGTGATCTTACGTTCAATCCGAAAAAAGGCGTTTTGATCAACAGGAAAGGCGAGGCTGTCAAACTCGACCCGCCCAAAGGTATCGAACTGCCGAAGGCAGGCTTCGCCGTGGAAGACGCAGGCTACATCGAACCCGCCAAACGCGGCAGCACCGTCAAGGTAGCCGTCGACAAGAAATCGGAGCGCCTCCAACTGCTCAAGCCTTTCACGCCCATCAGCAATGAAGAATTGCAGGGAATGCGCGTGCTCATCAAAGCCAAAGGCAAGTGCACCACCGACCATATCTCGATGGCCGGTCCCTGGCTGAAATACCGCGGTCACCTTGAAAATATTTCCAACAACTGCTATATCGGCGCCACCAATGCCTTCAACGACGAGCGCAACAAGGTGCTCAACCTCGAAAAAGGCGAGTACATGGAAGTGCCCGCCTCTGCACGGGTGTATCAGAAAAAAGGCATCGGCACCATCATTTTCGGTGAGGAAAACCTCGGTGAGGGCAGCAGCCGCGAACACGCCGCCATGGAGCCGCGCTACCTCGGCGTGAAAGCCGTGGTGGTCAAATCCTTTGCGCGCATCCACCAGACCAACCTGAAAAAACAGGGTATGCTGGCGCTCACGTTCGCCAACCCGGCCGACTACGACAAGGTGCGGCAGGACGACAAGGTGAGCATCCTTGGATTCGACAAGTTTGCCCCCGGCAAGCCTCTCCAGATTCGGCTCGACCATGCCGACGGCAAAAGCGAAACTTTCGACGTGAACCACACCTACAACGATGCACAGATCGAGTGGGTGAGGTCGGGCAGCGCGCTGAACAAGATCCGGAAGGACTTCGGAGTAAAGTAACGCCAAGTTCCGGTTGGCATAGTAGATTTAAAAAAGAGCCTGCCAACCGGAGGTTGGCGTTACCGGCTGTTCGCGTGAGGTGCGCGGGCAGCCGGTTTTTTATTTTTAATGAAGTTTTGGTTTGTGTAATTTTATTTTACTTTTGTATATTAGATTGCCCCTCAAAATGGTTGTTATCAGCAAAACAATTCTCCGGGAGTTTGGCTTAAGACATCCTGATGCCATTGATGCATTAAACAAATGGTATGTGCTCGTTAAGGAGCAGGACTGGAATAGTCCGGCTGAGGTAAAAAAGGTATTTGGCACAGCGGATTATGTTGGCAATGACCGTTTTGTGTTCAATATCCGGGGCAACCATTACGGCCTTGTAGTCATGATATTTTTCAACAAACGGACGATTTACATACGTTTTATGGGCACCCATGCAGAATACGATAAAATTGATGCGGCAAGCATCTAACATACACAACAATGAAATACAAAATCAATTCGGAAGAAGAATACCGGCAGGTTATGGATAAAGTGGAAACCTATCTGCAAAAGGCCACGCGTGGCGGGGGTTTTCAGAGCCTTCCTTCGGAAGAACAGAATGCGTTGCAGCGTTTGTCCCTGCTGGCCGAAGCCTGGGAAGACAACATCCCATTGATGCCCATTCGTCAGCCGCAGACACTGATCGAGATGATCCAGTTGAAAATGTACGAGCAAAAACTGAAGCAAAAAGACCTTGCCGCCTTGCTGGGAATTTCTGCCACCCGCCTCTCTGAAGTGATGCAGGGCAAGCGCAAAGTCAATATGGACCTGGCCAAGCGCCTGCACTCCGTGCTGAAAATTGATGCGGGGTTTATTTTGGAGCAGGCGTGATGTTTTATTTTTAAAATCAGGGGGTTATGAGTTACCAGCGCGAGACGCTCGGAGCCGAAAAGTTTAAGGAAAGATACCCATTGGAAGGCTTCGACGATTGGCGGAGAAAAAGATAGCAACGGCAGTTCATCCGTCATTTTTTAATGGCGATAAGGTTTTTCCCGCATATTTGACAACCCTTTCCATTCAAATCCACAACCGCGACTATGAAAGATTTGAAATACCTCCTCGCCTACCTGATGCCCGCAAGCGCTCTTTTGGCTCTGACGTGGCAGGGATTGTCGTCCTGGGCAACGGTAATCCTGGCATTCCTGATCATCCCGGTTACCGAAATGCTTTTGCCTTTTTCCACGGCCAATGTGCCGGCCGATGCCGAAAAAGATCGCTCCGGGCGACCTTTTTTCGATTGGCTGCTGTATCTCAATGCACCCTTGCTGTTCGGTATCGTCGGTTGGTATTTGTACATTATAACGCATCAGTCGCTCAGCATCCCGGAACTGCTCGGCCTTACGCTCGGCACGGGTATCATCGTTGGCGCGAATGGCATCAACGTTGCGCATGAACTAGGTCACCGCAGTAATCCGCTGGAGCAAGGCCTGTCCAAATGGATGTTGCTGCCCGCCCTGTACCAGCATTTTTTCATCGAACACAACCGGGGCCATCACAAGAATGTGGCGACAGACAAGGACCCCGCCTCGGCGCGCCGCGGCGAACACGTGTACGAATTCTGGCTGCGTTCCATCACCGGCAGCTGGCGGAGTGCGTGGGCACTGGAATCGGAGCGTCTGGAGAAAAAAGGAATCCCGGTATGGAGCCGGCATAATGACATGCTGAAATTTGCCGTATACCAATCCGCGTGGCTTGCCGGTATTTTGTTCCTGCTGGGCTGGAAAGGGCTCCTTGGCGCCGTTTTCGTCGGACTGATCGGTATCCTGCTGCTGGAAACGATCAATTACGTGGAGCATTACGGCCTGCGCCGTCGCATGCTGGCGCCGGGCCGGCCTGAACCCGTATCACCCGTGCATTCCTGGAACAGCGACCACGAACTGGGCCGTATCTTTCTTTATGAACTCACGCGTCACAGCGACCACCACTACAAATCCACGCGCAAATACCAGGTGCTCCGGCACATGGACGAAAGCCCGCAATTGCCGTTCGGCTATCCCGCGAGCGTGTTGCTGGCATTGCTGCCTCCCGCGTGGTTTTCGGTGATGAATCCTAAGCTGGAAAAAGTCGGCGGGAACACCGGATGACAAATTGAACGAACACAAGCCAAAACAGCTTGCTTTTGCGTCTGGCTATCTGCCTTCCGGTTTTAAATTAACACTAAAATTAACCGGGAAATAATACGCGTGCAATTCGCATTTGTTTATTTTTGTTGACCCTTTCAATAGGGTGAATTTAAAATATAATTTTCAACAAACCTAGGCATATGCGAAGCATTTTGCATGCAATACTCTTTGGTAGTATTGCCCTTACGCCGACCGCGGCACAAACGGTCATTTATACCCAGACATTCAACGGCGCAGCTTCTCCCGATCTTCCTCCCGGCTGGTTTGCCAATTCGAGTCAGGTATTTACCGGTAATACTTCCCCTTCAGGCGGGTATGCCGGCGCTTCCGGAGGAAACAACTTAACAGCCAGAAACTGCATCCCTGACGGAGAATTCAGAAGTTTCCAGGTAGACGGCATATCAACGATGAGTACGGAAGGGTTGACGATCAGCTTCGGGCATCGTCGCACGAATGCGTTTACCCCCGACGTGTCGCTTGAGTGGAGTACCGATGGCGCAAGCTGGAATACTATATCGTACAATTCTGCCGCAGCAGGTACAAGTTGGTCCCTCTTTACATCTGCGACGCTCCCCGTCGAAACAGAAGGGCAACCCGGGCTAAGCATAAGATGGTCTTATACCACTAATGTCGGCAATGTTCCCTGTGACAATTTCGCCGGAAACTACCGGATCGATGACGTAAAAATTTCAGCGGCAACGGTTCTTCCTGTCAGGCTGGCCTCCCTCAAAGCGGTAGCGGATGAAAATCAAGTTCATCTATCCTGGCGCACTTTCACAGAAGCGGCCAATGACCATTTTTCCGTCGAACGCAGCGCCGACGGTCGCGCTTTTACCGAAATCGGGCGGGTTCCGGGCGCGGGCACTACTTATGAACCGCATGATTACGAATTCACCGACGGGTACCCCTTGTCCGGCATCAATTACTACCGGCTGCGACAGGTCGACCTTGATGACGCATATTCATATAGCCCGGTTGTTGCAGCGGTCGCGCATATTGCCGGCGAGCTCCGCTTGTTCCCTCAGCCTGCAAGTGATGTGTTAAACATTCAACTGGAAAAACCTTCCGAAGAATCCGCTGTTTTTGACGTATTCGATCCGGCCGGGCGCCTGGTATTGTCAGGGGAATTGCCGGAAGAGATTGCTGATCACGCGCTGAATGTTGCCCGCTTGCCGGAAGGTATTTATACGCTACGGCTCACAACGGGTGGAGAAATGACCGTCAGACAATTTCACAAGCATTGAGCGCACCGTCAGCCGGAATGTTGCAAATGCTGCTATCGTAAAGTATTTCCCGCAGATTGCGCAGAAAAATGTCGCAGATTACCGCAGATTTGGACCCAGTCTGCGCGTCGTTTATGCGGGAATAAATTTGGGATAAACCCATGCTACTTTTGCAACTATGTTAAAACACGTTCTTTTCGATAACGACGGCACTATCGTCGATTCGGAGATCATTGCGGTGCGCGCCACGCTGAGCCTGCTGAGAAATTATGGATTCCGGATGGGAGAAGAAGAGTACAGCCGTCGCTTCCCCGGTCTGCTCGAACGCGATATTCTCGCAATCATCCACCGGGAATATGGCATACAGGTGGCGGATGATTATTTCGAGCAATTGCGCGCGCTGCATATAACCGGATTTAAACGTGACCTGCGTGCCATTGCAGGCATGCCCGCTATTTTTAAAAACCTGAAAACGCCTAAAAGCATGGTGTCCAACGGCAGCGTCGGACACGTGGAGCGCTGCCTGCGCAGGGTGCGCCTTCGCCATGCGCTCGACGGGCAAATATTCTCGGCCGAACAGGTAGAACGCCCGAAACCCCACCCCGACGTATTCGAATACGCCCTTGAAAAACTGCAACTCCATCCTTCCGAAACACTGGTGGTGGAAGACAGCCCGACGGGTGTGACGGCGGCAAAGAAAGCCGGACTGCGTGTGGTGGGTTTTCTCGGCGCCGCCCACATTTTCGACGGACATGAGGCGCATCTGCTCGATTGCGGCGCCGATCATATCGCGGCGGATGCGAAAGCGCTGGGCGGATTGCTGGAAAAATACGGTGCTTTGTAGTTCGTGGCGGTCTTATTCCGCATTCAGCATCTTCCAAAGCATATCTTTCAACTGCCCCAGATTTTTGTTGGTAATAGCGGAAATAAACACAACAGGTATTCCTTCGGGCAGCGTTTCCCGCAGCATCTTCTCCAGTTCGCCGTCGATCAGGTCGCACTTGGAGATTGCCAGCAGCCGGGGCTTGTCCAGCAATTCCGGGTTAAATTCTTCGAGTTCGTTGATCAATATTTCATACTCGTCGCGGATTACGCGCTCTGTGTCGGCGGGGATCATAAAGAGCAGCACGCTGTTTCGCTCGATGTGCCTCAGAAAACGATGCCCCAACCCGCGACCTTCGTGCGCGCCTTCGATGATACCCGGTATATCGGCCATGATGAACGTCTGGCCTTCGCGCACTTTTACGATACCAAGCTGCGGCACGAGGGTGGTAAACGCGTAGTCACCTATTTTCGGTCTGGCGGCAGTGACGGCGCTGAGCAAGGTGCTTTTGCCGGCATTTGGAAAACCGACAAGTCCCACATCCGCCAATACCTTGAGTTCCAGGATGATCCATTTTTCAATATTGGGCTCGCCGGGCTGTGCGTAACGCGGTGTCTGGTTGGTGGAAGTCTTGAAAAAGTTGTTGCCCTTGCCGCCGCGACCGCCGGGCAACAGGGTTTTTATATCGTCTTTTTCTGTGATCTCGAGCAGGAATTCACCCGTTTCGGCATCGCGTGCCACCGTGCCCAGTGGTACTTTTACAATGACGTCGCTGCCATCGCTGCCGGTTTTGAGCCCGCCCCGGCCGCTTTGCCCGTCTTCCGCAAAAATGTGTTTGGTAAATTTCAGCGACAACAGGGTCCACTCCTGCGGGTCGGCTTTTAGAATGATATGGCCTCCACGGCCGCCGTCGCCGCCGTCAGGTCCACCCTTGGGCATGGCAGGACCGCGATAAAAATGCACACTTCCTGCGCCGCCCTTTCCGGAACGGAACATGATCTTGACGTAATCTACAAAGTTCTGATCGGCCATAAAATTGGTCTTATTCCCTCATTTTTGTCATTGCGAATAGAGCGATAGAGTTCAGTTTATGGATTTAATTAATTGATTTACAATTAATTAATAAACAAAATCTCACTCTTGTATACCGGGTTTGCAGCAGCGCCGGCAAAGAAATAATAAAGCAATGTCAGCAATGGGCTTGCAAAGGTACGCTTAACCCGCCTATTCCCCTGAATTAGAGAAAGGTTGTAGTTTGGTCCCTGAAAATTTCATCATAAACAATGGCTAAACAAAAACGATTGATCGATCCCAAAGAGCCCATGTTTCTCGAAGGCCCCAAAAGCCGGCGCTTCGAGTTATGGTTTGCCATCCAGGTTTTTTGGGAATTTCTGCGGGGGTTTCGCGGCCTCCATTTTATCGGTCCCTGCGTCACGGTATTCGGTTCAGCGCGTTTCAAGGAAGGCCACCCGCACTATGAAGCCGCACGCCGGTTGAGTGCGCGCATTGCCGACAACCTGGGTCTTGCGATTCTCACCGGGGGAGGCCCGGGCATCATGGAGGCTGCCAATCGCGGTGCGCGTGAAGCAGGCGGACGCTCGATTGGTTGCAATATCCTGCTGCCGCACGAACAGAAGGAGAATCCTTACCTCGATAAATTCGTGACAATCCGCTACTTCTTTGTGCGAAAGGTGCTGCTGGTCAAATATTCTTATGCTTTTGTCATTTTCCCGGGCGGTTTCGGCACAATGGATGAATTTTTCGAAACGCTTACGCTGGTGCAGACCAAAAAAATCGACGATTTTCCGATCGTGGTGATGGGGACTGAATTTTACAAACCACTGCGTGAATACCTGCAATTTATGGCGGAACAGGGCACTATTTCACCGGAAGACATGAACCACCTGCTGTTTACCGACGACCCCGACGAGGCCGTTGCACACATCGGACAGTTCATTTCCAGCAATTACAAAGTTGTCAAGCGCAGCCGCCCGGTGTGGTGGCTGTTTGAAAAATTTTAGGTGTTTTTCTTTCCCTAAAACTGTACCCGGTACACGAAATCGGGGGTAAACCCAAGTTGATACTGGGTGCTGATCGCATCCGTGCCCCTGAAAAAACGATAGGCGAATACGTTGCGCCGGTTGGTCAGGTTGGTGAAATCGAGCAACAGGTGGTGGGTGATCCGGCGGGCATCGTATCGCAATCCGATCTTGGCGTCGAGGCGAAAAAACATCGGGTACTGCGCTACGTATGGCTGCGTTTCGTCGTACACTTCCGTTCCTGTAAGTTTGCTTTGCTCCACGTCGAACGGCGTGTACCAGCGACCGCCTGCGGCGCTGATCTTGGCATCCGTCGTAAACGTCCAGTGGTTTTGCAGGGGAAATTCCTTGCCCAGCAGGGCGTTGAAGATGTACCGGCTGTTGAAGGCCGTATTCCGCCAGATTCCGTCGCTGCCGCGGTACTTCGACTCGAACAGCGAAGCGGTAAACATTGCGTAAAAGCCTTGCCGGTAAACCTTGGCCAGCGTGCATTCGAGGCCGTAATTTTTTCCATTGCCTTTGCTCACCACGTTTGTAAAATCCCACAGACTGAAACTGGAACCGAAGTTGAGCAGGGAAAAACCGTCGGGTTGGCTGCGCACGGGCACGCGGGTTTGCCATTGGAAATAGGACTCGATCCGCAGGCGCCATTCTGCCTGAAATTTCTTCTCCCATGCCACCACGCCCTGGTGGCTGCGCATAAAGTCGAGTTTGTGGTTGGGCGATGCGCCGTCGGGTGTCGTGAACAGCAAGGCGGCTGAAGCGGGCGTTTGCGCATGATAGCCGTAGGCAAAAATTACGTCGTTGCCGTCCGGCAGTTTCAATTTCAGCGCGGCACGCGGTTCGAGGGTCGTTTTACCGGACAACGGCAGGTACTGGCTGTGCAGGCCGAGATTGACGGAATACCTTTTTTTTACTTTGTACTGCACCTGCGCAAAGGCTTCCAGCAACCACAGGCTGCCGTCGTAGTCGCGCACGGGGATGAAGTCGGGCGTTTCCAGTTTTGTCAGCAGCCGGGTATCAATTGCTGCGTCCTGCAGTAAAAAGCCGGCCCGGATGGTCAGCCGTTTTGTATGCCGGCGCTGGTATACGGAAGAGAATCGCAGACTTTGGTCGCGGTTGGTTTCGTCGAGCCAAAGGGCGCGGTCGCCGTTAGCGCCGAGATTCCATCCCTTGCTGTCAACCCGGTTGTCGCTGAAAGCCACGACCGTGCGCAAATACGACACGGTATCGAGCATTACCTGGTGGCGGAGACCGGTGACCAGCATGGAGCCGGTCAGTTCGGAATCCTGCAGAGGGGGATGGAACGGGTTTTCAGGGTCCACGTCTTCTCCGCGCACGAGGATGTGGCTTTTCCCGGCGACGCCAAAGACGTCGAACCGGTGCCGGCCTTTTCCGATGTCGATTTTCCAGTTGAGGTCCTGGTACTGCGGCACGTAGCCGCCGCCGAATTTGGCGCCGAGGCCGTGCAGCAAATCCACGAAAGAGTACCGGTACCCGGCCACGAAGGAGCCGTTTTGCTGTTGCCAAACCGGGCCTTCCGCTGTGGCTTCCACGCCGCTCCAGGCGCCGATCTGCCCCGTAAATTCGTATTTTTCCTTGTTACCGGCCCGAAAATTCATGTCCATCACCCCAGCGATGGTGTTGCCAAATTCGGCCGGGAATGCACCTGTCAGGAAATCTGATTGTCCTAATAAATTGGGATTCAAGGCATTGAAAGAGCCCCCGCTGTTGCCATAGGTAGCCAGATGGCTGGGGTTGGGAATCGGCACGCCTTCCAGACGCCACAGCAGGCCGGTCGGTGAATTTCCGCGTACAACGAGGTTGTTCTGGTAATCGTCCGAAGCGCCTATGCCGGCAAAGTTGGCCGCCATGCGGGCGATGTTGCTGCGCCCGCCGCTGTAGCGGGCTACCGACTCGGGGTTGAGCGCAATGGCGCTTACCTTGGCGAGTTTGTTGACCGGCTTTGTTTTTTTGGTGCCCGAAATAACCACCGCCTGTATCGCCTGCCCGCCTTCTTCCATTAAAATGCGCAGATCGGCGTCTTTGCCTGCCGTCACCAGCACGTCGGGCAGCAATTCATCTTCATAACCGAGGTAGCGCACGCGCAGGGCGTAGCGGCGGGGGGCAAGATCGCGTATAACAAACAAGCCGTTGGTATCCGTGACTGCGCCGCGGGGTTCATCAAGCCCCGGCAAATCCACAAGCGCGCCTGCCAGCGGCACTTCCGTTACTTTATCGATGATTATGCCGCGAATGATCTGGGCGGAAACGGGGAATCCTGCCGCAAAAAACAGCCAGCAGAACAGGGCGGGTTTAAAAGTGCGCATGACAGGGAAGTCTTCATTTGTACAGCGCAAGATAACGGGAAATATATTTTCCGATAATATCGAACTCCACATTTACCGCGTCGCCGGGGCGCAGGGTTTTGAAGTTGGTATGTTCCCAGGTGTAGGGAATGATGGCTACGGAAAACAGGTCGTCGCGCGGCTCCACGACCGTGAGGCTCACGCCGTTGAGGCATACGGATCCTTTATCGACGAGCAGGTGTTCGGGCGTGGGTTGGTAGCGAAAGGTAAATCGCCAGGAACCGTTCATATCCAGCGCTTCCGTGCATTCGGCAACGGTATCCACGTGCCCCTGCACCATGTGGCCGTCGAGCCGGCCGCCCATGGCGAGGCAGCGTTCGAGGTTGACCAGTGTGCCTTCGGTCCATTGGCCGAGGTTGGTACGGCGCAGGGTTTCTTCGACGGCGGTCACTCGGTGGCTGCCGGCGGCAAGGCCCACCACCGTCAGGCAGGCGCCGTTGTGGCTCAGGCTCTGGTCGATCTTTAACTCACTTGAAATCGGACTTTCGATGGTAAAATGGACGTTGGAGCGGTCTTTTTCGATGGATTTTACCATACCGAGGGTTTCTATGATGCCTGTAAACATATCGGAATTTTCAGAATTGGAGAATTTTCGGAATGAGGGTTTCTGTCTTGTCGGGGAAAGCTGTCAGGGCCAGGTTAAATTGCTGTAAAACAGCAGGCTGCGATTAATTTCCTCCTGATCCGGTTCCAGTATTTTCATGGTATAAGGCGCGTCGCCGGGAATGGCTGCACGCACCCTGCCGGCCGCGTTTTTTTTATCCTGCTGCATCAGTTTCCACAATTCGGCGAAGGCTATCTTCGGAAGATTGACTTTCGGAAAATATCGGGAAATCATGGCTGCCATGGCCGTGGCCTTTTCCGGATCGTCGAGCCGGGTTTCGCAGATCATCCCGATTGCCACGGCTTCGCCGTGTGTGAGCGGTTCTTCGGTTTCCAGAAAATAACTTTCCAGCGCGTGGCCGATGGTGTGGCCGTAATTGAGAATGGCCCGGAGGCCTTTTTCGAATGGGTCTTCCTGCACGACGCGGACCTTTACGGCGATGGAGGCCCGGAGGGCGTCAATCCAGTCGTCGTGCGTGACGGGGTGACTCCAAGTCACCCCGTCACTTTGAATCCGGCGCCACAGAGCCGGGTCGCCGATCAGGGCGTGTTTGATAACTTCCGCGAAGCCGCTGCACAATTCACGCTCCGGCAGCGTTTGCAAAAAAACAGGGTCGACAAACACGGCGGCAGGGTTTTGAAAAACGCCGATTGTGTTTTTAACGCTTTGAAAATCAATACCCAGTTTGCCTCCAATGGCCGCATCGGTTATCGACAGCAGGGTAGTAGGCGCCTGCACGAAATCGACGCCGCGTTTCCAGGTAGCGGCGCAGAAGCCGCCCATGTCGCCGATCACGCCGCCGCCGAGGTTGACGACGAGCGCGCGACGGTCGAGCCGGGCGTCGAGCATGGCCTGCCAGATGCGTTCGCAGGTAGCGATGGTTTTATGGTGCTCTCCGGCCGGTATTTCAATGATATTCCGGTCGGCGGGCAGGCCCGTTTTTTCAGAAAAAAGAGGCAGACAATAGCGGCGGGTATTTTCGTCGGTCAGTACCCACACCTGTGAATAAGCGCGCGTATGAAGCCATTCTGAGAATGATTCGCGCAGGTCGCCGAGGAAAATGGTGTAATCGTTGAGCGGAAAGGTATGCATACATTCAGCCTTTTACCACCGGCATCCGGATCTCGATCGTTGTGCCCTTATCCGGTTCGCTGAAAATATTGAGTTTCCATTTGTGTTCCTTGCACATCGTTTTGACGTAGAAAAGGCCGAGGCCGAAGCCTT
>JAKOXM010000292.1 GCA_029781095.1 Bacteroidota bacterium
AGGTATGGAACTCGATCGCGATTCAAAACTGCTGCGCATTTTTATCGGCGAACTGGACAAATCGCACCATATGCCTTTGTACGAGGCCCTTGTTTTCGCAGCCAAAAAGCAGGGTATTGCCGGTGCAACCGTTTTGCGGGGCATTCTTTCCTACGGAGCAAGCAGCCGCATTCACACGGCCAAATTACTCGACCTGTCGCATGACCTGCCCGTTGTGGTGGAGATAGTGGACCATGCCGATAAAATTGAGCGGTTTCTGGAAAAGGCAAACCAGTTGATAGAGGAGGCCGGATGCGGCGCCCTGATCACGATTGAAAAAGCAGAGGTGATCTATTACCGGTCGAAAAAGCAATCGTAGAGCCCTGGAGGGCAGTTGAGGAGATTTAGAAGGGTTGAGGGGGTTAGAAAGTTGCGGGGGTTAATTTTTGAGCCAGGATATTGATTATAAACAGTTTATAAGCCTATATGACTGCCTCAAAAATTAACCCCCTCAACCCTTCTCAACCCACTCATTCACAGTTTCCGTATTTTAATATTCTTGAACCATACAGGATCGCCGTGATCCTGCAACGCGATCTTTCCTTTTCTGGCCTTGCCAAAGTCCGGCATATCCTTGAATTTGCTGCCGGCGATGAGTTGCTGCCATTCGGGCGCATTCATGTCGTACATCACGACTTTACGGTTGTTGAGCCAGTGTTCCACTTTGCCGCCTTTACTGATGATGCGGATGTGATTCCATTCACCGGCGGGTTTTACGGTCACATATTTGCACTCCCGCATATCATACAGGTCGCCGGCGCGGTGTTTTGGAAACTTGCTGTCGGGGTGGCAACTGTTATCCAGGATTTGCATTTCGGGCCCCGTCTGCCAGATGTAGTCGTATTTCGCCGGATCTTCCACCACGTTGTACAGGACGCCTGAATTGCCGCAGGCGCCGATCTTCCAGTCGAGTGCCAGCTCGAAATCCTGGTAATCGACAGCAGTGAGTATGTCGCCTGCATCGCGCTGCTGCGATGCACCTGCCGCTTTGGGCTTGGTATCGAGGTAGATGGCGCCGTCCGCTATGATCCAGTCCTTGCCGGTGGCCTTTTTGCCGTAAGAATGCCAGCCATCGAGCGTGCTTCCGTTGAACAGGAGTTGCCAGCCGGCGGATTTTTCCTTGTCAGTGAGAGTGTTATCTGCGGGAGCGGTGTAGGCGGGCCGGGTTGTTACATCGCCATTTGCGTCAGCGGGAATGCTGTTCATGGTATACCACGCGTCCGTTGTCCAAATCTCGTGGCCGAGGTCGCTGACGGGCAGGTCACGCAGATGAATAAAAACGACGTGTTGCGGCTTGATGCCCGGAATTTCGAGGAATACTTTTTTACGGTCGGCCGAAACGCTTGCCGACCTGACAGTCAGTTCTTCTTCGTCCATCTTTGGGCCGCCGTAGTTGATGGTAGGTTTGTACCACCACTGTTTCAGCAGGTAATGTTTCGGGTCCCAGCCGTCGCCATCCCGCAGGGGTTCGGTGAATTCGATTTCCACGCCGTTGGTTTTTGCCCGGACGGCAAGCATTTCGAAGGTGGACTGGCCGTTATATTTCATGCGTTGCAGACCGTACCAGAATTTTCCCGTCTGGCCCCAGTTACCGGGGTTGCCGATCATGCCGATATAGAGCGCGCCGTCGGGGCCCCACACGAGGCGGTGGGTGCCGCCTTCGAGGCCCTGCGTAAACCGGAATACGCAACCCTGATAATCGCCGTTGACCTTTTCCATAAAGGTGCGCTGCAGGCCGCCGTAGCACACGTCACCGAATACCAGCTGGTTTTTATAAGGGCCGTCGTTCAGCACGGCGGGCTGGGTGGGTGAGTTGCCGATATCATCCTG
>JAKOXM010000298.1 GCA_029781095.1 Bacteroidota bacterium
TGCAGATCTTCGGGCGAACGGGCAATGCCTTCGCTTCGTATAAAGTAGGCAGCGGCATTTTTTTCGATATAGGCCCCGCCTGTATTCTCGTTGGCGTTTTGCAGCGCGGCAAATACCTCCCCGATACTGACACCCGCTGCGCGCAGCCGTTCGGGCGATACGGCTACTTCATACTGTTGCAGATAGCCGCCGAAGCTGTTGATCTCAACCACCCCCGGGATACCCGCCAGCTGCCTTTTGACGATCCAGTCCTGAATATTGCGCAACTCCATAGCTGAATAGCGACTTTCATAGCCGCGTTTCGGCTCGATGCGATAGTGCAATATTTCGCCCAGACCGGTCGAAATGGGCGCCAGTTCCGGCTGGCCTGCGCCGCGCGGGATGATGCCGTTCAGGGTTTGCAGTTTCTCGTTGAGCAGGGTGCGGGCCCGGTAGAGGTCCATGTCTTCCCGGAAAACGACGGTAATGACACTCAGCCCGAAGCGCGATATGGAACGCAGTTCGACGACGCCGGGCAAGTTCCGAACCGCGTTTTCGATAGGCGCCGTCACATATTGCTCTACTTCCTGGGTGGCCAGGGTAGGGCATACGGTCAGCACCTGCGCCTGATTGTTGGTGATGTCGGGCATGGCATCGATAGGCAGGCGGCTGAATGACCAAAGGCCGGTCAGGATCAGGGCAAGTATAAAAAGCCCGACGATCGGTTTGTTTTGGAGCGAAAACGCTATTATTTTTTGAAACATAACGGTGTTGAAAGAGTTGCTGAATAGCATACCCGCCGGCCGGTGCGCCGTTTTGATAGAAGAGCGCGTTCGGAATAAATTCCCGAACATGCCCCGGGCTGCACGACATCTTTCATTGATCGAATCAATCAAAGTGCGCACGGTTGTCCGGCCTTGTCGAGGGGCTTTTCACATGAATTGCCGCTCGAACCGGCGATGTAAACCTTTGAAAATGAATAGAAAAAGCATCCAGAACCGTATCCGGCCCAAGAGCGAAAGTCCATTGGAAACGGACACTGTTATGCTATGCGAGGGGAGGGCGGAAAAGGCCGGATTCAAAATCGTCCGGCAGGATCGATTCATCGTTTTCCGGTATCTGACGTTTCCGGAACGGTTCCTCCTGATTCGGAAGGAGCGAAAGGGCGGGCACCTGGTGAACCACGGACTCTACCACGACGCCATGCGAGCAGCAGTGAAGCGGCAAATCCCCGTGGCGGGTATCGGACTGTTCGTGCCGGGTGTTGCAGTAGTGCAACCAGATAAAACCGGCAAATGATAAATCGGGTGTCTCCCGCAGGTGTATTTGATAATGATCGAGCAAAGAAGGCGTCCTGACCAGCTCGGCCAGCAGGTTGTGGCCGGTGGTAAATTGAAGGGCAAGCACCCAAACGAGAACGCGATTCATGGCGGCGAAGGTACGACGAATGATTGGTTAGTGCAAAGCGGTCACACTTACCCGTTGCACATTCTTCAGAATCAGTTGAATATGTTTTTCATGCGCCTGTTTTTCATATTCGCTGATCATCTCCAGCACGTCATAGTCGATAAACCTGCTGTCCGATCCGTCGATGGTCAGTACGGAATAAGGCGGTATCTTGTAGAGCGCTTTTTGCAGGTTTACCTTGTTCAAAAAGGTAACCATGGAGTTCAGCTTGATGTTGAAAAACTCGGTTGTCGATTCCCGGTGCTGCTCAATTTTGTACTCGGCTTTGAAGTTGTTGCGCACCAGGAAGTAAATGGAGATCAGCAGCCCGATGGCCACACCCAGCAACAAATCCGTGGCCAGAATGACCACAACGGTAATCACGAAGGGTAAAAACTGGTTCCAGCCCAGCCGGTACATCTGGCGGTAAAGCCGGGGTTTGGTCAGGTTGTAGCCCGTGATCAGCAGGATGGCGGCCAGCGAGGCAAAGGGTATCAGGTTGAGCGCAAAGGGTATGGCTGCTACCGCCGCCAGCAAAAATACCCCGTGGGTAAAGGCCGATAATCGGGTGCGTGCACCGGCGTCGACATTGGCGGCGCCGCGCACAATAACTGCTGTCATGGGAATAGCGCCCACCATTCCGCAGGCCATGTTGCCCAGGCCCTGTGCGATCAGTTCGCGATTTACGGGCGTTTTTCGTTTCAGGGGGTCCAGTTTGTCTATGGCCTCCACACAGAGCAAGGTCTCGAGGCTTGCCAGCAGGCCGATAGCGAAAGCGTCCCTGAAAATACGGCTGTCGGTCAGTGCCTTCGAAAAATCCGGCGTGGATATCTGGCCAAAGATATTGGCCGGTATCGTGACGGTTTGTGTGGTTCGCAGCGCCCATTCAGGGTTCACCAGTGGCATAAGAATATACATGCCGACGCCTGCCAGCACGACCAGCAGGGGCAGAGGCAGCCATTTGGCCTTGCGCCGGAAGAAATCGCTGAATAAAACGAGAATCGCCAGTGATACCACCGTAATCAGCAAAACCGGTGGTGAAAAATGGTGGTAAAAGTTGTTGGCATTCATGTAGAATTTATTGGTGCTAAACAAACCCAGAAAACCCTCCGTCCAGAAATCGGGCTGGTCGTAGCCCAGTGACAGGGGAATTTGTTTGGACACCAGGATAATGCCTATGGCCGCCAGCATACCC
>JAKOXM010000307.1 GCA_029781095.1 Bacteroidota bacterium
GGACTGGCCAATTTTGACCCGGAGTTTTACCCGCAACACGAAGCGGAACTGGTGAAATGCTACAATCAAAAAACCGGTAAAAACCTGATGTTGAAACAAAAGCGCGGCTTGCCTGCGGTGCTTGCTTTCCTGCAAATGAATACCGCATAAATCCTTAAAAACCTGCGCTATATGAAAGATGCATCTCTCTCCCTCGCGACCCCGAACCCCGCCCTGACAACGGGCAAACAAAAACTTGCCCTCGCTCTCGCGGGGCTGGGCATGTTGCTGCTTATGGTTGTGTGGGCCGCCGGTAATGCCTTCTCGCCCGTACCGGTTCTCATTGCCTCTCTGGGACTTATGTGCGCCGGGGTATTCGTGTTCGTCCGGGAAGAGTACCTCACCCGGCCCGAGGGCATCAAAAACAACCGGGTGTGGTTCGGAAGCCTTTCCGCACGTGGCGTATGGGGCTGGCTGGCTGCCGTAGTGCTCAGTGGATTCTACACATTGTTGTATTTTTTTCCTGCGGAATGGTTCAGGGGGCTGACCGACCTGTTCGACCCGCTCAGCCAGGCGCTGCGGGCCCGACCGGCGGACAAATGGTTCGTCTATGGTTCGTTATATACTTTTTCCGTGCTGGTGATGGGCGTCAAGTTTATGTACAAATACCGGCACAACCGCTACCAGTTGCTGCGAACCGTATCTGTCATGTTTTTCCAGACGGGTTTTTCCTTCCTGATCCCGGCGTTCATGCAGGTGATGAACCAGCCCGAATACTACTTCACGTATTTCTGGCCCTTGAAGGATTATTACGGCTCGCCGGGAGCGGTGCAATACTACGGACACGCTACCGGCATCAGTATCTGGTTTATTGTCTTCAGCGCCCTGATGACCTTCGTTGCCACGCCGGTTTTGACTTATTTTTTTGGTAAAAGGTGGTATTGTTCCTGGGTATGCGGCTGTGGCGGGCTTGCTGAAACGGCAGGCGATCCTTTCCGTCATCTGAGCGATAAAAGCCTGAAAGCGTGGAAAATAGAACGCTGGATGATTTATTCCGTGTTGGCGGCGGTCGTGCTGCTCACGGGGTTGTTGTGGCTCAATTCCTGGAAACAGGGCGGCGTGCTGGGCAGTTTTTCGCAGACTTATTCCAGCATCTACGGCTACGTGATCGGAATGGCGTTCAGCGGTGTGATCGGGGTCGGATTTTATCCGCTCATGGGTAGCAGGGTATGGTGCCGTTTCGGATGCCCGCAAGCGGCCATACTCGGTATATTCCAGAAGAAAAAATCGAAGTTCCGCATCACCGTGAACGGCGGGCAATGCATCAGTTGCGGCAATTGTTCCACTTATTGCGAAATGGGCATCGATGTGCGCCACTACGCCCAGCGCGGACAGGATATCGTGCGGGCGTCGTGTGTGGGCTGCGGCATTTGCGCGGCGGTGTGCCCGCGCGGCGTGCTGCGGCTGGAAGGCGCCACGGCCGACATCGGACAACGTGCCGGGACTTTGCGTACCGTGCACGTGAAACTGGAAGATGTGAAAATACTGGGATAAAAGAACCCCCGACTTTTTTTAAAACCCTTTGGAATATTTCATCTTGTATTTGTACCTTTGCGGGCGCTTTTCGAAACTGGTATCACAATTAGAACATAAAACAATGGAAATCATTGCCTTACAGGGACATCGCAAAGAAGCTTCTGGCAAAGTAGCAACAAGAAAAATCCGTCGCGACAATCAGGTTCCGGCGGTGGTATATAAGAGCGGCGGCGGCGAAGCACTGCAGTTCGCACTGAATGCTGCGGATATCCGCCATTTGATTTATACTTCGAAATTCAAACTCGCCGAGATCACGCTCGACGGCACCAAGCACAAGTGCATTGTCAAAGACATCCAGTTCCACCCCGTCAATGACACGGTGGTTCACATCGACTTTCTCGAACTGGTGCCGGGTATAAAATTCAAGGCTACAGTTCCGCTCCGCTTTTCGGGTACGGCGCCGGGCGTAAAAGCCGGTGGCAAGTTTATCCCGCAACTGCGCCAGATCAACATCCTGACCACTCCCGAGAAAGTGGTGGATGAAGTAACGGCCGATATTTCTGCCATGGACCTCGGCTCCACCATCCGCGTACGCGACATCACGACGCCCGACGGTGTGGAGATCACCAACACTGCTGCCGTTCCGGTTGCGATGATCGAGATCCCGCGCGCGCTGAAAGGCAAGTAATTTTTGCTTTCGCAAGGTTCCGGTTTCCAGGAAATTGGAAGCGGCTGTCTGCTCTGTGCAGGCAGCCGCTTTT
>JAKOXM010000396.1 GCA_029781095.1 Bacteroidota bacterium
ACGCCGATGCCCATCTCGGCGAGTATGCCTTTGACTGTTCCTTTGGGCAGATGCGCTCCGATCAGGGCATTCACCCGGGCATATTCTACGGGCACCCTGGCCGGCTGCACGGGCTCGGGATAGATATCCACAACATCCGAAGCAATCGCTCCGCCTGCCAACTGGAGGATCAGACCCGTGGCATATTCCAGCGCAAGGAGGCAGCTATTCGGATCGACGCCCTTTTCGAATGACCAGGCGGAATCGGTGCGCAGGTTGTGGCGCAGCATGGTGCGGCGAATCCAGCGGGGGTTGAAATATGCGCTTTCAAGAAAAATATCTGTGGTGTTTTCAGTAACCCCGCTGTCGTGACCGCCAAACACGCCGCCAATGCACATAGGATTGGATTCTCCGTCGCAGATCATCAGGTCTTCGGCGAAGAGTTTGCGCTCTACTTCGTCAAGCGATTTGAAAGGCGTTCCGGCAGGCAGGGTTTTTACTTCAATTTTACCGCCTTTTATTTTTGCCAGATCAAACGCGTGCAAAGGCTGGCCGACAGCGATACGGATGTAGTTGGTAATATCCACCACGTTGTTGATGGGTCGTTGCCCCACGGCAAGCAGCCTGTTTTTTATCCAGTCCGGGCTTTCTCCCACCTGAAGACCGCGTATGACAACGCCGGTGTAACGCGGGCAGGCTTCCGTATTCGATACTGTCACGGGGAATTTTTGCCCGGTGGCAGCGGGGAATTGAAAGAGCCTCGGGAATAGACGGCCGAAGTTGCTGCCTTCATGCACATTCAGATGGGCAATCAGGTCGTGTGCGATACCCATGTGGTTGGTAGCATCGGCACGGTTGGGCGTGAGGCCGATTTCAATGACCGTATCCGATTCCTTTTTGAGGTAATGTGCGGCAGTAGTGCCCAGCGTAACCTCTTCAGGCAAAACGATGATGCCGGAGTGGTCGTGACCGATGCCCAGTTCGTCCTGGGCGCATATCATGCCTTGCGACGGCACGCCTTTCACTTTGCGCTCGCCGATGGCAAAAAGTTGACCGTCTTTACTGAAAACACTGGCGCCGGGAAGTGCTACAAATACTTTTTGCCCGGCTGCGACGTTCGGAGCGCCACAAACGATGGAACGAACAACGCCGTCTCCGACATCTACTTTGGTGGCCGAAAGGTGATCGGTATCGGGTATACGTTCACACTCCAGTACCTGCCCTATGACCACTTTATCAAGGTCGACGGGCGAAGGTTTTACGTCCTCCCAAGCTTCCACTTCAAGCCCCAGCGATGTCAGTATTTCGGCGATTTCAGAGGTTGATTTATTTATGTCGAGAAAATCTCGAAGCCAATTCAGCGAAACCTTCATTATTCCTCAAAAGCATTTCCGGCGCTTTCACGCACGGGATTCCGGTTTACAAGTGGTGACTAGTTGGGCAAAAGTAGCGAGAATCCGGAATTATTTTAAAAAAGGTTTTCGGGTTTCGGGTTGGCGGGTTCACGGGTTGGAGCGATGCGTACCAACAACCCGAGAACCCGCGAACCCGAAAACCTCACCTCCCAACCATATCCTCCGGCCTCACCCAGGCATCAAACTCTTCCGCCGTGAGATAGCCGAGTTTGATAGCCGTTTCTTTCAGTGTCGAACCCTCCCGGTGCGCTGTTTGTGCAATTTCAGCGGCTTTATAGTAACCGATTTTGGTATTCAGCGCGG
>JAKOXM010000399.1 GCA_029781095.1 Bacteroidota bacterium
ATCTGACGCCCGTGGCAACCGAGCCGGTCAATGCCGAAGGGATCGCTTACGTCAGCCACCCGTATCCGCAAAAACGGAATGCCCCCTGGGCCGGGCAATGGACCAGTGACTGGGGGTTTGTCGCCGAAAAATACCCGGTGATCCTGACCGAGATCGGTTTTTCAGGCGCGGACGACCCGGGCGCACACATTCCTGTGATCAGCGATGAGTCATATGGCGACGCCAGTACGGGCTACACTGCGGAAAAGGGCATTTCCTGGGTGGCCTGGGTGTTCGATCCGAGATGGGCGCCGCGTTTGTTCACCGACTGGAATTTCACACCCTCACGGCAGGGCCGCTATTTCAAAAAGGCTTTGCAGGAGGCAAATGGCAACCAAAAGTAAAGTACTGCGAAACACGAGGATTGTACTGCGAAACACCGGTTTCGCAAAAATGGTCAGCGAAACCGGTATTTCGCAGTACAGCTGGTTTCAAAAGCAACAGATCATACACATGAAAAACACTTTTTCCATCATCACACTTTTAGCAGTGCTTGGTACCAGCCTGCACGCACAAAAACCACTCTATACCGCCCCTCTCGGCGTGCAGGCCTATACTTTCCGAAATCATTTTCCAAAAAATGTCGCCGCCACGCTGGACAGTATCAAAGCCATGGGGTTCACAGAGATGGAAGGCGGCGCGCCCAAAGGCATGACGCCCGAGGTATTCCGTAAACTGTGCGACGAGCGGAATATTTCGATCCCTTCCACGGGCGCTGGATTCGAAGAACTCATGAACACCCCCGAAGAGGTGGCCCGGCGCGCGAAAATCCTCGGCGCATCCTTCGTCATGTGCGCGTGGATACCGCATAAAGACGGCCAATTCTCCCTGGAGGATGCCCAAAAGGCAGCGGAGGTATTCAACAAGGCCGGCAAAGTGCTGAAAGAAAACGGCCTCACATTTTGTTACCACGACCACGGTTACGAATTCCAGCCCTATAACAAGGGCACCCTCTTCGATTACCTCGCCGGGAACACCGACCCGCAATACGTTTCTTTCGAAATGGATCTGCTTTGGACCATGCATGGCGGCGGCGACCCCGTCAAACTGCTGAAAAAGTACCGGGGCCGCTGGAAACTGATGCACCTCAAAGATTTGAAGAAAGGGATCAAAGGCGATCTCACGGGCCACACGCCCGCCGAAAACGACGTGGTGCTGGGAACAGGGCAGGCCGATATGCGCAAAGTGTTAAAAGCCGCAAAAAAGGCAGGCATACTGCACTTTTTTATCGAAGATGAGAGCGAACAGGAGATGGTGCATGTGCCGCAAAGCGTGGCGTACCTGAAAGGATTGAAATGATTTCGGCGTCCCCACTGCATATGAGCGGGAGTCAGATTTTTCGCAAAATCAAGGCGCCTACAGGCAAATCGCCTATTCTGTTTGTCCGCTCGATCTACCTGGCGGAGGCCCGGCGCCTGCTCGAAAGCACCGAACTTTCAGTTTCCGAAATCGCTTGCGATACCGGATTTTCCTCGCCACAGTTTTTTTCCGACGCTTTCCGGAGGAGTTCGGAATGCGGCCTTCAGTCATACGTGGCTGATTTCGGGGCGGGAAACCGGCAGGGACAAATGGGCGCATAATGCCCAAAATTCAGGCATTCGGGATGAATTTAGAATAGACAATACAATAAGTAACTCATAAATTATCTTAGAGGTGAATTGCGCTATTCTGCCAGAGGTAAAAAGAGTAGATTTTCAAGTCAAACGAGACGCTTTTTGATGCACAAGTGGTGCGCCGTGCCAAAAAATAATGCACTTTGTGAGCCCGTGAGAATAACTCAAATCACAATACGGGACATTTTTCACGCAAAGGCGCAAAAGCAAAAAAACGCAAAGCATTGAAATTTCAGATTTTGCGTCTTTGCGAAAACTTTGCGTCTTTGCGTGCAATAAAAATGTCCAGCAGTATGGACTTAAACAACTTCTTAAATAAAAGTGGAGACCAGAAACCACCTAAAAAAACGGGGCGTATCTGAAAAGCCTTATGAGTAGGAAAAACTAAAAAAACTAAAAAAATGGTAACAGTTATTGTTCAACACGAAGTGAAAGACTTCACCGCATGGAAAAAAGTATTTGATGCCGACGAACCGAATCGTTCGAGAGCCGGAGTCAAAACAGCTGGACTGTACACCTCGGTTAAAAATCCGAATGATGTCACCGTTATTTTGGAAGCGCCCAGTACCGAGTCGGTAACTGCCATGATGAGCAGACCGGAGATGGAAGAAACCATGAAATCTGCCGGCGTCATAAGCGCTCCCGTTGCAAGTATATTGAACAAGGTTTAGTATATAGCCAACACCGCGAATTTACCATGCCGGAAGTGCTTGTTTTAAGCGATAATATGATTTCAAATCATTGAAAACCAAACGAAAGCATATCACATGTCGCTCCTGCCAACACGTCCCTGTCAAAAAAACAATGGATGAAAACGCACGGCTCCCCGGTCCGTGAACTCCAGTGCCGGCGCGGGAACCTTTATAATGTTGACAGCTCCGGCAAGCATGCGTAAAAAGCGGTTGCGAACGGGTATTCGGGTGAGATCGATGTCGAAAGACAGGTAAAATTGCCGGGTCCGCGGATAGCGGTCGGGGTCGAGGCGATAGGTGTCGCAATCGGGGCCGTTGCAATCCAGATTGGCCTTCCATTCGTAGCCCTGCCCGACGAACAGGTTATCGGCGCCCATGCCGACCGCTACATTGAGCCAGCGGGGCAACCAGGCGCCGCGTTCGGATAGAAACGACCGCGGATTGACGGACACCCATACGGTAGATGCGTTATAGTTTTTTAAAAAAAGGCTGACCGGCCCCGTTCCATACAGCGCGTCGGAGCGTTGCTGGAGCGTTGTCGAGCCGTCGCTGCCCGCCGGGCTGACGGGGTATATCGGGTCCGAAGGATAGGTTTTGGGCCAGGCGCTTACTTTCATCATGATGCGTTGTTCTCCCCAACCGATTTGCTGGCTTAAGAACATGCCGGAACCGAGCAGGTTGAAGCCCATATCACTCCACGAGAAGCCCCACCGCGAGGCGTAGCCGTCGAACATTTCAAGCGTACCCATCATCAACTGGCTGCCTGCAAAGCCGAGCCAGGCCGCTGTGCGGGGTCTGACACCCGCCCATCGCACACCGGAATAAAGCCAGCGGCCCTGGTTGTACGACAAAAACCAGTGGCCCATTTTGTCCATCTGGTTCCAATCGCCAGAATCGTTGATCGTGTGAAAATGTTTGGATGGCGCGTTCGAAACCCAGGAGCGATGCATAAAGACCAGCGCGGTGCTGTAGATCACCGACCCCGAGCCAACGGCTGCCCAAAGGCGGGGCTTGTGCAGGGTGTCAGCGGGCTGGAGGGAAAAGAAAGCGGGCTGCTGTGCATTCTGACGTGCCGGAGCGAGAAAAAACAACAGGAAAAACAGGGTAAAGATCGTTCGTGCCATTGGCAAAAGGTGTTTGCCCAAAACTGCAAGAATCGCGCCGGAAAGCATAGGCGTCAATCAGCCGCTCCCCTGCCCCGGCAACGTCATCCGGTGTGCTTTATCGGAAATCTGCAGGGCGCATTTGCACTAAAAAGTCTCTGAAGAACATGGGAAAGAGGAGAAAGAGAGATGAACAAGGGCCGTCCCGACATTCGGGACAGCCCTTGGATTTATTCTGTATTTCCCTAACGGGAATTTAATCGACAACGCTCTAATCAGGCCAGGTCGAAACGGTCCAGGTTCATCACCTTGTCCCAGGCCGCCACAAAATCCTGAACAAATTTTTCCTGGGCGTCGGCGCATCCATATACCTCAGCCAGTGCCCGGAGTTCGGCGTTCGATCCGAAAATGAGGTCGACACGGGTACCGGTCCACTTGCGTTGACCGGTTGTGCGGTCATGGCCCTCAAACAGGTTTTGGGCTTCCGAAGTCGCCTTCCAGGTCGTGCCCAGGTCGAGCAGGTTGACGAAAAAGTCATTCGTAAGCGCTTCCGGACGCCCGGTAAATACGCCGTGTTTCGACTTGTCAAAGTTGGTGTTCAGAACACGCATGCCGCCCACGAGTACCGTCATTTCGGGCGGAGTCAGCGTCAGCAGTTGTGCACGGTCTACCAGCATTTCCTCTGCCGATACGGAATAATCGGCTTTAAAATAATTGCGGAACCCGTCGGCAACGGGCTCCAGGATAGTGAAGGACTCCACATCGGTTTGCTCTTGCGACGCATCGGCTCGTCCGGGCGTGAACGGCACTGTTATAGCATGACCGGCGTTTTTAGCCGCCTGCTCGATACCTGCGCATCCGCCCAGGACGATCAGATCGGCAAGCGATACCTGCTTGCCGCCGGTTGCAGCGCTGTTGAACCCGGCTTGAATGCCTTCCAGCGTCTCCAGCACTTTAGCCAGTTGAGCAGGGTTGTTGACCGCCCAGTACTTCTGCGGCGACAGTCGAATGCGCGCACCGTTCGCGCCACCGCGTTTGTCGGAACCGCGGAACGTGGAAGCAGATGCCCAGGCGGTGGATACCAGTTCGGATACCGACAGTCCGGAGGCCAGGATTTTGGCCTTGAGCGCGGCAATATCCTGCGCATCGATCAATTTATGGGTGACGGCGGGGATTGGGTCCTGCCAGATCAGTTCTTCGGCGGGCACTTCAGGGCCAAGATAGCGCGCCCGGGGTCCCATATCGCGGTGCGTCAGTTTGAACCACGCGCGGGCGAAGGCATCCGCAAACTCATCCGGATGCTCATAAAAGCGCCTTGAAATGCGCTCGTAGATCGGGTCCATGCGCAGGGAGAGGTCCGTGGTGAGCATGAAGGGCGCGTGCTTTTTTGCCGGGTCGTGGGCATCCGGCACGGTACCCGCGCCGGCGCCATTTTTCGGGCGCCATTGATGCGCACCGGCAGGGCTTTTCGTCAGTTCCCATTCGTAACCGAACAGGTTCTCGAAGAAGTTATTACTCCACTTTGTCGGCGTGTTGGTCCATGCGCCTTCGAGGCCGCTGGTAATGGTATCGCCGGCATTGCCACTGCCGAAAGTGTTTTTCCAGCCGAGGCCTTGCTCTTCAATGCTTGCCCCGGCGGGTTCCCGGCCGACGTATTTACCAGGGTCGGCGGCGCCGTGTGTTTTGCCAAAAGTGTGCCCGCCGGCAATCAATGCGACGGTTTCTTCGTCGTTCATGGCCATGCGGCCGAAGGTCTCGCGAATATCGCGGGCGGCGGCGATCGGATCCGGATTCCCGTTCGGGCCTTCCGGATTCACGTAGATCAGCCCCATTTGTACGGCTGCAAGCGGATTTTCCAGTTCGCGGTCGCCGGCATAGCGCTTGTCGCCCAGCCATTCGGCTTCGGGGCCCCAGTAGATATCCTGTTCGGGTTCCCAGACATCTTCCCTTCCGCCGCCGAAACCGAAGGTTTTGAAGCCCATCGACTCCAGTGCGCAGTTGCCGGCGAGGATCATCAGATCGGCCCAGGAAATTTTCTTGCCGTATTTCTGTTTGACCGGCCAGAGCAACAGGCGCGCCTTGTCCAGGTTGGCATTGTCGGGCCAGCTGTTGAGCGGTGCAAAACGCTGGGTGCCCGAGCCGGCGCCGCCACGGCCGTCGGCGATGCGGTAAGTACCCGCGCTGTGCCAGGCCATCCGGATAAAGAACGGCCCGTAATGGCCGTAGTCGGCCGGCCACCAGTCCTGCGACGTGGTCATCAGGTCAAAGATGTCTTTTTTTACGGCATTCAAGTCCAGGGACTCGAACTCTTTCGCGTAGTTGAACGCCGCGCCCATCGGACTGGACAAGGGAGCGTTTTGGCGTAGAATGTTCAATTTCAATTGATTAGGCCACCAGTCGCGGTTGGAGGGGCCGCTGCCGGCGCCATGATTGATAGCGCCATTCATGAACGGGCATTTGCTTTCGCTATTGACTTTGGAACTTGTGGCGCCTGCTGATGAGGCTCCGTTTTTATTGTCATCCATAATGCAATTAGTTTTGTTGGTGCCAATATAGGTAGAAACCAGTTATAGTTTTTATTGAATTAATTTATTGAAATATCGATAATACCTATGATTTTGTTTCAACGCTCATATGTCTGGGTATACCGCCCAACATGCCGGAATTTCATACTCCGCCCAAGCAAGCATTCTCGTAACATGGAAACCTGTCATACCCGATCAGGTCGCCTGACCGGACCTCAACCCGGCACTGCCTGCTGACCGAAGTTTTCAGGCTTTGGTTATATATTCATTCAGGCTTTGTCTGAAAACAATGTCGAAAGCGCGGACAAAGTCTGCGGATCTATGCTCCATCTCTTCAAATCTGAAATAGCATTTAGTAACGGATTCCCCTTTCTGCCGCTTTGTCCGAAGCACCGCTTTACAAGACACAATTATTTTGTTTTCAATAGATTAAACAATAATTTTGATCGGGTTTTGCATCCTGCACTGAAATTGTTTTACTGCCTATGTACCTGGCCCTGAAGGCTTTGCGCACCTCGTGGAAGACATGAATCAGTTCGACCCGCAAATTTGTCCCAACCAAAAGACGATATTGTTAACACATAAAAAATGCAACATCATGAGTATCAGACTAGGCGACATCGCACCCGATTTCCAGGCCGAAACCACCAAGGGTACCATTCATTTTCACGAATGGATCGGCGACGGCTGGGCCGTACTGTTTTCACACCCGAAAGACTTCACACCCGTTTGCACTACCGAACTGGGATACATGGCTAAAATAGAACCCGAGTTCAAAAAACGCAACTGCAAGGTCATAGGTCTGAGCGTCGACCCTGTGGAAAGCCACCTGAGGTGGGAAAAAGACATCGAGGAAACGCAGGGCTATGCAGTCAACTACCCCATGATCGGCGATCCCACCCTTGCCATTGCCAAATTGTACGATATGCTTCCCGCCGAAGAACCGGATACTTCGGAAGGCAGGACGGCCGTGACGAACCAAACGGTACGTTCTGTTTTCATCGTTGGCCCCGATAAAAGAGTCAAATTGCAGCTGACCTACCCGATGACCACCGGTCGCAATTTTCAAGAGATCCTGCGCGTACTGGATTCAATGCAGCTCACTGCAGCGCATAAAGTGGCCACTCCCGCCAACTGGAAAAATGGCGAAGACGTCATTATCGTTCCGTCAGTTTCGGATGCCGAGGCAAAAGAAAAATACCCGGAAGGGTGGAAAACCATTAAGCCTTATCTGCGGGTAGTGGCTCAACCGGAGTGACAAGACAAAATACCATAGAGAGGGTACGTCTAAACTCCGGGGACAAACCGCCGCCAGGAATTCCACCGGGTGACTTCAATGGTCACCCGGTGAATTGATTTTTAGGCGTTTCAACGATTATTTTGCTTTAAAATAAGGGCTTTGGAATCCAAGGTTCTTCATGCCCTGCTGAATATCGGGTATGTTCATAAAGAGTTTCCACAGCAGGCCTGAGCGGTAGTTTTCGATCATCACAACAATCGGTCCCTGGTCAATGGCGAGGTGTGATTTTGCATACCAGTCATGTTCGAGGCTGAACCCGTCGACGAAGCCGTAGTCGCTCCATATTTTATCCCCGAGGTCGTAATAAAAATATTTCAGCGCCTCCAGGCTCTCTTTGGGTGTGTAGGGCATCGACGAGAGTGCGGCGGTGGGCTGAATAACCCCCAAATCCACGTCCGGGCAGTGCGCCACGTAGCCTTTAAAACTGTCCCCTGCGGTGAGCCCCCAGCATTTTTCGCTGTATCCCTTGTATTTTTTCGGGTTTTCGATGCAATAGGCCCTGTTGATCAGGGTGTGGTTGCGGCCCTGCATAAAGTAATCGATCCCCAGCGAGTCCGTCAGGTGGTTGGGATCGACACCCGTAAAAGTATATTGCACGAAAAACAAAGGTCCGCCCTTGTCGTAATTGCCCAGGGGCAGCGTCATTCCGTAATACGATTTTCCGTTTTTAAAACCCTCGCTGCCGCTCCAGCTGCCGTTATATACCGATTTCGGTATGGGATATCGCGGCGAGGAGGCTGCCATGATGTAGGTGATCAGGCACTCGTCCCAGCCCCACACCGGGAAATTCATGTCGAAACCGTTGTTCGGGCTCCAGTGCCAGTACAGCTTGTTTTCCCCGTTTGTGTGCCAGCGCCAGTTGGCCACGTTCCACATGGAATTGATGCGGTTGCGCAGGTAAGTCTCCCGGGGCGTATCCCTGTTAAAATATTCCCTGGCGCACAGGAAACCCATGAGCAGATAGGAGGTCTCGACGATATCGGCTGCGTCATCGATGCGGTCGAAACGGATCGTCTTGCCCGTCCGCCCGTTCATAAAGTGCGGATAAATACCGTGGAAGCAATCCGAATGCATCAGGAAATCGGCTATTTTGATGAGCCTCCGAACGGCAGTATCGCGTCCGATCCAGCCGCGTTCCACTGCCACGATGGTGCCCATGATGCCGAATCCGGTGCCGCCGATGGCCCCTGCATCGGGGCCCCAGGGGGATTGGCTGACATTCGGTTCGCCCCAGGCTTCGTTGATGTAATCCCAGTAAAATTCCGCGTAAACCGTATTGCTTCGTTCCAGCGCCAGCCCGCTGACCGGGTGGGCGCCGTGCCAGAAATACCGGAACGTCTGTCGCTGGATCGTTTCCAGCAACTGCTCGTCGCTGAGGCCCCTGACCACGCCAACCGGAGGGATGCTGTCGGGGCCGTCGCCGTAGCGCCCCTGGGCAAGCGCCTGAAAGGCAGCAATGATGGCAAGCAGGATGATGAAAGGACGTATGGCCATCGTCAGTTTTTTGGCGAAAAGTATAAATTTACAGGGTATTGAAAGGGAATCCGGATGGTATTCCGGCACTTAGCGCGTCAGATTCCAGGCTTACGCCATCCCTTTTAAATGCAGGTTAGCGGAGGCATTTGCTGCCCCGCAAATGTGGTATTCATGATTTTTACGAAATATGCTTTAATAAATTCTCATAATTATCAGGGGTGTCGATATCGATATGCCCCAACGGGAAATCAACCGTTGCAACGTCCCGGCGACAAGTCATCAGTATTTTTTTAGCGCCTTCATCACCTTTCAGGTCAAGCAGGTGGTCGAAATATTTTCGCGTAAAAAGAACGGGTATCCCGATTGTATCGGCGTAGGCAGAAGCGACAATGTGGCCGGAGGATTTTTTTTGCGTTTCAAACAACTGAGCGAATAAGGCCGCCGTCACAAAAGGCTGATCGCAAACAGCGATGATGATGTTTTCTATGTTTTTGTGCGCACCGATCATGCTGCGAACCCCTGCTGCGATGCCCGAAGCGATGCCCTGTTCCCAGTTTTCATTAAAAACAATTTCAACGTCCCGGTTGTCAACGGATGCCGAAACCTCTTTGGCATGAGCCCCCGTGACAACCACAACCGGCTGTGCACCGGCTTTTATCGCTTCATCAATCGTATGTTGCAACAAGGTCTTGCCATTAAAATGGAGCAACTGTTTGATACCGCCCAAACGCCTTGAACTGCCCGCCGCCAAAATAATAGCGCCTGTATTAATCATGTTGCAGTCTTAATGAGCGTTCATGTATTTCGATCTGCCTGTCTTTCAGGGATGCGCCATGCCTGTTTGAAAATACGGCCTTTATTTCTGCAACGATGGACAGCGCTATTTCTTCCGAAGTTTCGGCGCCGATATCCAGACCTACCGGGCCGTATATCCTGTGTAATACATCATCATTTATTTTCAATCCCCTTTCATTCAGTTCGTCAAGCATCCTTTCCAGTTTTTTCTTTGGCCCAAGGACGCCGATATATTTGCAACCGGTTTGGGTAATTTGCTCCAGCGCATCGGTATCATAATTATAATTGTGGGTCATTAAAACGACGGCGGTTTGTTCATCCATATTTACGGCGGACAATAAGCCGGCCGGCTTCGTCAAACAAATATTATCGGCTCCGGGAAAGCGCTGCCGGGTTGCATATGCCGGTCTGCCGTCCGCTACCGTAATATCCCATCCCAACAAAAAGGCCATCTCCGTCAACGGCTGCGCATCATTGCCCGCGCCGACAATAACAAGCCGGATCGCAGGCGGAACAAACTGATACAATACGGTACGGTCAGGGTATGTCTTGATGACGGATTTTTTTTGTGTCAGGGCGACAGATACACCTGTTTCGGTCTCTTCATCGCTTAACAGGGGTTTTTCATCTTCATAAACGGCAAGAGAGGTTCCCGTTTGTGAAGTGTTTTTCTGCGGGTTGAAGGCCGTCACCAGCACGGCATTCTTCCTGTTCCGGGCCACTTTTTTCAGCAAATGGACGGGGTTGTTTTCATCCTCCCGGTTTATCGGTTCGAACAAAATATAAACGATTCCATTGCAGCCCAGCTGTATGCCAAGTTTATGGTCGTCGTCGTTCATGGTATCATAAACCACCAGTCTGTTTTGCCGCTGCTGTATGGCAAGCTGCGCCTTGCGCAGGGCGTCGCCTTCCAGACAGCCGCCGCTGATAGCGCCGGTAATTTCGCCGTCTTCCGTTATCAGCATTCTTGCGCCGGGCCGCCGGTAAGAGGAACCCTCTACCTGTACCACGGTCGCCAAAGCCGTTTTCCTGTTTTGCAAAACGGCTTTATCGTAAGCAAGAACGATATCCTTGAGTTCTTTCATTAAAATCGGGCTTAACCGGAATTTCGGGATTTGTCAGGCATCAGACTTCCATCAGGTCGAAAGGCAGTTTTCTGATCCGTTTCCCAGTCAGGTCGAAAATTGCATTGGCGAGCGCCGGTGCGAAGGGCGGCAGACCCGGCTCCCCGACGCCGCCGGCATCGGCCTCATTCTCCATGATATGTATCTCTATCGGCGGCGCATCGGTGATCCGGGGCATTTTATACGCGTAGAAGTTTTTCTGCTCCACCAGGCCGTCCCTGAACGTTACTTCATGGATGGTAGCTGCGCCCAGCGCCATGATGATGCTGCCTTCCACCTGTGCCCTGATGGTATCGGGATTGACGTACCAGCCGCAGTCCATTACCGCCCAGACCCGGTCGATTGTTATCTTTTTTTCGGCGTTTCGCGACACTTTCACCACCTGACCCACGGTAGTGCCGAAACATTCCGTGATGGCTACGCCAGAACCTCCGTTTTTCTTCCTGTTTTTCCAGCCGGATACCTCTTCTATTTTGTCGATGAGGCGGTGCAGGCGTTCTTCTTTCAGGTGTTTTCTTCTGAAATCAAGGGGGTCTTTACCTGCCTCCAGCGCCAATTCGTCCATGAAACTTTCATAGGCAAATCCGTTTGTAGAGGCATAAACCGATCTCCACCACATAGTGGGTATGGGCGTTTCAAACAGAACTTCCGCGAAACTT
>JAKOXM010000433.1 GCA_029781095.1 Bacteroidota bacterium
CACGGCGAGGAAAAAAAGAGCATCTACACCTATAACAACCTCGCCGTGGCCTACGGGGCAAAAGGCGATCTCGACAAGGCAATGGAATATTCCAATAAAGGCGTGGCCATTGCACTCAAATACGGCAACAAGTACGTGGCAGGGGTGATCCTCGGCGGTATTTGCCACCTGCTGCATGAAAAAGGGCGAAATGAAGAGGCCATACCTTATGGCAAACAATCGATAGAATACCTGGAAGCCGCCAATCGCAAGTCAAATCTCGTTTTCCCGCTCGTCAACCTCGCCGGCGTCTATAACGCGCTCAACCAACCCGCCCTCGCCTTGGAATACGCCCAAAAGGGCTATGCCATCATGCAGGAAAAGAATCTGGCCGACCCCATGGAGGTGTATTATGAAGAAATGGCGAATGCCTATGAAAAAATGGGCAACCACAAAGAGGCCCTGTTCTGGTTCAAAAAATTTATGGTGCTGGACGATTCGTTGTTCAAAGCAGGAAACGTAAAAAGTCTGGCCGACATCGAAACCAAATATGAAACAGCGAAAAAAGAGGCGGAAATCCGCGACCTCCAATACCGGCAGTATGTTCAGAAAATACTGACATACAGCGCGTTGGCAGGCATACTGGCCTTGCTCGTAGTGCTCTGGCTCTCACGCCGCGCCTACCGGCAAAAACAACGGCTTGCAGAACAGGAACGGCTCCTTCAGCAGGAAAAAATCGATCGCCTTGAAAGCGAACGCAAGGTAGTGGCGCTCAATGCACACCTCGAAGGGCAGCAGCGCGAGCGTCTGCGCATCGCCGAGGATTTGCACGATGATTTCGGTTCGGGACTTTCCAAAATTTCCCTGCTCAGTGAGGTGGCGAAAAAGAAGGCGCCTGCACCGACCGAGCTCGACAAGATCGCTGCCACGGCCAAGGAATTGCTCCTGAAAATGAGTGAAATCGTGTGGGCATTGAACAACCACAATGATACCCTGCCCAGCCTGGCAGCCTATATCCGGCGTTATACCTCCGGTTTTTTCGAGGATTCCGACCTGCGCAGCCATTTCAAAATCCCGGACCTTCCCGAAGCGCCTTTGTCCGGCGAAGTGCGCCGCAATGTATTCCTGGTGGTCAAGGAAAGCCTGCACAATGTGTTGAAACACGCCGGGGCTAGCAAGGTGGATATCGATTTTTCTCTCGTCGGCGACCGGCTCGAAATCCGCATACTGGACAATGGCAAAGGCTTCGACGAGGAAGCGTTTAGCAAGGCCGGCAACGGTCTTCTCAACATGGAAAAACGCATGACAGCCGCAGGAGGCACGTTCGACATACAAAGTACGCCGGGAAAAGGAACCCTGGTCAGACTCGGCCTGCCATTGGCCTTGCATCAGTCGGGCACGGCAACGGTCAGGGCCGCCTGAACAAGCCTAATCATCCAGGTTATCGTATTCGTATATCGGGTGTTCAAGCGGTGAATTGGGCGGCATGGACGAGATCGGTTTGATGATACCGTCGTGCAGGTCGTACACCCAGCCGTGCAGGTGCGGGCGACCGAATTTCTTCCAGGATTTCTGGACGATTGACGTCTCTGCCAAATGCAATACCTGTTCCTGTATGTTCAATTCGATCAGTTTGTTTAGTCTTTCTTCCTCCGAAGGCAGCGATTCGACCTCTTGCTGGTGCAGGCGATATACGTCTTTTATATTGCGAAGCCATTTGTTGATGATGCCGAACGAATGCCGGGTCATGGCCGCCTTGACGCCACCGCAACCATAATGCCCGCACACGATAACATGTTTTACTTCCAAAACCTCCACGGCGTACTGGAGTACGCTCATCAGGTTCAGATCCGTGTGGATGACGAGGTTGGCGACATTGCGATGGATAAATATTTCACCGGGTTTGGTTTGGGTGATCTTGTCAGGCGGCACACGGCTGTCGGAGCAGCCGATCCACAAAAAATCAGGACGCTGGATATTGACAAGGCGTTCGAAAAAATCAGGATCTTTCAAAACTTCTTCCCTGGCCCATGCCTTGTTTTCGAGAAGCAGGCGTTCGTGTTGTTCCATTTTATCCTCAGGTTTTGATAATATGTTTTGCTTGTCCTTCCAGGCGGTTTACCTGCACCCGGATGTTTTTATAATGTGCCGTTTCAATGAATTCATTGATGATTTCGACATTGTCCAGGTCGATGAAACCCGTACGGCTGACGTCGATAACCAGTTGAGTGCCTTCCGGGATTTTTTCCAGTATACGTTTCAATTCATACTTGTGCATAAATGACATATCCTTCTGAAAACGTATCAAATGGTGGTTGTCGTCGGCAATATATAAAATGGCTGACCGGTAATTGTTGAAGATCACAAAAGCGCCGCCGACAAACAGACCGATACCGATACCGACCAGCAGATCGGTGAACAAAATGGCCACGATCGTCGTGACGAAAGGAATCAGGTGCGCCCATCCTTTTTCGTACTTCTTCTTAAATATTTCGGGTTTGGTGAGTTTGTAGCCCACCGAAAGCAGTATGGCTGCCAAAGCCGCGAGCGGGATTTTGTTCAGTACATGCGGGATGGCAACGACGCATACGGCAAGCAAAACACCGTGCAGGATGGCAGAGCTGCGCGTGCGTGCGCCCGAGCTGACATTGGCCGAGCTGCGCACGATCACCGAAGTGACCGGCATTCCGCCGAGAAGGCCTGCGCTGATGTTGCCGATACCCTGCGCGATCAATTCGCGATTGGCCGGCGTCGTGCGTTTGAACGGATCGAGTTTGTCGACTGCCTCTATGCTCAGCAATGATTCCAGGCTGGCGACGATACCAAGCGTTGCAGCCGTCACCCACACTTCGCTATTGGTTATATGGCTGAAATCCGGGAAACTGAACAGTTTGAAAAACTCTGAAAACGAGGTTGCAACCGGAATCGAAACGAGGTGTTCGGCCTGTATCGCCAGTTGGGGCGCCGTGCTCTTCATCAATTCATTGGCCACAATGCCGAAAACTACCACTACCAAGGGCCCCGGCACGTACTGCAACCACTTTTTTTTGCGAAGCGGCGACGCGTCCCACCAAAACAGGAATATCAGTGAAACAAGGGATATCAGAATGGCGCCCGGCGTAAACTGCTGATCGAGTATGCGCCACAATTCGGAAAAAGTGTTTTCGCCATCCGATTGCAGGAACGAAAAATCTCCTTCGTAATCGGCGTCGTACCCCACCGCGTGCGGTATTTGTTTTAGTATCAGTATCAGACCGATAGCGGCGAGCATGCCCTTGATCACGGCAGACGGGATGAAATCGCCAATCACACCGGCCCGGAGCAGCCCGAAAAATATCTGAAAAACACCGGCCAGTACAACCGCCAGAAGAAATGCCTCGAAGGAAGGCAGGGAATTGACGGCCGTAAGCACGATAACGGTAAGACCGGCCGCAGGCCCGCTTACGCTCAGCGGAGAACGACTGATCGTGCCTACCACGATACCGCCTACTGCACCGGCAATAATACCCGAAAAAAGCGGAACGCCCGACGCGAGGGCCACGCCGAGACAAAGCGGTAACGCAACTAAAAAAACGACAAGCGCGGCAGGGGCATCATAACGAAGATTGGTTCCGGGTCGGAAGGATTCGGATGTCATAAAAAATACAGGGAAGATTTGTGATCGGGCAATCGGCTAACGCAAAACCTTTCAAGTTGTTCAGATTGCGCCTTAGTTATCGAACGGGCGTCCATTCTTTCATGTACGATTTGCGCAGAAAAAGCAGCGATAATCCTTCGCGCAAATAAATGAGACTCAATCGAATATAACCATATTCACGGAACCGGCGCGGCGAATGATGCACGGCAAGCCGGTAAAAATAACGTATCCGGCCTTCCTTGTGCAGCCGGTAAAAAAGATTGCAATCTTCACCGGCCACGATGGTTTCGTTGTAACCGCCGATCTTTTCAAAAACGGATCGCCGTACCAGTTGGCACTCGCCTTTTGCCAGGTAAACGCCCACTGAAAAAGACAGACGAATCACCGAATTCATCAATATATGGTACATTTTGTCCATCAGTCCCGACTCTTCCGGGTAAATCCAGATGGGCACAGTGGCAGCCACTACATCTGACTTGTCAAACCTGGAAATAACGGTACTGAAAAACCGGTCTTTGTCCGGAATACGCACATCGGCGTCGGTATGAAAAAAAATTTCGCCGGTTGCCTGCGCTGCGCCGAGGTTGCGCCCGATGGCAATGTTTTGCTTTTCCCTGCTCTGCACGAATTTCACCCGGTCGCCAAACTTCGCCTGGTAACTTCGCACAACATCTGCCGTCTCGTCTTTGCTGTTTGCATCCGAAATGATAATCTCGATCCTGTATTTTTCAAGATATTCCTCAAACTGGCCGATGGTCGGGCCAATGTATTTTCCCTCGTTTTTGGTCGGGATAATGATGCTGAGTTTTATCTTTTCCACCATGATCTATTTGCAGAAGTAACCGGCAAAAATACCGATTCGGCGGTTAGTCAGCGGATTAAGTTATTGTAACCTGATCCATCCGGATTGCAATAAGGAAACGCCGGTTTTCACTACAAATGTACGTGAAAACCGGCGAATTGGAACACCCCTGATTGCATGGATCAATAGCCGGACAGGAGCAGAAAAAATTACTTGCCGATATGTGTCTGGTACTTTTCGGCACTCATCAGTGAATCCAGATCGGCGGGATTGGCGAGTTCTACCTTTACGATCCAGCCCTTGTCGTAGGGGTCTTCGTTGATCAGTCCGGGGTTTCCACCTTTCGAATCGTCGAGTCCTGAATTGAATTCCAGCACCTTGGCTTTCACGGGCATAAAGAGGTCGGAAGTTGTTTTGACGGCTTCCACTGTGCCGAAGATGGCATTGGCATCTACTGTTTTGCCAACGGTTTCCACTTCGATATAAACGAGTTCGCCCAATTCACCCTGGGCAAAATCGGTGATGCCGACATAGGCGATGTTGCCGCCTTCGAGGCGAATCCATTCGTGGTCTTCGGTGTACTTGCAATTACTTGGGAAGGTCATTTTAGAACAATATAATGATGAAAGATGGATCACTGGCTTCACCCGGTTGTCAGAAGGCCGGGAAAATTGAGTCGTGCAAAAGTAGCGTTTTTGCGTCTGAGCAAAATTTTGGCCGAAAAAAAATTTATACATGGCCTGCGGTGTTGGCAAACGTCTGACAAACCATAACTTTAACCGTATCCATCTTGCACAATTTGGGAAAACTCTGCTTCCTTAGCTGCTGCATTGCTGCACCAACCCCGAAACCCGCCAACTCCGAAACCCGAAACCCACCAACTATTCAATGTTATGAAATACAAAGCACTCAGTCCGGAGCTGTTTCAGCACAACCGCAAGCGTTTTACCCGTGAAATGAAACCGGGTACCATCGCTATTTTCAATGCCAACGACCAGATGCCCCGTTCGGGAGATCAGTATTTTTCCTTCCGTCAAAACGCCGGTTTGTATTACCTGAGCGGTATCGACCAGGAAGAAACGGTGTTGCTGCTGTTCCCCGACTGCCCGCGCGAAGGGCACAAGGAGGTATTGCTGATCAAGCGCACCAACGAGCATATCGCCGTTTGGGAAGGCCACAAATATACCAAAGAGGAGGCCCAGCAGGCTTCCGGTATCGAGAAAGTCTATTTTCTCGATGAGGCGGAAGTCATGCTCAACGAACTTATCCTGCTTTCCGAAGGTATCTATCTGAATATCAACGAAAACGATCGTTTTCTGTCGCCCGTCGTACACCGCGATCTGCGCTACGCACACAGCATTCAGCAGCGTTACCCGGCCCATACGCTGTACCGTTCGCAGCCCATTTTGAAAAAACTGCAAACGGTAAAAAGCCACTGGGAAATAGACGCCACCCAGCACTGTATCGACATCACCGGCAACGCATTCCGGCGGGTACTCGAGTTCGTCAAGCCGGGTGTATGGGAATATGAGGTGGAAGCCGAGATCATCCATGAATTTATCCGCAGCGGCGCCACCGGACATGCCTATTCGCCCATCATCGGTTCGGGCAAAAACGCCTGCGTGTTGCATTATGTCGATAACAATCAGCAATGCAAAAGCGGCGACGTGCTCCTCATGGATTTCGGCTGCGAATATGCCAATTACAACGCGGACCTCACGCGCTCCATCCCCGTGAGCGGTCAGTTCACCGACCGCCAGCGCGCCGTTTATAATGCCGTGCACCGCGTTCTGATAGAAGCGCGCGCCATGCTGGTGCCGGGTAATACAATCGAAGAACTCAACAAGGAGGTGGGTAAAATCATGGAAAGCGAGTTGCTGGGTCTCGGCCTCATCAGCAAAGACGACGTAGAAAAGCAGGACGAGGACAAGCCCGCCTACAAAAAATACTTCATGCACGGCACCAGCCACCACCTGGGTCTGGACGTGCACGACCTGATGAGCCGCTACGAGCCTTTCCGGGCGGGCATGATATTCACCTGCGAGCCGGGCATCTACATTCCGGAAGAGAATCTCGGTATTCGCATCGAAAACAACATCCTGATCACCGACAACGGCCCCATCGATATGTTCAAAAACATTCCGATGGAGGCGGAAGAGATCGAAGAACTGATGCAGGTCGGGGTGCTCAATTAGGGATGAAAAAAGCCGTCGCCCTTGCCCCCTGGGTATTTACCGTTTTGTTTCTGGCCGCCATGTTTTTGCCGCGGCTGGTACCGCAAGGCCTCTTCGGCGACGGGTTGCTGTACGCTTCCATGGCCCGCAACCTGGCGGAAGGCAAGGGCAGTATGTGGGCGCCGTGGTTTTCAAGCGGATACTGGCTCGATTTCGCCAGCGGTGCGCCTTATTTCGAAAACCCGCCACTCATGATCTGGTTGCAGGCGGTTTTTTTTCGGGTTCTTGGCGATCACTGGTGGGTGGAAAAGTTGTATTCCCTGTTGCTTCTTGTCCTCAACGCCTGGCTGATCACAAGGATATGGGAAACGCCACTCCGCGGTACAAGAATGCAAGGCAGATACGGATGGTTTCCGCTGCTGCTGTGGTATTTTATCACACCCGTTCTGTGGGGCAACCCCAACAACCTGATGGATAATAACCTGCTGACATTCTGCTTGTTAGCCTTGTTGTTTTCCATGGATGGCTTGTTTTCCGGGCAAAACGTTTTGGCAAAAATAAGTCTGGCTGGTTTTTTCATTTTTCTCGGCATCATGACAAAAGGCCCGGTAGCGCTGTATCCGGCCGCCGTGCCTTTTTTGTTCATGGTTATTTTCAATCGGCCGGGCGACCGGGGCCGTGCTTTTACAAAACAAGCGGGCAAAGGCATGTTGCAATCGGCCTGGATGATTGTAGTCACGCTTGGTTTGTTTGCCCTGTTGCTCGCGCTGATCCCCGAGGCGCGCCATTATTTCGAAAATTACTGGGAAAGACGCCTCGGTGTGGTCTTGTCCGGCACCCGGGAAGACGCGGAGTTTACCGGCTGGGCCCGGTTGTCCATTTTTGTCATACTGATAAAGGAACAACCGGGGCTGATAGCGTTGTTTTTGCTGCTGCTTTTTATTTCCGGAAAAAGAGGAGCAAACGCCGGCAGTTTTCAACGGGAACGAAAAATCAGCCTGTTTTTCCTGCTGACAGGATTTGCCGCCACGTTGCCCATCATGCTCAGCGCCCGCCAAAACGGCATTTACATCATCCCCGGCATGCCGATGTTCGCTTTGGCTGCGGGCTATTACCACTTGCCCCTGATCCACAACTGGCTGGAATCGCCGGGAGAAAAAACAATCCGGTTTTTGAAAACCCTTTACACGGTTTCCCTGGCCGGAATACCTGTGCTTGGGGTGTACGTGTTTTTTCTTTTCGGCCAGCCGGGGCGTGAAAAAGAATTGCTGCACGATCTTCCATACCTGCAACAGATTATCCCGAAAGGCGAAAAAGTGGCCGTTTGCGAGCATCTCATGCAAAACCAGCAGGCGCATACATACCTCCAGCGCTTCCACCACCTGGAGCTGTCTCGCGATATGACCGGTTGCCGTTATGCGCTGACGGACAAGAGTTGCGACACCGAATCAAGAGGCGAACTGGCGAACAGTGGTTTTGTCCGTATCGACTATCCCGGCACGGCCTGTTTCGTTTACGTGAAGAAATGACAATTCACCGACTTCACCTGAGCAGTTGCCCGATTTCACGCCAGGTGATGGTCCGGATGTTTTCTTCGCGCAATATTTTCCGGCAGGCGTCA
>JAKOXM010000463.1 GCA_029781095.1 Bacteroidota bacterium
TGTCGGCCGGCCAAAAATGGAAATTTGCCTTGCAGACCTCCATCAGCGGATTGTACCAAACAGCAAGCCTGAAATGGAACACACCGGACAATCCGACCCAGTACTTTCCTGCCGAATTGCCATACGGCACGCACAAGATCAAATGGATCGTGGAAGACGGCTGCGGCAACGAAACCATCTGCGAATACAATTTTACTGTAAAGGACTGCAAGGCGCCCACGGTTGTCTGCACGAACGGCCTGAGTGTCAATATTATGCCAACCGGGACGGTACAATTGTGGGCTACTGACTTCCTGCAATATGCGCAGGATAACTGCACCCCGCCCACGGCAACCATTTCCGGCCCGAACAAGATCACATTCGCCGTCCGGAAAGCCGGAACAGGTACCGGCTTTCCGGTAGATGCGGCCGGCGATCCCGTAACCAACGTTATTTTTACCTGCGCAGAACTCGGTCAGCAGCCCGTGGAACTCTGGGCCCGGGACCTCGCCGGTAACGCCGATTATTGTCAGACATTCGTACAGGTGTCGGATAATAACAACAACTGTGTCCCCTTCGACCCGACAGGAGTTGCGGGTGCATTAAAAACGGAAACGGGTGACGGCGTGGAAGATGCAAATGTGAACCTTATCGTGGGACCCGTAAACCTGTTTGATTTGACGGACGCACAGGGGGTGTATTCATTTGCCTCGGTTCCGAAGAATACGGACTATACGATAACACCGCTAAAAGACGATAATCCCCTGAACGGGGTCAGCACTTACGACCTGGTACTGATTTCCAAACACATTCTTGGCCTGGAACCGCTCAATACCCCTTATAAAATGATTGCCGCCGACGCAAACAAATCGAATTCGATCACAACATTCGATATCGTGGTGCTTCGAAAACTCATTCTGGGCATATACAGCGAACTTCCGGACAATACCTCCTGGCGCTTTGTGGACAAGGGCTTTACGTTCCTGCAACCGCAAAACCCGTTTACCCCTGTATTTCCCGAATCGATTTTGGGAAATAGCGGCGTTTATTTGTCCGATGAATTTGTTGCAATAAAGGTCGGCGACGTCAATAACTCGGTCATTCCCAACAGTTTTGCTTCGGTTAAGGACCGCTCCGCCGGCACCCTTCTGTTTGACACGGAGGACCGCAATGTTGAGGCCGGGGAAATCTTTACAGCCACCCTGAATCCGGCCGAACAGGCGGAAGGATTCCAGTTTACCTTGAATATCAGGGATTTGGAAATACAGGAAGTGATACCCGGCGAAGGCATGACACCGGACAATTTCGGCATTTTTCAGGATGCAGTGACGGTTTCAGCCGAGAATACGCCCGGCAAATTCGCAATCAGGTTCCGCGCCCTGAAACCCGGAAAACTCAGCCGGATGCTGTCCGTTTCGAGTCGGATCACCCGCGCCGAGGCATACGGATACGCTACTGAAAGCAACGGAATGGCGAATGGCGAACCAACAAATCTTGACATTGCCCTTTGCTTCAACAGCCCGTCCGGCATTAGCATCGTTCCGGTCGGCTTCGAATTATACCAAAACCAGCCCAACCCTTTTGGGAGCAAAACAGTTATCGGGTTTCATCTGCCGCAGGCAGGTAAAGCAACTCTGACGATTGACGATGCTTCGGGCAGGGAGCTGTTCAGGCAAACGGGCGTTTTTGAAAAAGGGTATAATTCGATGGAGATCAGCAGATTGCAGTTGAATGAAACCGGCGTGTTGTATTACCGCCTGGACACGGATTCCGGCAGTGCTGTCAGGAAAATGGTAGCGGGTAATTGACGGGTGATGGTTTTAAGGCAGAATTTACAGGATAAACATGATTATTTATGGTAAAATGCGGGCATAGCCGGCAATGTAAAAATCCTGCTTATCCTGTAATTCCTGTCCAAAAAAAGCCTGTTACCCTTGACTATTGCTTCACAAAATTCAGGGAAACG
>JAKOXM010000465.1 GCA_029781095.1 Bacteroidota bacterium
CTCAGGTTCTTCACGTCGAACATAACACCGGCGGCGCCGTTGTCAAAATCGATTGGATGGCTCACCTGCGAAACCGGCGTAAACGTACAGTTGTCATATGCCGACACCGTATAATTATAAGGCGTAGAGCAATCCCCCGGGCCGAGGTTAAGGGTAATATTCGCAGGTACCGTTATGATCGGCGGTGTTTGATCGGTAACCGTGATCAACTGGGCGGCACTGGCGGCAAGCCCGCCGCCACAGGGCGCCACGAGCTCCCAGGTCACAACATTTACCCCGACCGGCACATCGTTCAATGTAATGGACGGGGGCGCGGGCGTAGAGACGGTAACCGCCGGGCCGTCGTTGATGCGATAATGAAGTTCCAGGGCCAGCGAGCAGGCACCCGGCACGATGGCGGGCGGGACGGTTTGCACATTGGCGTCGCAGGCACCGGCGGGTGCAGCCACCGTGAGCGCACCTGCAGCCTGAATCGAGCAGGTATTTCCGGGAACTTCCGAGACAATTGCCGTCCAGCCGCTTTTTCCAACGGTCAGATCGGAATCAAAGGCAAAACTGAGGGCGCCCGTAGCATTGGCGGCCGTTGCACGCACCGTTTTGGGGGCTACATTGTACGGAGCCTCGCTGCCCTGCCAACCTCCGGCGCCGCCGGAAAAGGGGTTGGGAATGCCCAGGAGCGCCGTCGCACCGGAGCTGATCTGGGGCGATGCCACGCCCGGTCCGTCGTATACGAACAAAGCGTCAAAACCCTCTTCGGTATGGAAAGATGTGAACTGGACTACGATCTTGTTGCCCGGTGAGGAAGGCCAAAAGGTAATAACCGAGCCCGGGCCGGATTGGGGGCCATACGGGGTGCCGGCGCCGCCATTGTCGGTGAAAATATAGTAACAATTTGCCGGAGGATTCAGGGTAATCGCTACAGGACCGTCGTTGTACGGCATGCTGATCGTCGATTGCGCGGGCAGCGAAGGCATATACCACAACATCACCCAGACCCAGGAGGCGAGGCTCCGAATAATTCGTCTTTTCATGAAAACCATCTTGTTTCGATTAAAATTAATTGGTCAATAAAGCCTGTGCTTCGTCGTACAAGGCGCGCAATGTGGATTCGGGTGTAAATGCCTGTTCGTAGATGCCGCCCAAGGAAGCGGCTTCGGGCAAGGCAAGGTCGATGGTCTGTGGCACGGGTAATTCATCCAGCAAGGCGCGTAAAATGGATTTGTACAACAAAATACGCCTCAACAGGTCGGTGTGGGCCGGTGTGCCGGGTGTCAGGTCGGATAACTGCGGCTGGAGCAGGTCCAGTTCGTTTTGCACCTTCACCTGTGCCTGTGGAGGCGTCAGCCAATGGAAGGCGGGATCATTCCAGGGAGCCTGTTGCAATTGCTGCGCTTTGCATGAAATGCTTGCAAGCAAGAGACCGGCAAACAAAATTTTGCGGAAATAAACGGGTAAAAAGTGTTTCACAACACAGAGTGATTTTATGAAGATGGCAAATGCTTTGCGAGACCCGTGGGCGTGCATATTGAAGTGCCTGCTCCCGCTTCGCAAAAATTACAGTACTTTAATAAAATCGGTCTGTGGATGAACGGACAGGATATCCGTTAAAAGAGAGGGGCTTTATTCGCATTTAAAGTGTTCATAATGAGCAAATTAGAATGCAACCTGATGTAAAGTGCAGCGTAAAGAACATACAATTTTCATAATTTGAAGGCAATCCCCAAATTAAATTTTCCCGGAAAATCGCCTTTCGCAAAAGTCCGACATTTCCATCCTCTGATAGCAGACTGGGTTAAAAAGACATGGGGCATCCCGGAAAATCCGGGATGCCCCATGTGTATTGTTGGAAATGGACTTCGAATTATCAGCGAGCCACCGTCTTCACGACTTTCCGGACGATCGTTTTGTCGCCTGTTTTGCAGCGAACAAAATAAACACCTACAGGAACATTGGGAAGTTCCAGTCGGTAAAAGCCGGCGCTGAGGTTTTTTTGCGGCAGCAGCACGGCTGCTATTCTTCCGCTTTCGTCGGTCATTTCAACCTCCAGTGCGGAAGCGCTTTTCAGTTCAATATCGAGGGTGGCTTTCTCATAGTAGGGGTTCGGGTATATTTTCAGGTCGAAATTATCCATACGTTCCGCGCCACTCCCCGCGTGCAGCACTTCTTCGCTGCGTTTCGGAGCGCGATTGGGCGTGATATGATCGGCGGGCAAAAGCGAGGCGGTGGTTTTCGTCTGGGACACCCATCTGATGGTGTTCAGCAGAATATGCGCCGGTTCGGCCTGCTCGAGATAATACTCCATGCCGAGATAAACGACCTTCCCCGCTCCGGTCTGTTTGTAACCCACGACTGGCAGGTTGCGCAAGGCGGCGGGATCGGTCTCCTCCCGTGTCGCCGTCCAGCAACTCACGGGCGAGTCGTCTTCCTTGTAGCCGAGCACGTCTACAAGGGCAATAAAATCGGGATCGGAAATATCGAGGGGATAAACAAAATCACCCAGAGAGAATTGGCCGGCCACGCCGCCGAGGATCGGGTGTTCGGGTGTAATTTCGTGCACTACGGGTTCCGAACAGAAATAACTGAAATCTATGTTGAACAAGCCGAATTGCTGCAAAATCCTGAAATCGTCCGTTCCGGTGATGATGACCGTCCCGCCTTGCCGAACAAACTGCAGCAACTGTTTGCCGTATGCCCGAACGATTTCGGCATCTCCGCCGAACGGGTAGGTGATCACGACAACATCGCTGGAAGAAAGCGCGAGGTTCAGGTCTTTCCAGTCGCCTTGCCAGAATTCCGATACAGCGGAGGCTGGCAACTGTTCCTCAATACTGCGCCGCACCTTGGCAACGTAAGCGCTGTCGTAGGCGTTATAGTTGAGCATCAGGATGCTCAAAGCCGTGCTGGTATCCACTTCGGGGCCGTTGCGCAATATATGAAAGCACCGGCGACCGGAAAAAGACCGGGCCGTCGTGGAGTTGTTTGCGGAAAACGGGTCGCTGCACTTCGGGTTTTCCGACCGGAAAGCTGTCAGGCATAGAAAGCCGAACGCCAGCGCGAAAAGAGAGTAAACTCGAAGCATGAGGGTGTAAATTTTTGGACGATGCTAAAAACAGATTTTTGTCCGAAAACGCCGAAACCGGTCAGTATCGTACAACCGGCGGCACTTTTTACAATTATCAGTCTTTTCGGGAGGACAAAGTTATGTCTTTCGGGCATTGCAGGGACGAATTTGTTACGGGCAATACAGCAAATTTTTGTCCAAATTTTATCTCCCGTACCACAACAAACAGATTTGCAAGTACTTACTTCAAAAATAGTCAGGTTCCAGCATCGGTCGCTTTCTCTGGCAGATACATATCGGGAAAAGGGCGCAGGTAATTTGAACCCTTATACCGACAAAACAAACTGCCCGAAGGTTGCTTTAACCTCCGGGCAGTTTTTGACGTCATTGTGTAATTTTCAACGTTAACCAATGACGAATGACGATTAATGACGCATATTACTTACCTGCGACCAGCGAAATTTGCAGATCAAACTCGTCGTAGATCGTTTTGT
>JAKOXM010000227.1 GCA_029781095.1 Bacteroidota bacterium
TCAGAGAGCCGTCTGCCCGTTTGGGAGGCTGACCAGACACGTACATCATATTGCCGGTGATCACAACCGGATGATAGATTCCGCCCGGTGGCGGCGGTGGCGGCAATTCGAGGCCCAGTTTTTTGATTTGCGATGTTATCATTGAAAAGGCTTTATTATTGTAAAATTTTGTTATTCATCAGATGACTCAAAGTCATCTGATGAATTGGCGCGGTGACAAATATCGTTGTCTCGCTTAAATCGCCCGGGCGCCTAGACAAATATATTCAGGATCAAGACCCCCGCCAGGCCCGCGACAGAGACCGTGGTTTCCATCATCGACCAGGTAGCGAGGGTGTCCTTTATCGACAAGTTGAAATACTCCTTGAACATCCAGAATCCGCCGTCATTGACGTGCGAGAAAAAGATGCTGCCGGCGCCAATGGAAAGCACCATTAATTCCGGCGAAACGCCTCCCTGACCTACCATTGGCAACACGATACCCGCTGCCGTCAACCCGGCTACGGTTGCAGAGCCCACACAGACCCGTATGACCGCTGCCACGAGCCATGCGAGGATCAGGGGAGAGATGGAAGACGCCTTCATGAGCCCTCCGATATAATCGCTGACGCCACTCGCCACCAAAACTTCTTTCAGCGCGCCTGCGCCGGCAAGTACCAGCAATACCATGGCAATGCCGGCGATGGATTCGGCAAGTGAAGCGGTGATCGTTTCCATCTTTTTCCCGCGGCGGATACCAAGGAAATAGATGGCTGCCAATACCGAGATCAGCATGGCCAGTACCGGGTCGCCGGTCACATCGGTAATTTTTCTGATCGTGTTTTGCTCATCGGTAAAGATGCGCACCACCGCAGAACTGCCTATCAGCAGAACGGGGAGCAGGGCCGTCAGCAAACTGGTTCCGAGCGGCGGTAATTGATTGTCGGGGATCAGATCGACGTGGAACACCTTGTTGGGTTTCGCATCGTATTTCTTCGATCGTTGGGAAAACACCGGTACCACCAACGCCGCTGTCGGGATGGCCAATGCCAGTCCAAGGAGGAGCGTGCGACCCAAATCCGCCTTGAACATGCCTGCAATGGCGGTGGGGGAGGGATGGGGCGGTAAAAAGCCGTGTGTAACAGACAGGGATGCCAGCATGGGAAGCCCGACGTACAGCAAGGGCAGGCCGGTGGAAGCAGCTACGGTGAACACCAGGGGCACCATGATCACAAAACCGACATTGTAGAACATCGGAATCCCTACGATCAGGCCCGTGAGCATCAGCGTCCAGTGTACGTATTTGAGGCCGAAGGCGGCCACCAGCCTTTGGGTGATGTGCTGGGCCGCGCCGCTGTCGGCTACCAGTTTTCCGAGCATGGCGCCGAACCCGAGGATCATTACCAGCGAACTCAGGGTATCGCCAATTCCTTTCTGGATGGCATTCAGCACACCGGAAACAGGCAATCCCTCTGCAATTCCCACAAACAGGGAAACGAGGATAAACGAAATAAATGTTTCTAGTTTTCCAATGGTTATGAGTAATAACAACAGAATTACTCCCGCAAATACAATGGCAACTGGCATGAGAAAGGAATGATGCGCGCAACGGTCGGATGTTGCGCCGGATGATTCGGCAAGGTATAAAAAGTGTCGCTGGAATAATGACTCCAGCGTGCGAACAAACACCGGACTTTCCGGCTTTTTACCGTAACTTCTGCATATTCCGCACAGCAACCATTCCACAAGGAAAAACGCAGCCCGGTGTCAGAGAATGTTATCTGATCAGGAAACTGCCAAGGCTTGCCAGCATAAATTTGCAAAGCATCGCCCGTAATAACACATGGCATAGCAAAAGATGTTTGAAAATCGTAAGTATTGCTTTGAAATTTGTTCTGTAGAGATTTGTATCTCTAATTGATTTGCAGCCTGAAAATACTTAAAACACTTGTTTATGGCTCGTTCTTTACCCGGGACGTCTTGCAGAAAGGCATTCCTGTTATTTACCTTTTTACTAGCGGTGCATGTTTCTTTTTCACAA
>JAKOXM010000497.1 GCA_029781095.1 Bacteroidota bacterium
GATGTGGATGTCAAATAAGAAAGGGAGGGAAACGCGATGAAGAAAAATGATTTCAATGCAATCGTGGAATCGCTGCAATCCAACCAGATGAATTTCACGGAAAGAACCATTCCCTTTCGGTTCGGAACGATTAAGCTGTTCTTTATCATGCAGCTGATCGACAGAGCTTCGCTTGCCGAAAATATTATTAAGCCGCTTATGCTGCACAGTTCTCTGCTGGACGAGCCTGTCCGCGCCCAGCTGATCATCAACAGCATCATCTATGCCGATGATTGCAAAATAGGATCTGACTTGGCCAAAATCGAAGAGTTGGTTCTGTCGGGAATGGTGGTTATGCTGTTTTCGACCGATAAACAATATGCCGTGATCAACATCAAGAAGGTTGAGAAAAGATCGGTGCCAACCCCGCAGGTTAGCTATACGCTGCGCGGCCCGCAGGATTGTTTTACCGAAAACCTGGATTCAAACCTCTCTCTTGTCCGGTACCGCGTGAAAGATAAAAACCTGCGCATCCAAAATTTTGATGTGGGCGTCCGGTCAAAATCGCGCGTTGCCGTTCTCTATCTCCAGGATGTCGCAAACGATACCGTTGTCGGCGAGGTTCAAAAAAGGATCGAAAGCATTGATGTGGATGGCATTGGTGAATCCGGCGAGCTGCAAAATTTCCTGCTCAATAAAAAAATGAAGCTGTTTCCACAAATGGGCATCGTGGAACGCTCGGACATGGCGGCACATTCGCTGTATGAAGGAAAGGTGTTGGTGCTCGTTGAGGGCAGCGGGCTTGCCTTGCTGGCGCCTAAAACATTCAGTGAATTCTTCTATTCATGTGATGACAGGTATGACAATAAGTATTTCGGGCTTTTTATGAGAATCCTGCGATATTTGGCGATGATCATTGCCGTTACCGCTTCCAGCTTATTCATCGCGGTCACTTCGTTTCATACGGATATTTTACCCACCAATTATGCCATATTGCTTTCGGAGATGCGTGTCAATGTGCCGTTTAACGCATTACTAGGCGCGCTATTCCTTGAATTCCTTTCGGAGTTGATTCGAGAGGCGCTGCTAAGAGTTCCCAAACAGATCGGTCCGGCAATCGGCATCGTGGGTGCCATCGTGATTGGACAGGCCGCCATAGCGGCCGGTATTGTTAGCCCGCTGCTGCTAATTCTAGTGGCGACATCGTTGCTTGCATCCTTTGCGATTCCGGATAATACATTGATTAACCCCTTTCGGATCATCAAATTAATACTGATTCTTTTTACCGGGTTTATGGGATTTTATGGGTTTACAATCTTTCTGACCTTTGTTTTGTTTGAGCTAGTTTCCATTAACAGCTTCGGCGTTCCCTATATGGCTCCTTTCGCGCCGTTCAATTTGTATGATTTTAAAAGAACCCTGATCAACGATACGACCGAAAACCCGAAAAGACCAGAGTACCTGCGCAATAAGGACAAAATCAGGATGAAGTGATCACAGATGAAACCTGTTTGAGTAAAAAGTTTTACGGATGGGCCCCTAAAAGTGCAGTACCCCCTAAGAGGTTCCTCATAGGGGGTACAAAAAGGTTTCATGCTTGAGAAACAGCCTATCGGGCATCCCGCCAAAGGTTAAATAAGCCCGCTCATCCCGTTTGTTTTGCCTTTGCGCCTACTGATTATTGAAGCGTAACCCTTCCTTTTCCATAATCGCCAGCCATTCCTTCAGGCGGGTGATGAATTCATCGTTGCTGTTGGTGCGCACCAACATGCTGATTAGTTGCTCGGTGGCCTCGTTGGGGTTGC
>JAKOXM010000532.1 GCA_029781095.1 Bacteroidota bacterium
AGGTCGAAAGAGCGACGTAACGCTTTTGATCCGCGCTTTTTTCCTCCTGATGGCGCTGGCTACCTTCTGGGGCGGTATCATGGGTCATGCTTTTTTGTATCAATTCACATTCGCATGGAAAGTGCCGGGCTGGGTGCTGAGCATGTTGAGCATTGCAGCCCTGGAGAGGGCGGCCATCCTGCATGCCAAACCGCTGATGCCGCCGTTTTGGGGTCGCTTCTTTTCCATTTTTAATTTCGTGGAACTTGGCATATTCCTGTACCTGGCGCTCTGGACGCTCAATTTTCACTTTGTTGAAATCCACGCAGGGTACGGGCTGTTGATCGTCGTTGGGCTTTTTGAGGGATATGTTTATAAAAAAAAGCGCGATGCAGGCAGCCTGCGGGTTTTACTGGCCATTCCGCTGGCGGCCATCGCCGCTATTGCGCACGTGGCAAAATTTTCATTCAGCGTATGGTTTACCTTTTTTGACATCGGCCATGTCCTGATGTGCATATGCGCGTGGATGATATTGGGCGGAGCAGAGCAAATGACAATTTACAAAAAGCCGATTGTTTAATCGCCTCGACTGATCCGCCCTACAATTGCCGGAATGTCGTGCCCGCCGGGTGAGGCTCTTTCAGCAGATCGACAATGGCCATAAAAACGGCGTCATTGTGTTCAAAATTTGCGTTATCGAGTTCGAGGACAACTACAGGGGTCTGCGTTTCGCCTTTCAGGTAGTCGAGATAGGCATTCTGTATCCCTTCGAGGTATTCAGCGCTTATGTTTCGCTCGATATCGCGCCCTCTTTTTTGTATTTGCCGGATCAAAACATCCACCGGGCGGTGCAGATAGATCAGGAGATCCGGTTTGGGAAAGGTGGCGTTCAGCACTGAAAAGAGTCTTTGAAAAAGCCTGAATTCTTCTTCACTCAGGTTGTTTTTCGCAAAAAGGAGTGTCTTTACAAAGAAATAGTCGGCAACGGTAAGGGATTGAAAAAGGTCGGGGTGTGAAAAGTGCTCGAGCAGTTGTTTGTGCCGTTCTGTCATAAAGAACAGCTCCACCTGAAATGCATAACGTTCCGGTTGCAGGTAGAAAAACGGCAAAAACGGGTTGTCTGTGAACTGCTCGAGAATCAGGTTACACGCGAAATGTTCCGTGAGCCGGTTGCACAGGGTCGTTTTTCCGGCGCCAATGTTGCCTTCGATCGCAATAAACCGATATGGGAAGCCCGTTTCACGCATCCAGCATCACTACTTCTGACAAGTCATCGCAGGCCATGTATAATTCGTCCACCTGCTTTTTGAGAATTGGATGCTCCAGTTCGGGAGCAATTTCCATCAGTGGAACCAGCACAAATGCGCGCTTGTGGAGTTCGGGATGCGGGATTTCGAGCCCTTTATCGCGTATGACCCGTTTTCCGTAAAACAAGATATCGATATCGAGCGGGCGCGGACCCCATTTTTCGCGACGCTCGCGGCCCAGTTCCCGTTCAATTTTACTGATTTTTTCCAGCAGATCGCGGGGGTCCAGCGTGGTATTGATCATTAGCACCTGGTTGAGAAAACTCTCCTGGTCTGTGTTTCCCCATGGCTGTGTCTCGTATAAATGGCTTTTTTTTGCAATTTTCCCGACGTTTTTGGTAATCAGATCGGCAGCGACCTTCAGGTTGGCAGCCCGGTCGCCAACATTGCTTCCCAGTCCGAGAAAGACATTGATATACTTTTTGGAGAAATCTGTCTGCATGTTCGTCGCTTTTCAGGGCAAATATGCAGCAGCAATGTCATTAAAAGGTTGTATATACAAGAGAAAGTATGCGGCAAGATTAATTCTTGGGTCATTTCCCGATATTTAGTCGCATAAAGGTCATCCGCGCCTGAAATAACTTGCGAAAGCCATACCTTCGGCGCGTTTTTTCAAATGATTGTTTCAGTAAAAAAATTCAAATAACATGAAAAATCTGGTATTCCTGTTCGCAGCGGTTATGACGCTGTCGATCATATCCTGTGAGAGTGTCGACAAAGAATTGGTAGACAAAATGCAAAAAGACATCACTGAAATGAGCGGGTTATCTGCTACGCTCACTGATTTGGGCAGAAGCATTGCTAACCTGGCTGCTCAGATGGCTGCGGCGCCTGAAGAGATGAAATCGGGCGGAAACGCAGGCTTTACCAGCATGATGGAGATGAGCGGCGCCATGGTCCAGAAACACGAGGCTACCCAGGCGGAATACAACGACCTGATGAACAAATTAAAAACACTGGCAGCGGATTACAGCGCGGGAAAAGTTTCTACGGAAGACGCCCGGAAAGAATATGAAACGCTTAAAACAGGGCTGCAGGGCATCTCCGACCTTGTGCAGCGCATTCAGGAAAGGTCCGGCCAGATGGAGACAAACTTCGCCAAGATGATGGCCGACTGGAATGCCAAAAGCGAAGGCGCCGGAACGCGTTGATTATCATTCACGCATTCTTTTCAGGGCATCCGGCGCATTGAACCGGATGCCCTGAATTATTTGTCCGCCAGCCAGTTATGCAACACCCGGGCGGTGTCGCCGTCATCCGTGGCGAAGCGCATTGTGCCAAGGTGGGTTTTGTTTTTTAAAAGGTATAGATCCCTGGGGCCATTGTATTTCTGATAAAAAGACCGCGCGCTCGCTATCGGGACGATCGCATCGGCAAGGCTGTGGATCAGTAAAACGGGCACGCTTTCGTCGGGCGTCAACAAATTCACCGGATTGGCTTCGTGAAAATCGACGCTGCCCGGCTTTCCGCCCGCATAGCCGCGTACGGCGCCAAAATCGGGCATGGCATCCAGATCAAGGGGGCCGGCAACAGACAAAAATCCGGAAAAAATATTTTGGTCAAGGTCCATATTCCGGAGTTCCTGCCGGTTGAATACAAAATGTGCCGCCAGTGTCGCTCCTGCGGAAATGCCGCCTGCAATGAGTTTTTTGCCACCCCAGCCTTTTTCTTCGAGCAAACGGAGTGTTTTCAGCAATGCAAGGTTCAAATCATCGCGCATCTGTCTGTGCCGGGCCCAGGGTGCGAGCCTGTAGGCCGGCATTATGACAGGAAAGCCCTGTTTCAAAAAAAATTCGGCGGTCGTTGGGAATAAACCCGGCCAGCCGACTCGCCAGCCGCCGCCGTGGTATATGACCACGACACTGTTCCGGACAGGACAGTTTTCCGGAGGCGCCCAGAGCAATAAATACTGGCGCCAGGCGGGTCCAAACCGGTGTTCTTCCGCTACAGAAAGCGGCTTCGAAGACCAGAGGTGGTGGAGCATTTGAAACGGTATCTCCACCAGTTGCCCGGCCAGTTGCACCGTATATGGACTTTTGGATTGCGCCATAAGGCAACAAATATCGCAAAATCCGGGACGAACAGGTTAAGGATTTACGGAAAAGAGCTGTTTAACGACAGGCAGCGAAAAGAGTGCGGCAAGTGTCCGGTATTTTACTTTTTTTTGCCTTGAAAACAAATGCCGGTCACCATGAACCGATCAATAATCATTCTTCCGGCAGGCACTAATCCGCATCAAACAATCTTCCAGACACAATGACCCAACCGCTGCCTCTCATTCTCGTAATCCTGACCGCATTCGCCGGAAAGGCCATCAGTCAGACGTATTTGATGAATGGAACACCGATAACCGATTGCAGTGGAACGTTTTACGACAGCGGCGGGGGTAACGGGAACTACGGAAACAACCAGAATCTCGTCACTACCATTTGTTCCGACGGGAGTTCCGGAACGCATATCCAGCTCAATTTTTCGGGTGTTGATCTTGCACCGGGTGATGAAATTTGCTTTTACGACGGCCAGAGTACGGCCTCTCCCCTGCTTTCCTGTTCAAGCGATTATGCCCCCGGGTCGCCATTCGTCGTGCAGGCCACCGCCGTCAATGCAAGCGGATGCCTGACCGTTTCCTTCAATTCCGATGCTTCGGGCGTCGCTACAGGCTGGGCAGCAGTGATTTCCTGCGTTCCATCCTGCCAGACCGTCCTCGCAGATCTCGTTTCCACCAATCCGGCCGCAGTGCCGGCAGACACGGGCTGGATAGACGTTTGTCCGGGAAAACGTATTTTTTTTACCGGCGCCGGAATTTATCCGCAAAACGGGTATTCGTACCAGCAATCCGACCTGACCACTACTTTCGAATGGAATTTTGGAGACGGTGATATTTCATATGGCCCCAGCACCTCGCACCGTTACGATCAGCCGGGCGGTTATTATGTACAGTTGTTTTTAACAGACAGCAAGGGTTGCCGAAGTACCAACCTGGTCAATCAGCGCATACGAATAGCGCCGCGTCCGGCTTTCAGCGTGACCGGCACGATTGACAACACCATCTGCGCGGGCGACACCATTCATCTCAGTGCAGGCGTCGATACTGCCGGTACCGGCAAAACCCTCACTGTGTTGCCGGTACCGTCCTCGTTCAATGTTGCAGGCAGTCGCGCAGATTCACTCGCGCTGCCCGATGGTACGGGCATACCGTATCAAACCAGCATCTTCTTTTCCGAGTTTTCTCCGGGCCAGGTTCTGACCAACCCATTTGACCTGGAAAGTATTTGCGTGAATATGGAACACTCCTGGATGCGCGATATGGAAATCAGCATATCCTGCCCGAACGGGCAAAGCGTCATCCTGCACAATTTTGGCGGACAAATGGGGTCCGAAATCTTTTTAGGCATCCCTAATGACAATGATTTTTTCAATCCGATTCCCGGAGTCGGTTTCGATTATTGCTGGACGCCCAACGCCACCAATCCGACCTGGCTGCAATACGCGAATACATACCTGCCGGGCGGCGGCACTTTGCCCGCGGGCGACTACAGTCCGTACCAATCGTTTTCAAACCTGATCGGTTGCCCGCTTAACGGCGAATGGACGATCACGGTAACCGATCTGTGGCCGATCGACAACGGCTATATTTTTTCATGGGGGATCAAGTTTAAAGACGCTTTATATCCTGATATTGAAACATTTACGCCTCAATTTACATCATGGAACTGGAATAACCACCCTTCCATATTTTTTTCAACACCCGATTCGATATCGGCCTCTCCGAAAAACGGGGGCACTGCCGGATACATTTTTACGGTAAATGATGAATTCGGATGTAGCTGGGACACACTCGTAAGCATTTCGGTGCTGCCTGCCACGCATCCCTTTTGCCACCATTGCACGGACAATTACCAGATGCTCCAGGACACCTCCGTTTGTACATCCGAGCCTGTCGTTCTAAATGCAGCATCCGTGGGCCCCGATACTTTCGAG
>JAKOXM010000547.1 GCA_029781095.1 Bacteroidota bacterium
TTCGAAACGTTTCAGACGAATCGCATGAAACTTCGTTATCGCGATGAGAACGGAAAACTCGAGCTGGCACATACGCTCAACGGCTCGGCGCTCGCGCTGGCGCGTATCGTGGCGGCCATCCTGGACAACAACCAGACACCGGAAGGCATCCTGATGCCCAAAGCGCTGCATAAATACACGGGGTTCAAGATGATCTGAACGGGTTGTTTAAATTTATTTGCCGGTGGTCGAAAGAGTGGGCTTTGTTGCATACTTGACATTTTCCACGCAAAGACGCAAAGTTTTCGCAAAGACGCAAAGCATTGAAATTTCAGATTTTGTGTCTTTGCGTTTTTTATTTTTGCGCCTTTGCGTGGAAAATGTCCGGTAGTGTGGTTTTGTTGTCAGGCAAGGCACATTTTCGAGGGACCAGCGGGATTTTTTGCTGAAAAAATAGCCGAAGCATGACCGCAAAAGACGCCTTTCGACCCCGATAAAATGAATTTAAACAACCGCTGAACCCCCAAACATTTTTTCTTTTGCCCTGTTTCAAGAAGCGATCTTCGAAAATGTGCAGGAGTTGATCGAACTTTTGTTATTTTCGAACAGATCATGCGTCTTAAACCGGAATCAAACTCAAATTATTCAAGACTATGCTGATCCTCATAAGCATTGTTTTCATGGTCATTGGCTTCATTTTGAGCAATGTCCTGAAAAGCAAATTCAGAAAATACAGCCAGGTTCCCCTGAGCAACGGCATGAGCGGCGCCGAAGTCGCTGCGGCCATGCTGAAGTACAACCAGATTTACGACGTCAATATTACGCCGGTAGACGGCCAGTTGACCGACCACTACAACCCGCAGGACAAAACCGTCAACCTCAGTTACGACGTTTATCATGGCCGCAGCGTTGCTTCCGCAGCCGTGGCCGCACACGAATGCGGGCATGCCGTGCAACACGCAACTGCGTACAGTTTTTTACAAATGCGCTCGTCGCTGGTGCCGGTGGTGAATATTGCCGCTTCCCTGCAACAGTACCTGTTCATGTTCGGTATTGCCGGACTCGGCATATTTAAAAGCCCGATTTTGCTGATCATTGCGCTGGTGGCATTCGGCATCACGACCCTTTTCAGCCTCATCACCCTGCCTGTGGAATTTGACGCCAGCCATCGCGCGCTCATTTGGCTCGACGGCAGCGGCTTTGCCCGTGGCCAAGAGTACGCAGGCGCCAAAGATGCCCTTACCTGGGCTGCCATGACCTACGTATCCGCAGCCCTCGCGGCACTGGTGCAGTTCCTGTACCTGCTGTTTATGCTGCTCGGCCGCAGGGATTAAAAGTTATATTGTGTTGAAATCCAACGGGTTTGTCGCGATTGCGGCAAACCCGTTTTGATTAGATTCAACCCTTGGAGCTCTCCTATTGTTACAGTCAGCGATTACGCACGAACGAAAACAAATGAACCAGCCGACAACGCGACGCCCCCGCCTCCGAAAATACCTCCGCCGACTGCTGTATGTACTCTCCGCCCTGCTCGCCGCCTGGCTGATCGCCGTGCAGGCAGGCTGTCTGGCCATGCGGACACCCGACCGCGAATGGCCGGAAAAAATGCAACAACAGGGTCAGCGACTGACGCCCCGCTTCTGCGATATCCCGGACCCGAACGGGCGTATGATACACGCCATAAGTGTGAGCGCATCGGATACCCTGCCGCTCGTGGTGCTCGTCCACGGCTCTCCGGGCTCCGCCGATGCTTATCTGGATTTCATTGCCGATACGACGCTGACGAAAACAGCCCAACTGGTGGCGATTGATCGCCCGGGATTTGGTTATACACAACATTTTGGCCGCCCCGAAGCCTCTCTTGCCGCGCAGGCAGCGGCGGTAAAAACAATCGCCAGCCAACTCGCCCCGAACCGGAAGGTGATCCTGGTCGGTCATTCGCTCGGAGGACCGGTGATCGCGCGTTTTGCGATGGACTACCCCGAACAAACGGCGGGACTCGTGCTGGTGGCGGGCTCTATCGATCCGGACATGGAAGAACATCCGATGTGGCAGGCAGCCATCAACCCGCCACCCCTGAAATGGCTGATCCCCAGGAGTTTCTGGGCCAGTAATTACGAGATAAAGGCCCTGGAAGGCGAACTGCTGAAAATGTTGCCGCGCTGGGGGGATATCCGTTGCCCGGTTACGGTGATTCACGCCAAGGACGACAGCCTGGTACCGGTGGAAAATGCCGATTTTGCCCGGCGTATGCTCGTGAATTGTCCCGATCTGAAGGTCGATATTTTACCCGAAGGCGATCATTTTATCCTGTGGAGCCGGCATGAAAAGATTAGGGATGCCATTATGCAGATGGTGAAGCGGTAGCGCATCTCTATTTTCCCGGCTCGTCGGGCACCTGAAACCGGAAAATTTGCACTTTGTACAATTGGCGATTCGGATTGCTCACATTCGGCTGACCGATAAAATACAGTATGCCATTCCTGATCTGATAGTTAACAGCCAGGTAGGGTGCTACGGGTATGCTGTACACCTTTTCTGCCTGCCCGGTATGGAGGTCGATTTCCTTTAACATCAGCCCGGTTTTGGGGGTGAAAAAACGCCCGTACACACGCTGCATCGGCTCATCGACCAATATTTGTTTTCGCCAGCCTTTGTCGTGGTGGAAGACAATATCTGAGCACCTGATTTGAAAGGGCTCTGTAACGACTCTCATCAGGGTGTTTTGAACGTGGTTGAACAAAAAAATGGTGTCTCTGATAAGATACATGGGTGCATACACGGAGTCGCTGCGCAACCCCTCCAGGGCACTTATATAAGCCGGTTGGTCGTCGTTGAATACCGTCAACAATTGCATCAGCCCCGCCGGTCCCAATGCTTTTTCGCCGCGATAACGGGCAAAGGGTAAATCTTCAACCACAAAATCCGGATGTTTGGCGCTGAACGGGTTGCCCGGACTCGTTTCGTAGGTGCGTTCCAGCATAAAAAGCCGCCTGCTTGCGAGATCGGAATACATATCCCAGGCTGCCAGACTGGAGATACTGTCGGTGATCGTAATGAAGGGATGCCTTTCACCCGACGGGTCGAAATAAAAATAGTGCACGGACTGGTTGACAGGGCCCGCTTTTCGGAAGAAATAGTAGCCGTCTTTTTGTGCCGAACAGGGCTCTATAAAGCCATGAAAACCCGCTGCCGAGTAACGGGTGAAAGTGTCTACGATACCGCCCGCCAGCGAAACCTCCCCGGCCCACTGAGAGCCGCAAACGTGAAAGCCCCCCGTGCAACTCCGATGGAGCAACATG
>JAKOXM010000549.1 GCA_029781095.1 Bacteroidota bacterium
TCTGACCCCAGGCCTCCAGCACCACCGTCTGGAGGTTGCCATTCGTCTCGAAAACCAGGTCTTCGTCCAGCACAAAAGGGCTGGAGCCGGGTGGCTCGTCCGGGTTGACCGTTACCTCGGCAAATACGTAAAGACTGTCGTTGGGCGCGATTTCTATGTTTTCCTGGCTGTCGCCCGGCAGCCCGTCCACGTTCAGGTTGAACCTGGAAGCAGCGCCGTTTGCGAGGTAGATTTTGGAAATCCGTATGCTTTCCTTGTGCCGGTTGTACACTTTCAGAATGCGGGTCGCCGATCCTAATTCGGTGAAGACCGTATCAAACCGGAGGGTATCCACGCTAAATGTCAGTTTGTCTTCCGGGGCAGTGGTAAACTTTTCTTTTTGACAAAAACCGAGGGAAAGTAACAGCGGTAGTAGCAGCAACAGCGGCAGGAAGCGACGGAATAATTGCATTTTATCTGTTTGTAAGTAGCAGGACGGAAGTTTTTCCGTCAGCGTTTGATTCAGGACGGCAAAAGTAGGGGTTTGGTTGCTTATATGCCGCCCGCATTTTTGCCTATTTCGCTATCAAAAATGGCCGTTTAAAGGCCGTCCGTCTTGTTTAAATGCGTGTTGCAGTCCAAATTTGCAACATGTGCATGTTTCAAATGCTGCTGCACATTATCGGTTGTATTTCAAAAAGCAAAAATCATATACCATGAAAAAGTATCTTTTGTTCGTAGCAATTGCATTCAGCGGTGGTCTTGCCGCGCTCGGAGGAGCCCGTTTGCTCGGCTGGAATCATGCTTCCGTTCAATGGAGCAATGAAAAGACGCCCCAGACTCATTTTGCAAATTATACGCCCGGCTCCGGTTCGGCGCCAATGGTGGCCGATTTTACATTTGCGGCCGAAAAATCGCTTCCGGTTGTAGTCCACATCGCTTCCTCCATGCGCGTAAAACAGCGTGGCGGAGGATTCCAGGGCTTCGATTTTCAGGACTTGCCGGAGCCATTTCGTCAATTCTTCGGTCCGAACGGCTCGCCTGATATGCGGCGAAACGATGGAGGCGATCAGATTGAGCAGGGTACCGGTTCCGGGGTAGTGATCAGCCCGGACGGGTATATCGTCACCAACAACCACGTGGTGCGCGATGCCGACGAACTCACCGTGACGCTCAACGACAAACGCGAGTTCAAGGCAAAAGTGATCGGTACAGACCCCTCGACCGATCTTGCATTGGTCAAGATCGACGCATCCGATTTGCCGTTTATGCACCTCGCCAATTCCGACAACATCAAGGTCGGCGAATGGGTGGTAGCCGTGGGCAATCCTTTCAACCTTTCCGGTACGGTAACGGCCGGGATCGTGAGCGCCAAAGGCCGCGATATACACATTGTGCAGGACAAGGCGCCCATCGAAAGTTTTATCCAGACGGATGCGGTGGTAAACCCGGGTAACTCCGGCGGCGCACTGGTCAACCTGAACGGAGACCTGATCGGTATCAACACGGCCATTGCTTCGCCCACAGGCGTCTTTGCCGGATATGCGTTCGCCATTCCCTCCAACCTGGTAGGAAAGGTGATCGAAGACCTGCGTCAGTACGGAGTCGTGCAGCGCGGCTATCTCGGCATTATCATTCGCGACCAGCCGAAGAGTAAGGAGGAAGACTGGAAACCCGGTATCCACGTCGATAGCCTCGCAGAAAACAGCGCTGCTGCCGCGGCCGGTGTTCATGTTGGCGATCTCATTACCAAGATTGACGGTCAGGCAATATCCGCTTCGCCCGAATTGCTGGAGATCGTCGGGAAACACCGTCCCGGCGACAGGTTGATGCTGACCGTTCAGCGGGGCGGCTCGGAGCGCAATATTGCGGTTGTGCTTAAAAACAGGCAGGGCAATACCGATGTCGTTAAAAAGCCGGATGAAGGTGCAATCCTGAGTTCGCTGGGCGCTGATTTTCAGACACTTGATCAAAAAGAGGCCAAGGCGCTTGGCATACGCGGAGGCGTGAAAATCACGAGCCTGAGCGCAGGAAAACTCGCTAATCAAACCGATATCCGCGAAGGATTTATCGTAATCAAGGTGAATAATCAACCCGTTGCAAGCGTGGAAGAATTGGGCTCCATGCTTCAAAACGCCAAAGGCGGCATTATGCTGGAAGGCATCTATCCGGGCAATCCCGAGCAGGTGTATTATTACGCATTCGGTTTGTAATCCCGTTTTGCCGGATTGGCATTTCGGTATTTAAAGCCAACCTTGCATTAAAATTGACGGTGCGATACGTTCGAGGGGAGCGTATCGCCCGTTTTGAACAAATTTTCACACAAAATTAGAGCACGCCATGAGCAAATTATTGGAAATAAACGGCTTCCTGTCCATGTTGGCGTGCCTGTTCACGGCTTGTGGCAGTTCCTCCAGTCCAGGCATCTCAAAATCGCCGGAATCCCCGTCGGATACGGGGATCATCATGCAACAAATACGTCAGGCAACTGACCCTCCCGTACAAATTTCCGCGAGTGAAGGTTTGTTTGCCGAAGCGGAACAATTCCTGGCAGTCGGCAATTACCGCCTGGCCGCCAACCAGTTGCATGAGGGTATAGTAGCCTTTCGCTTCGAAACCGGCCGGGTGCATGGCCATCCCGCATTGGCGATCAATCATTCCATCGATGCCTTGACGAGACTTCGTTCCCGTTTGAGAAAGCGCGAGGAAGTTAGTGCGGGCGAGTTGCACAAAGCCGTTGCAGAGGCACTTATACTGCTGCCTGACACCTGGCGTCTGCGCGGACGCATAGACATGCCCGCCGAAGACAACCGGGAGGACGAGGACCGAACGATTATTGTTCCGGTAAATCAGGGAAATTGAAGCACACTAGCATAAGGATTGTTAGCGGCAGGCGCCCTCGCAGCGTTTTTGCCTGTTTCGCCGTCAAATTTGCCCGTTCTGGGGGAAATTTCTTAGGTTCGCAGACGCGAAACAGACAGCTTTGCATGAAAAATAAAACGTTGCTTTCAAAAACCTTTTTCTGGCGAATTGCCATCATAAGCGCTTTAGCCGCCGGGCTGGTATTTTCGATGAATACCCAGTTCAGGCTCGGTTTCCAGACGGGTGTATTTTGGCGGGAGTTTTCGTTCGGGGTCCTTTTTACCCTCGTTGTGTGGTGGTACAACCTGAAAGGTTACCCCTTGGCGGAAGCATATTTTTCAGGTTGGTTCAAAGGAAGCAACCTGTCGAGGGCCTTGCGGGTGATGAGTACGTTGTTGTTTAGTTTTATAGTCATTTGGCTCGACGAACGGGCGCAGTTTCTGCACATCGACGAAGATTTGTCGGGTTATGTGCAGCCCGAATTTGCCAACGAATTCAGGGGCCTCGTGACGGCCGGTATCATATTGCTGGTGTTTTTTTTCCTCGAAACCATCCGGAAATATTTTGAAACCCGGATGCAGGTGGAACAGTTGAAACTGGAGAATTCGGTTGCGCAATTTGAAATGCTCAAACAGCAGATAAGCCCCCACTTTTTGTTTAATTCGCTCAATATCCTGAAAACCATGGTGAAAAACCGCGACCCGGGAAGTGAAGAATACGTTATACGGCTGTCGGAATTATATCGCAACCTGCTTCTGAGCAACCAGAAGGAAAAAGCGACACTGGAGGAAGAGTTGTCGGTGTTGGGCAATTATATATTCATGCTCAAGGCTCGTTTTGAAGATAAATTGCAGATTAACAATGATTTAAGGCCGGGTAGCAAACCTTGTTTTCTTCCGCCGCTGGCACTTCAGATGCTCGTCGAGAATTGTATAAAGCACAATATCGTGAGCAGCGAGAAGCCTCTTGTTATCGACCTGTTCGAGGAAAACGGCCGCATCGTCGTGCGCAACAACCTGCAGGTAAAACGTTCTGTAGAAAGCAGCAACCACGTTGGCCTCAACAATATTAATCAACGATACCGGGTATTGGCCGGGCGTGACATTGAAATTGAAAAAACAGCGGATCATTTTATCGTTCGATTGCCGGTGATCCATAATTAATTGCCATGCGAATACTAATTGTAGAAGACGAACGGCGCACTGCGCTCGACCTCCAGGCCACCGTACGCGAAGTAGAGCCTGATGCTGAATTTCTCCCGATTCTGGATACGGTGGAATCCGCCATCGAATATTTCCGGTCAAGGCCAGCCGCCGATCTTGCCTTTTTCGATATCCAGCTCGCCGACGGACTGAGTTTCGATATATTTAATGAAGTGGATGTATCGTGCCCCGTGGTGTTTTGTACAGCATTCGATGAATATGCGTTACAGGCATTTCAGGTGAACAGCGTGGATTATATTCTTAAGCCCTTCGACCGGGATTCGGTCCGCAGGGCGCTGGAGAAAGTCAAAAAACTCGAGAATTTTTTCCAGAAGAAGGAAGGCCGCTTCGAGCGTCTTGCCAATCTGCTCAATACGCTGCGCCCCTCGCACACGAAAAATGTATTCCTTGTTTCACAGCGCGACAAACTCATCCCAGTATCCGTTGCGGATATCGCCTATTTCTATATCGAGCACGAGGTTACTTTTCTGTATACGTTCGACGGCCGTCGCTTCATCGTGAACCATACGCTGGATGAACTGGAGAAAATACTGGATCCGTTGCAGTTCTACCGCGCCAACCGCCAGTTTCTCGTCAATGTGAAATCGGTTACGGAAGTGGAGCAATACTTTGCCCGAAAACTGTTGCTGAAACTGAATACCCAGACCCGCGAGCCGGTAGTTGTGAGCAAAGCGAAAGCGAGTGATTTCCTGCACTGGATGGAAACGCGGTAGTACTTTTTGTCCCGCTTTTTACTTGTCCGTTTCGCCTGTCTGTTCGCCCGTCTCGGCCGCATTTCGATTCTTCAAGTGCCTGCTCTTCTCCACATTTGTTCCGTTAAACAGAAAACAAACACTCACTTTTAAATTATTCATTAGCAGCACCATGAAAAAGATCGCATTCGCTTTCACACTTACTCTCGCTGCCGCCGGCCTTTTTGCCCAATCGACCAGCGCATCTTCGACCCCTAAAACGACAACGCAGGCTCAGTCAGCGTCTACCGCCAAAAAAATTGAGGCCAAACCGGCGGCAACGACGGCTCAACATCCTGCTGCAGTGAAAAAAGCAGAGCAACCTGCAGCCACGACTTCCAGCGCAGCCGCTACCAAATCTGCAGTTGCATCCACGACGCCCAAGACGGAAACGCAAAAGCCCGCCAAAGCGACTCCTCCTGCTTCTCAGAAGAGTTCCTCTACCGACATGCCCAAGAAAAAACACCATCGTCGCCATCACAAAAAAGCCGATGCCAACAGCACTGATGCAGCCAAACCGGCGGCCACCAAACCAGCCGCTGCAAAACCAAATAAACAATAAGCGCAGAAAGAGAGGTAGTTTTTTTGTACCCCGCATCGCTTCGGCCATGCGGGGTTTTTTTGCGCCTTTTTCATGCGTCCATTTCATCGGGAGAACGAGAGGCCTCGCCCGGTGTTTTGCCCGGTTTACCGGATTTCATCTTGCCTGCGCTACCGGAACGAGGCATCTTTGGATATCAATAATGATTGATTTCCAGAAGAATAAAATCTTTTGGTAATTGAATTGTCAACATTCATTGAGGAAGGTTTTTGTTTTGATTAGGGTTTAAGCGGCCGCCTGCCGACGTAAAGATGGGCAGGCGGCATTTTTTGACCGCGTAGCTCAATGGCAGAGAATCACGCTCTTAACGTGGGAGATGGGCGGTTCGACTCCCCCTGCGGTCACACGGCTCTTAATTCAACCACACCATGAATCAACGTACCGCCTCTTTCAAACGGTCATGTCTTTCTCCATTTTTTTCGATGTTGTTTTCCTCTTTTGCCATGCATCGGACCGGCTTTTTTCCGGGTTGGAGAATTCGGCGAAGCCGGGCTGAAAATACGGGTTCAGCCGCCCGCCACGACTTTTCTATTTGTTCAACCGGCCGTTCCGCCGGTCCGAATCCACTTTTCAAAAGCATTCTTTAGATACCGGTTTCGAAGGCAGCCATCAGTACAGTATTAATCCGATGGCCGATAGCGATGCGATCACCGGATTTCGAGGTAAGAAACGACTCAGGTTTAAAAGCAAATCAGCATGCTTGCCCGCTTATATACTTCCCCAGGCGGGGAAAATTCGTCCCCGCGTTTCAAGATAAACATGAAAAAGGTCGCGCCGTATATCATAGCCATGATTGGTTTTGGCATGGCCATATGGTTTTTTGCCCATGAACGCGACGAACTCCGCGATTTGGGCAACCAGTTGGGCCATGCATCGCCGCTATGGGTACTGGCCGGCATCCTGA
>JAKOXM010000550.1 GCA_029781095.1 Bacteroidota bacterium
GAAATACTCGGCGTAATCGCCCTCTTTGGCTACCTCAACCGGTGGAACGACAGCATGGGTACGCCCCTGGAGTGGCCTGCGCGGGAAAGCGGCGAGCAATTCCTCGGTAAGGAAGGCTGGACAGGGGGGAAACACGTTTGAAAGGCCGATTTCACGGGAATTTCATTTGAATACGTTTAAAAAGCGCATTTGCCGGCAACAGCTCGCAATAGGTTGAACTGTTGTCCTTAAGAGGTGTTACTTTTGCGACCGCAATAACCCCTCTTATCGATTCCAACCAATAAGTAATGGAATATATCGGCGAGCATCTTCTTCCGGGCAAATTAGGCCACCTGTTTGTAGTGTTGTCCTTCGTAGCGGCACTGCTATCCACATTCGCATATTTTTTCGCTACCCAGCGCAGGCGCAAACCTGATTCGGAAGGCTGGCGTAATCTCGGACGCTTCGGTTTTTTGCTCCACGGGATCGCTGTAGCAGGCATTATAGGCAGCCTGTTTTATATCCTGAACGGGAAAATGTACGAATACCAGTACGCATGGTCGAACATATCCGATGACCTGCCGAGCCGTTATATTTTTTCCGCCTTCTGGAAGGAGCAGCAGGGCAGTTTTCTGCTGTGGAGTTTCTGGCACGTTGTGCTGGGCATTGTATTGATCCTGCGCAGCGGCAAGTGGGAAACGCCTGTTTTGACCGTCGTGGCTCTGGCTGAAACGGTGATCGCTTCCATGATCCTGGGTTTGTACTTCGGCGATTTTCGACTTGGCGCCAGCCCTTTCGACCTCCTGCGCGACACGATGGACGCGCCGATTTTTGCACAGGCCGACTATTTGACCAAAATAAAAGGCAACGGCCTGAACCCGTTGTTGCAGAATTACTGGATGACCATTCACCCGCCCACGCTCTTTCTGGGATTTGCCTCTACGGTTGTGCCTTTCGGCTTTGCCATTGCGGGTTTGTGGCTGCGCGAACACAAGGAATGGCTGAAACCGGCGCTGAAATGGGCTTTGTTTTCGGGCGCTATTCTCGGAACGGGAATACTTATGGGAGGCGCCTGGGCGTATGAAGCGCTGTCTTTCGCCGGCTACTGGGCCTGGGATCCCGTGGAAAACACTTCGCTTGTCCCCTGGCTGGTCATGGTTGCAGGCATCCATACCAACCTCGTGGCGCGGACTACAGGATATTCCATTCGCAGTACCTACGGATTCTACCTGATGTCGTTTATCCTGATACTTTATTCGACATACCTGACGCGCAGCGGCATTTTGGGTGATACCTCGGCGCACGCCTTTACTGAAATGGGACTGGGGTTCCAGTTGGTAATATTCATCGCTGCATTTTCCGCGCTCAGTCTCGCATTGTGGGTGAAGCGCTACCGGGAAGTACCCGATGTAAAAGGAGAGGAGAGCGCGGTGTCGCGGGAATTCTGGATGTTCATCGGATCGCTGGTGTTGTTCTTTTCGGCATTGCTGATCACGGGCGCCACTTCCCTGCCGGTCGTGAACAAGTTGTTCGGCACTGACTATACATTGAAAGACCCCATCGAACACCATAACCGGTACCAGCTCTGGATTGCCGTTTTCATCGGGTTATTGACTGCTATCGGGCAGTTTATGCGCTACTCCGAGCGAAACTGGGCATCCAACATGAAAAAATTCGCACTGCACATGGGCATTGCAGCTGCCGGCGCCGGCATTCTGACCGTGTTGAACGCCCAATGGATCAATGTGAAAGCCTGGCAATTGTACACACTGTTGTTTGCCGCCATGTTTACTGTGACGGCCAATGCCGATTATATGTTTTCGATCCTGAAGGGGAATCTGAAACTGGCCGGGTCGGCGGTGTCGCACTTTGGTTTCGGCGTACTCATTCTCGGTATCATGAGTACCGGCCTGGGTAAAACATGGGTTTCTTCCAATGCCTTTGCCATGGACGGTCTCATAGAAGGCATGGGGATGGAGGGTTTGAACAAGAACGTGATCCTGATGAAGGATGCCCCGATTCCGATCAGGGGGCTCGAAGCGACATACCTTCGCGATACGCTTGTACGCCAAACACGCTCGTTCGAGGTACAATTCAAACAACTCGATCAAAACGGCAATCCGACCGGAGAAGCGTTTACGCTCACGCCCAATGTCATGTACGACCGGCAGTTTACGAAAGTAGTAGCCAACAACCCCTCTACAAAACACTATTGGAATCGTGACATATTCACGCTTGTGCCCGCCCTTCCCAAAGCGGAATCGGACCCGGAGTATGCCAAACAGCAGGAAGACAGCCTTAAATACGATCAATACACCGCCGTTGCAGGAGATACGATTTTTACGAAAAGTCATTATCTCGTGGTCGAGGGTCTTACCAAACAGCCCACGCATGCCGATTATCAGCCGGAAAAGGGTGACCTCGCCTTCGGACTCAAACTGAGGGTTTATTCGCTGGACGACCCGAAATCGTATAGTGCGGAGCCCATGTTTTACCTGCGCATGGGCAAAGGCGCCTTTACCCTCCCGGCGGTGATCAACCAGTTGAAAATGAAGATCCGTCTCAGCGAGGCCGCGATGGAACAGATATTCAAACTGGAAAACGGCCTGAAATACACGACTTTCCCGGTAAAAAAGGATGGCGATTTTACTTTTCAGGGTTATAAAATTCACCTCCTGGGGCCGGAAACCAACGTCAAACACCCCGCATACGTCCCGGAAGAAGGGGACATTACCGTAGGCGCTCACCTCGAAATCACCGCACCGGATGGCCGGACGGCCACGGCAACTCCTGTGTACCTGATCCGCCAAAACCAGCCTTTCAGTCTCAAGGATGAAGCGCCGCAGTTCGGTCTTCATTTCCGGTTTGAAAAGATTGATCCGAAAGAAGGCGTCCTGAGCATCGGGGTAGCGCAGGCAGGCCCGGAAATGAGCAAAATACCCGTAGAGATCGCCGAAAATGTGTCCCGTTCAGACTATATTGTGCTGGAAGCCATTGTGTTCCCCGGTATCAACCTGGTTTGGATCGGCTCCATCATGATGCTGATTGGTCTCGCCATCAGTTTGTGGAAACGCCTGAGTAGTACGTTGTAGTTGATGGTTTTTAAAACATTTCCTAAACGTTTCCCGCAGATTTGCGCAGAAAAAATCCGCGGATTTGCGCAGATATAAATAAAAATCGGTGGCTCCGATCGGTAATTTTCTGCGTAAATCTGCGGGAAACAACCCTTAACGGCTACATTGGTACCATGAAGACAGCCATCCACATACTCATTACCCTGCTCGTTTGCGGCAGTATAAATGCGCAAAGTCCTCTCTACATAGAACTCCCTTCGATGCCGGAAGCTGTGACCAACAACGCCGTCACCGCCGCCAACGTCAATGACACGCCCTTTGTATACTCGTTTTGCGGTCTCGACAACACCAAAATATGGTCGGGCATACACCTGAAAGCCTGGCGCATGAACACGATTACCGGCGAGTGGCAATCCCTGCCACCGGTGCCGGATCCTGAGGGCGGAAAGATTGCCTGTGCAGCGAGTACCGTCAAAAACAGGGTTTACCTGATCGGCGGCTATCATGTCGCCCAAAACGGCAGCGAGACCTCTTCCGGCAAAGTACACCGTTTTGATCCGGTTACAAATACATGGCTTTCCGACGGTACGCCCCTGCCGAAGCCCATAGACGATCACGTGCAGGCTGTCTGGCGCGACAGTCTGATCTACGTCATCACGGGCTGGAGCAATACGGGGAACGTGCCGGATGTGCAGATTTACAACCCTTCCACCGACTCGTGGTTGTCCGGAACACCTGTCCCTAACAATGTCAGTTACAAGGTATTCGGCGCTTCCGGCGTTATCATCGGCGATGTCATATACTACTGCGGGGGTGCAGCGGCCGGTATCAATTTTCCGGCGGCCTCCTATTTTCGCACCGGCGTGATCAATCCTTCCAATCCGACCCAAATCACGTGGTCCGGCTTCTCGTCACCGGCCGCCAAAGGATACCGGATGGCTGCCGCTGTCAAATTCGGAACTGCCGTATGGGTCGGCGGGTCGGATATCACATACAATTATAACGGAATCTCCTACGACGGCGCCTCGGGCGTGCCCGCGCTCGCGCGCAGGAAGCGTTTCTTTCCATGGAACGGCGCCCTGATCAACGAGGATACCACCGCCTTGCCGGCCATCATGGACTTGCGCGGTGCGGCGCAACCGGACAATGGCTATTTTATTACAGCAGGCGGTATGGAACCGGGTCAAAAGGTATCGAATCGTGTGTTTAAATATATTTGGGAGGAATTGCTCGATGCAGATGCGCCAGTCGGAGATGAAGCCTTTCATGTATTTCCGAATCCGGCGTCGGATGTTTTGACCATTGAATATGAAGGCAAGGAATCCTTGCGGGCCACACTTTTCGATTCCTCAGGCAGGGAGCTCGCTACGGTTTCGGGTGTTTGCCCTTTGAAGATGGCAACGCGTGGTTTGGGGAATGGCGTCTACTGGCTGCAATTGATTTCCGGTGAACGGCCTGCAGGGATGAAGAAAATTGTAATCGGGAAACAATGAACGATCCTTTTACTGATAATCCCGTTTCAGTTGAGACTATCAGTAAAAGGTAAATAGAGCCAAGGCTCAACTCTTTTTCTCCGACCGCACGTAAATCTCCTGATCCTTGTACTTGGACGGGCATTTCAGCAGCATATCCGAAGCCTCAAAGGTCTCGCCGTTCATCTGGCCGGTGAGCACGATGGATTCGGAGCGCTCGAAATCCTGCGGTTTGGTGGCATGGAGCACCACTTTGCGCACTTCACCTGTTTCGTCTTTGATAAAGAAACCAAGGTGGTTCGGGTCTTTGTCCGGATTGTATTCCACGGGTTTGTCCTTGACCAATTGACCGATGAGTTTCACCTTGTCGCCGTTTTTTGCGGCCTGGGTAAAGTTGGAATAGGTGGTTACGTCTTTACTGGCAGAGACCAGTATGGCAATGGCAACGGCTACAATGCCGATGGCAAGAATATGTGATTTTTTCATAGTCGTGATTATAACGCAAAAGTACGACGTAAGGATGCGCTTGAAAGTTGCATTTCCGTCAAATCTTTTGATGATTTTCGTCAGGTGGTTTTTTTAAGTAACGCTGGCCTCCGGCCGGCCAGTGGTTAGCGTTACTTCGCTGGCCGGAGGCCAGCGTTACTTCGCCGGCCGGAGGCCAGCGTTACTTTGGCCGGCCGGAGGCCAGCGTTACTTCGCCGGCCAGAGGCCAGCGTTACTTTGGCCGGCCAGAGGCCAGCGTTACTTCGCCGGCGGGAGGCCAGCGTTACTTTGGCCGGCCGGAGGCCAGCGTTACTTGCGGCTCATCTCCGATACGGATATCATTTTGTCTTCCACTTCCCGAACCAGTTCGTTGAAATGGGCGGAATGTTTCACTTCCAGGTTCCGGTTGAACGGCAGGTCAACCGTGACGTGATGCACAAAACGGCCGGGATTGGCGGCCATGATGTAGATATCGTCGCCCAAATACACGGCCTCTTCTATGTCGTGCGTCACAAATACGATGGTTGGCTGGAACTTGAGCCACACATCTTCCAGCATATCCTGCATTTGAAGGCGGGTATTAATATCAAGCGCGCCGAAGGGTTCATCCATGAGCAGAATTTCCGGGCTTGCGATAAGGCTGCGGGCAATGGCCACGCGTTGCAGTTGACCGCCCGACAGCGTGGGATACACGGCATATTTATTTTCATGGCCGGCCAGACCAACAAGTTCGATCATTTCCTGCGCGCGGCGCTTGCGTTCTTTTTCTTCAACACCTTGAAAATCAAGCCCCAGGGCAACATTTTCCAGCACCGTGAGCCAGGGCATCGATGAATATTGCTGAAATACCATCCCCGCCCGTATGCCCGATTGCTTCACCGGTTTGTCACGGAGGAGCACCTGACCGCTTGTGGGTTCCTGCAAACCTGCGATGTAGCGTAGCAGCGTGCTTTTCCCGCAACCCGAGGCGCCGAGAATGATAACGAACTGCCCCTGGCCGGGTTTGTCCTCGATCAGGAAATTCAGATCCTGCAAAATAGGCGCATCACCGCCGGAATAGGCCTGCGTGATGTTTTTCAGCTCGATGATATTGGGGAGGTCGGTGTCTTTTATGTGGAGCATATGTAATGCGAACCTCCGGCTCGCCGTTTATTTTAAAAAATTGATAATCAACCTGATAAGGTTATTCAGTCCATTTTTATACTTTCTGCAGTCCCTTCCACAATTTCAGTTCCCCCATCAAAATCAGGCCGATGGCCGCCAGAACAACAAGTCCCGAGCCCTGCAGGAGCAAATCATCGGGTATATGAGCAACCAGCGGCAGAAGCA
>JAKOXM010000553.1 GCA_029781095.1 Bacteroidota bacterium
CTGCCTGATCGTGAAAGACGCCGATCTGGCCCAGCGCCTGCGCTTTCTCCAGAATGCAAGCGGCGCAGTGCCAGGCCCGCAGGATTGTTTCCTCATCCTGCGCGGCATTAAAACACTTCACTTGCGCGTACAGCGTGCATGCGAGAACGCCGCTGCTATTGCGCAGTACCTGACGGCGCATCCGAAAGTTGCCAAAGTGGTGTGGCCGGGCTTCACCACGCATCCCAACCACGAAGTCGCCAAACGGCAGATGCGGATGTTCGGCGCAATGGTCTCTTTCGATCTGAAAAACAATTCGATGGAGAATGCCACGAAAGTTTTGAGCGGCACGCATCTGTTCTCGCTCGCCGAATCGCTCGGCGGTGTGGAATCGCTCATCGGCCACCCGGCCAGCATGACCCATGCGAGCATTCCACGGGAGGAACGCCTGAAAGTCGGCCTCACCGACTCGCTGATCCGCCTGAGCGTGGGTGTGGAAGATGCGGACGACCTGATCGCCGATCTGGAGAGCGCCCTGCGTTAAGTGTGGCATGGATTATATAAAAATTTGATTTTCAAATTTTTATATAATCCATGCCACACTTGTCACTCGCCACGCCCGTTTTCTATTTGATCACCGCCACTCCTTGCACGCCGGCCCGTTCGCCCCGTTCGAAAACCGCCACGTGATAGATGCCGGGCGACAGATAATTCACCTGAACACTGAATTCCGTTCTGTCGGGAGGCGCATCGTAAAACTGCGCGACGTTGACGAGATTGCCGGCCTGGTCTATTACATGGATTTTGATCGTCGAACTGTCGTTCGGGAATAGGCGATCCAGCCGTATATCCAGTTGGCGCGCGTCACTGACCCATCGGACCGTCAGGCGGCGTGCCGCAGCCTGATCGGGTTCTTCTGTCCCGACGAGGTTGGCGTACGGATGCGACATAAAGTACATTCCGCCCGCGGGCAGCACGTTGTTACTGAAATCGAAATACGTGGCGTGTTCCTGGTGCGAACCCTGTCCCCAGGGCGTCCAGCAGGGCGACGACACCCATGCCGGCTCCCAGTAGATCACACCTTTTCCGCCTTTGTTGATGACCTCCTGGGTGAGGTCTACCAGCCATTTTTGCTGATTTTCCGGGCTGGCAGGCGCGTAGTCGGGATGCACTGCGGTGATGATATTGGCGGCGTTGTCATTGTTCTGCGTCGTCCAGATATAGCCCGTTTCGAATATCATCACATCTTTTCCGGGATATTGCTGGCGCAGTTGCGCGATCACGTTGCCCGCATCGGCGATGGTGGTGGGTTTGTGCCAGGCCCAGTAGTACGACAACCCGATCACGTCGAAGTCCGTGACGCCGTTGTTCCAGAAACCCTGCATCAGCCAGCCCGCATCGGCTGGCCCGGCGATGTGCAGGGATACTTTTACGGTTTTGCCTGTGGTGCTTTCCACGTCGCGTACGGCTTCGATGGCGCGCTTGAACAACTGGCTGTTGCGGTTCCAGTCCAGCGTCCAGCCCCCCGCGTCGGCTGCCGGGGAGAGCAGGATGCCCTTGTTGGTCTCGTTGCCGATCTGAACCATATCGGGCAGCAGGTTTTCGTTGTTCAGCGACAGCAGGGTGCCGGAAATGTAGTTGTAAAGAGAATCCTTCAGCAGCGGGAGATTGTCCACCACGCCCAGCCAGGCGGCCGGTACCAGTTGCTTGTTCGGGTCGGCCCAGGTGTCGGATAGATGGAAATCGAGCAGCACCTTCATTCCCGCCGCTTTTGCGCGCATGATGCTTTTTCGTACATCCTGAAAGTCGGAATAGCGTTTCCCGGCGTTGAGCGTATCGTACCAGGCAGGCGTGTGCCAAAGCCGGAGACGGACGAGGTTGCACTGATCGTCCGCGAACATCTGGTAGGGGTCTTTGGCGATACCCTGTTCCTTGTACACCACCCCGCAATCTTCCATTTCATTGACGTAGGAGAGGTCCGCGCCAAAGAAAAAGGACTGGGCGGAGAGGTAGTTGAGGGTGAATAAGAGTGCGATGGTGGGTATAAACTTCATATCGGTTATTTTAAAGTGTAAATGTCGTATTTCGCGTCATTGTATATGTACTTTGAAGCCCCGGTTTTGTAGCAATATCTAATCGAAACTGGTGTTTCGCTGTACATGCCTTCGATAATTAGAAGCACGGTTTGTTTGAAAAATATTTGCACCTGTTCTGACTGAAATGTACAGCATGCCTTCTGGTCTGCCTCTGCATTGGTTGTTTTAACGAATTTGGGAATCCGTTTTACATAACTCCCCAAAATCCCCAACTTTGCGCCCCACAGATAACTGACAACCGATCACGAACCCAGTGGCGCGCAAGAACAAACTCCGCAAATTCGCCGAAATACTCGCCTTCCCGAACGTGTACGAGTGCTACGATGTAAAGCAGCCTTCGCTCACCGGCGCGGGTATGCAGACCGTCGATCTGAAAGGCCGGTGGAATGAGGCGCATTTCAGGAACGACCATCCAATCACCCTCGAACTCGCCTGCGGCGGCGGCGAATATACCGTCGGGCTGGCGCGGCAGTTCCCGGAACGAAACTTTATCGGCGTGGATATCAAAGGCAACCGTCTCTGGAAAGGCGCTAAAGATGCACTCGAACAGGGCATCACGAACGCCGCTTTCCTCCGCACACGCATCGAGATCATCGATCATTTTTTCGGACCGGGTGAAGTGGACGAGATATGGATCACGTTTCCCGATCCTTTTCCCCGGGCCAGCAAGGAAAACAGGCGCCTGACTTCGCCGTATTTTCATGAAAAATTCCGGCAGGTCCTCCGCCCAGGCGGCCTCGTGCACCTCAAACACGACGACCCCGATTTTTACCGGTTCACGCTCGATTCCATCGCCGCCGACCCGCGCTGCAAACTGATTTATACCAATGCCGACATCTATTCCGGAGAATTGCCGTATCCCGAGCTGGCGATCCAGACGCTGTACGAGTCTTTTCATCTGGCGGAAGGGAAGAAGATCAGGTACGTGCGATACACCATCTGATAAACCGTGTAAATCAGTCCAATCCGTGTCATCTATGTGCCATTACGATAAGCAGCAAACGGCACACAGTTGACACGGATTGGACTGATTTGCACAGTGGGCGTTTTGCCAGGATATTTCGGTTATCTTGCGGCACTGAACATCTTGTCCCTGGCTTTGTTAGTATTTTGAAAATGCCCGGAACCACACATATTATGATTGACGATATAAGATTACATGATTGTTGATTTTTTATGTTTAAATGGGTGTCTATGGAAAACAAGCAAAAGAAAGTGACTCCTCAGGAAATGGAGGATCGGCTTATTGAATTTGCTTCCAGAATCATTGATATGGTTGAGGCGCTACCCAAAACTGCCGCTGCCAAACATCCTGGCAATCAAGTTCTCCGTTCAGGCACATCGCCGGCGCTTAATATGGTGAAGCGCAAGCGGCTGAATCACGAGGCGATTTTGTACATAAAATGAAGGTTCCTATCAAAGAGCTCCGTGAAACACTTGTTTGCCTGAAGATCATTCAAAAACGAAACTGGTTTTCGGAAGGCAAACTTGCGCCTCTCCTCCTGGAAAATAATGAACTGGTGTCCATTTTTGTTGCAAGCACTAAAACAGCCACAGGTAAATCCAAATAATAATACATCTCCCCCTAAAAACATCAAAAATCAACAATCATGTAATCTGCATTCGTCAATCATAAGTCCAGGTACTTAATTCAACTACTTTCAACCATCTTCAACCAATCCGACAAAAAATATGGCTTTTACGCTTCCCGACCTCCCCTACGCCTTCAACGCTCTCGAACCGCACGTGGATGCCCGTACGATGGAA
>JAKOXM010000584.1 GCA_029781095.1 Bacteroidota bacterium
ATCACCTTTTCCCGTTCGGTAAATATTTTCACATACTCCTTCCAGCCTTCTACGTAGCGGATGTCGGAAAAAGCGATTTTGACCCACTGCCGGTCGGCTTTCACGGTCAGATACCCTTCCGGTTTGTCAGCAGTTTCTCCCCGGAGCAGGCCGAGCATGGTGCGCGCTTTTTCAAGAGCCTGCTGAAAGCGCTCAAAAGAAAACGGTTTCAGCAAATAGTCCACTGCGTCGAGGTCGAATGCCTCCACGGCGTGTTGTCCGTAAGCGGTGGTGAATATGGTGACGGGTTTTCGCGATACCGTGCGCAGCAGCCTGGTGCCACTCAGTATGGGCATCTGAATATCGAGAAAAAGCAGGTCCACCGCTTCGCTTTGCAGGATTTCAACGGCGCGGATCGGGCTCCGGCAGGAAGCAACAATCTCCAGACCGGGCGTGTCGCCAATGAATTTTTCGAGCAGTGCCAGCGCGAAATGCTCGTCGTCGACGATCAGACAGCGGATCGGATTGGATGGATTCATTGCCGGATTGTTATATTGATAAATTGCTGATTTTGAGGGTGGCCTTGAATGTTCGTTCGTGTCGGGCAATATTGAAAGAGCAGCGGCCGCGGTAATTAAGGTCCAGGCGTCGCCGGATATTTTCGAGCCCTACGCCGCCGACCTCATCCTTTTGCTCGTTCTGCGGGTCAAATGAATTTTCCACTTCAAATAAAAGCCCGCCGGCGTCGCCTTGCAAAAAAATGCGCAAAAACCCTTCGGGATTACCCTCCAGATCACCGTGTTTCAGGGCATTTTCAACAAGCGGCAACAGCAGCAGGGGTTCGATCGTCAGTTGGCCAATATCGCCTTCGGTGTCGAATCGAACAGGCAGGGCTTGCTCGGATTTCATCCGGAAAAGGTCGAGGTACGTACGAATTTGTCCGATTTCCTTTTCCAGCGGTACCCGGTCTGCCTGTGCGTCGTAGGTAACGTAGCGCAGCAGGGTGCTCAGTTTCAGTACCATATCCGCCGTCCGGGGGTGCTGCAGGGTTGCCGCCGCGTAAATGTTGTTCAACGTGTTGAACAGGAAATGAGGGTTGATCTGGGCCTTGAGATAGTTGAGTTGCGCTTCGGCATGCCGCGCATCGAGTTCGCGGCGGTTTTCGAGAAGTTGATATAAAGCACTGAAAACCAGTAGTAAAAGAAATGACAAAGAGTATCCCAAAAACATCTTGTAGCCGCCGTCATCTGGAATACCCGCGATATTCCGGAAGATGCCGCCTCCAAATAGGCGCTGTTCCGACCAGGTGCGAAAGGCGGCCATGCCCAGCCAGAATAACGCAGTAAGCGCCAGCCACCACCGGTATCGCCCCGTTTCAAAAAACAGGTTGACGAGTATTTTGGCATTTCCATAGAACAGGGTAAGCAGGAATGCCATGTTCACACAAGTGCGTTCCAGTGCTTCCTGCGGCCCCCGAAGTCCGCTGATAAGGTAAAAAAACACAAAAAATACCAGCGCCCAACCCGTCAGGTGGGTTATGAGGCGGGTACGGCCGGATAGAATTTGGTTGAGCACGTTTCAGCAGGTAATTCGTAAAGGATCGTTTTCCCGCAGATTCACGCAGAAAAATCTCGCTGATTTGCGCAGATTTTAATAAAACCTGGACAAATCCGGGCCTTTTTCTGCGCGAATCTGCGGGAAAACCAACCCTCAGTTTTTCACAAATTTGGCCGACATCACCGCGCCGTCCGAGCTTTGCACCCTGACAAAATACAGACCCGGAGGCAAATTATCCAGGCCGGTCATTTCGCGGTAAATACCCGGTTCCAGGTCTTTTTTCTCGGCAAATAATTTTACCGGTCGGCCGTTCAGATCGAATATACTTGTCTGAATATCAGTTTTTTCCGGAATCGCATACTCGAAAGTCACTTCATCTGCAGCCGGGTTGGGGTACACCTCGACGGACCCTGCGTTTTTGCCGGCTTCCAGGTAGGTGGCCGAGGTCGTCAGCAATGTGCTGTCGAGCACGATATTCTCGTCGCCCGGCTGGTATCCCATGTAGGCAAAATAGACGAGCATCATTTCGTCGGTAGTGGCCTCGCCCTGTACGACCAGTTGGGGCGGGTCGTTGGGCTGGAATGGATTATTGACGGTGTTGTCATAGGTCGCATACGCGTGCAGGGTGCTTTGTGCGGGTACTTTTTGCACTTTTTGCAAATAATAACTGCCCTGCCAATGGAAATCCCAGTCGTTGATACGGATCAGCGGGATCGTGTCGTTTTGCGGCGTCACGGCGAAGCAGACCATATTCCGCCCGATCAGGTGCATGTGCGGTGCGACACTCACAAGCGATCCGTTGAAGGGCGTTTTAAACTTGGCGTGATACGTTTTGACCGTATTGGCGGGTATGTTTAACGGGTAGTTTTCGAGCGAAAAGAAGGTATGGTTGATCAGGGGCGCCAATTGAATTTCCCGGATGCCCTGGTTGGTTGGCGTGAAGAAAAAATTCAGG
>JAKOXM010000586.1 GCA_029781095.1 Bacteroidota bacterium
ACCGGATGCGGTCGACAACTGCCCGCTCGTGGCCAACCCCGACCAGAAAGACCTCGACAACGATGGCACGGGAGATGTGTGCGATCTCAGCACAGATATATGTGGCGCCCTCGACGTTTTGATCGCGCAAATCCAGACCAGCAACCTCTCCAACGGATTGAAAAACGCCCTGGGGGCGCATCTGAATAACGCCAGAAACAGCTACCAGAGCGGCAATAAAAACGCTGCCATTGGAAAGTTGAATGCCTTTAAAAATCAGGTGACTGCGCAGTCAGGCAATGGCATCTCCTCTGATTTGGCAACCCAATGGATTAACGCTGCCCAGGCGCTGGTCGCAGCCATCCAAGGCGGCGCTGACAATTGTGGCGGCCCCAAACCGGCTCCTCCGGGCAAAGGCAATAATGTTGTTACCAAAGGAGAATATACCGAAATCGAACTTTACCCCAACCCGGCAGGTAAAGAGGTCGTTATAGATTTAACGGTACCGGAAGGAGGCGCCATTCTGACAATATACAACCAACTGGGCGATATCGTTTGGCAGCAGGCGACAGAACGCGGGCCAGTCGAACTCCGGAAGGACTTGTCTGACGGAAAATTTTCCACGGGCATTTATTCCGTGACATTATGCGCAAATAAATTACTGATAACCAAACGATTGGTTATAATAAAATAGGTTATCAATCTGTGGTTTCCCGGCGCCATCAATTCCGGCGCCGGGAAACCTCGCTCCAACTTCGGCGACGCCAACCTACCTTCGCCCCATGTCCGAACCCGCGCCATTCCCGATCCTGTTCGAAGACGACCATTACGTTGCCATCAACAAGCCCTCGGGCATTCTTATGCACCGTTCGCGCATCAGCGAGGACAAAGTGTTCGTTGTGCAACTGCTGCGCGACCAGTTGGGCAGGCGGGTTTATCCCGTTCACCGGCTCGACCGAGGCACATCGGGTGTGCTCATTTTTGGAAAAACTGCTGAATCCGCCGGTTTATTGGGCGAACAATTCATGGAAAAAACGGTGACCAAGCGATATATCGCCATCGTGCGCGGCTGGGTCGATGAAAAAGGCGAGATAGACTACGCGCTGGCCGACCCCGACAGCGGGAAAGGGCATCTTCCCGCCCTGACGCAATACGCTTGTCTCGGCCGGTCGGAAATAGATGCTCCGATCGGGCTCCGCTATAAAACCGCGCGGTTTTCGCTGGTGGAAGCCATGCCCGAAACCGGGCGGCGACACCAGATCCGGAAGCATTTTGCGCACATCATGCACCCGGTTATCGGAGACAAAAAGCACGGCGATGTAAAGCAAAACACGTATTTCAGAAATGTATTCGACATGCGGCGCATGCTGCTGCACGCACTTGAATTGTCGTTTTCGCATCCGTTTACAAATCAGGAAATACGCATCGCGGCGGGAGCAGACTCGGAATTCGAGCGGGCGCTCGAACTGGTTGAATTGCAGGCGTTTTGGCCGGTGATTGCAACGGCACGATGAGCGTTACGGGGGCCAACCGGAGGTTGGCGTTACGGGGCCAACCGGAGGTTGGTGTTACGACGGCCAACCAGAGGTTGGTGGTACGGGGCCAACCAGAGGTTGGTGGTACGAGGGCCAACCGGAGGTTGGCGTTACAGCTCGCCTGCCGTCGTCAGGCACCTGATCTGCAGGGATGGCTGCGTTGCGCTCCGGTAGTTTTGAAGAAGTGATTTCAAGGCATCCGGAGGAGTTGCGAGCCTGCGTACAAATTGTTCGGCTACACCGGCGGGCGCAATGCGCTTGTGAAAGATGACATTTCCGGTACCGGAGACCGTAAAATAGCTGTAAAAGCCGGGTGGTAGGGCTGGATCTTCCGTTATTTTTTTCAGGTCGAAGATAAAGTTGTCGGCTACCGGTTTGGTTGTCTCGTTAGGCACTTCCGCATACCCCCAAACGATGCCGTCGGGCATGTGTTCCAATACAAGATTTTGAAAATCAATGCCTTGCTGATCAGGAAGCGATAACATGTAATGCCCCTTAGCAATAGTGAGCGTCCCGTTGTTCACAATAGCATCGCGCAGGGAAAGCGAGAATTCGTAACTGCCGTCCTGTAGGTTGCCGATGGGCAGAAATTGCCGGGCATGCGCAGGAATACCGGCGCAGGGAGTGGCCGGGACTATGCCCAGCAGCGTCACAGCAATACGGTTGTTTTGAACGGACACCGTTGCGTCAATACCGTAGCCGGAGCAATCGAAGGTAGCCATACTTTCCACCCAAAGGCCAAAAAGGGGCGAGCCGTCGGTGGCGTCGCGTTGTTCGAATAGATCGACCGTAAACTCTGGAGGTGTCGTGACAATAATGACAGGATCATCATCGGGATTAACCCGGCAGGCGGCAAAAGCCACGGCAACCACGCAAAAGAAAGCAAACGAACGCCAATGTGAAGGTCTTGTCATACTTCGAAATTAAAAACGATGAAAAAACGCCTAAAACGGTAAAATGCTGCCCGCGTATGAAAATTTTTGCCGAATTTTCCCTCCATCATAACAACCCGTACTTTTGGTCGATTTTTCCTGCAACAGGCTTTCAACAGAAACTTCACAACATACCATGCCGCGCGTTCCAAAACAAGTTTTTATCGCATTTTTGATCTTATTTACCCTTAATTCGTGCCAGGAAGAGCCTCAAAAAACCCAAACGCAGCCTCAGCCACGCCCCGATACGATTCGCCTGAAACCCGCCCCCGCCGAAGATGCCGTCGAATACAACGTAACGGAAGGCGTTATAAACTGGCTGGGCAAAAGAACCATCGGCAATTTGCATACCGGAACCATTAAGGTCGAAGGCGGCGAATTGATGGTAAGCCATGGCCAACTGATCGGCGGAACGATCAATATCGACATGACTTCGGTGTCCGTCAACAACCTGAAAGACCCGGGAGCAAAATCCGACCTCGAATCACACCTAAAGGACTCCGATTTTTTTGAAGTAAGAAAATATCCAACGGGTGTTTTTAAAATCGATGATGTACTGCCAAGCAATCTGCCCGAATTCAACTGGGTCGTCAGCGGCACGCTCACGCTAAAAGGGAAAACCAACCGCGTCAATATTCCGGTAAAAATGACGATCAACGACGACGAACTCAACGCTGAATCCGCCAATTTTGTCATCAACCGCACCCAATGGGGCATCAACTTCCAGTCGGGCATTCTCGGAACCGTCAAAAATAAAATCATTGAGGATATTGTGCCGCTGGCATTGACGGTGACCGCGAAGAAAGCGGCCGGAAACAATAAAAAATAACCGGAGGTATCTTTGGGTCTTTAAAACAGGCTCACGTACCCGAGGTGAAATTTCAGCGCCCTGAAATCTACGGGCTGTCCGTTATCCCGCCTGCCAACGGCGAGACTGATGCCGAAAATACCCGCCTGCGTCTCGAAATTCAGCCCTGCGCCCATGCCCAGCGGGTGAAGAAATGCGCGGGTTCGGTTGGTCACATTTTCCAGGTAACCGTAGTCGGCAAAAGCCGCGAGAAAGGAATTCAGGCCCAGCAGCAAACGCCATTCGGCTGTAACGACCGAAAAACGCGTTGCAAACAGACTTTCTTCATCAAATCCGCGCAGGAGTTTATTGCCTCCGAGGCGGTATTGCTCGTTGTTGAAAACCGGTTTTTGGGAAAAAATGCCCCCGAAGCGCAGCGCGAGTTTCACGGCGCTTCGTTGCATTACCGGGATAAAAATCTGCGTGTTTGCCTCCAGCCTGAATCGCGCCTGCCGCCCCGCCACCGAATCGTAGAGGCTTGCATAATTGAATTCCGGATCGGCAGAGTCCCGCAGGTTTTCGATCTGGTTGTTGCGCAACACCGTATTAAAACCGGCAACCGTTTTCAACAGCACCGACCAGCCGCGCCGCGGATTGAAACGATAATCCAGCCGGTTGAATGAGGCCTCCAGGCCGAAACCGTTTTGCCGGAGGTCGAGATTGGGCGGCAGGCGCCGCGTTTGCAACACGGAAAGTGTGTCCACTTTTTGCAGCGACGAACTTTTGTTTTCCCACAAAAACTTGACGTAATCCGCCCCGGTAAAGAGGTATTGCACCCCGATCTCGCTTTGCGCATCAACCCAGGTGCTGTCGCGGCGAAAAATATTGAGCCGGCCTTCCACTCCGAATGAGGTGCCCAGCAAGTAGGGCACGCCTGCCTGCACATCCAGTTTTTGCGTTTCAGGTTTCAGGCGCTCGAACTCCACGGCAAAACGATCGCCGAGGTTCAGCGCATTCTGGAAAGCGGCGCTCAGCGTGCCGGTGAGCAGCAGTTTTCCGTCGGTGGCGTCGGGGCGGGGCAGCAGACCGATGATGAAATCAAAACGGCTGGCTTTCTTTTTCTCGAGGAAAAGGTTCACCGTCGCCTCTTTGTCCGAAAACGTGACGGTGGGATTGGCCGTGCTCTCAACAAACAGAAGCGCTCGCAATTGCTGGCGCAGGCGCAACACCTGCGCGCGGCTGTACGGGCTGCCGGGTTTCAGACCCAGGTAATTGGGAAGGAAAGCCGGTGGCAACTTTACGTCGCCGTTGATTTTCAATTGTTTGAAAACAATAAAGCGGTTGCGATCAATTCGTAATACCGCTTCCGCGCCGCCATCCTCACGGAGCGAAAGACTGTCAAGCCGGATTTGGGCAAAGGGATAGCCGTTATTTTCCGCTTGCTCGAGAATGCGTTCTTCGAGCGCCACGAGCGCATCGTGGCGCAGCGGTTTTCCGGAAAAAAGTTTCTCGCGAAATCCGGCCGCCTCCAGCCAGCGTCCGTCTCCAGGATCAGCGGGGCGAAGCCGCACCCAGTGCATGGCCGGACCGATGTAAAGGTTGCCTGTTGCCGGTTGTTGGTTACCGGTTACCGGCTGCCTGAGGCTGTCGATAGAGGCGGCCAGAAAGGATTTCTGGCGAAAATGTTGGAGCAGATCGCGGCACAACGGAAAGACGGCAGCGGAATCGGGCAACTGAAATACAACCGTATCGCCCTGATTTTCAATGGGATTCAGGCGAAAGCCTGTAATGTTCTGAGAAAAAAAATCCTGGTCGGTCCTGGAAATATGGAGCCGCAGGGTTGTTTGGGCAGGCAGGAGCGGGCAAAATATTTGAATAAAAAAAAAGGCGATCACGATCCGCAGGGCGCCGGGTTTCCCTCCTCCCTGCGCCCCTGAGAAAGGCGCAGGGAGGAGGGAAACCCGGTGAAATACTGGAAATACACTTGTCATGTCACCCACAAGACGTTCCCGGTTGAAATACGGTTGCCACGCAGTCCTACAAACCGATGATCTTCCGCAGCAGCTCTTCATCGATATCGGTGCCGGCGAAGTCGTCGAAGGCCCGTTCGGTAACCTTTATAATGTGGTCTTCAATAAAAGGTGCGCCTTCGCTGGCGCCCTGTTCCGCGTCCTTGATGCAGCACTCCCATTCCAGTACCGCCCAGCCGTCGTAGTCATACTGGGCGAGTTTGGAGAAAATGGAAGCAAAATCCACCTGGCCGTCGCCGAGCGAGCGGAAGCGCCCGGGGCGATCGATCCAGCCCTGAAAACCGCCGTAAACC
>JAKOXM010000594.1 GCA_029781095.1 Bacteroidota bacterium
GAGAATGGATAAAATGAAAAATGTGTAAAGGGGGCTTCGGCGATTGGTCATTTTTACGCAGATTTGGTGATAAAAGGTTTCATTAAGTACGGGAGGCGGATTAATTGATGACTTAAACCTGGTTTTTTAAGTCAATACACTGCTATTTTTTCGGCAGTAGCGTTTTGCTATGCCCTCAAAAATGCCTTGTCCTGACTCGGAATCCCTGCGCTTAAGTCAATCAATTAATTCGGGCCGGTACATAAACGTACGAAAGGGTAGATGCTAGTATTGGTAAAAATACATGAATTTTAATCGCAATTTTTCAAAATAACGAACGCCGATCCGCAACAGCGAATCGGCGCCCTGAAACCAATGCAGCAATTCAATAAAGAAGCAATAAAGCATTCAACAATGCAACATTGCAGCAATATAGCATTGCCGCACTTGCTACCCGAACATCGCTTTTTCATGCCGCATGGCGACTTCCTTCCAGTTGATGATATTGAAAAAAGCGGTGACGTAGTCCGGTCGTTTGTTCTGGTACTTCAGGTAGTAGGCGTGTTCCCATACGTCGATACCGAGGATGGGCGTGCCGGTTTGTTTTACTACGCTGAGCATCAATGGGTTATCCTGGTTAGGCGTCGTGCTGATGAACAGCCCCTTGTCTTTTCCCACGCACAGCCAGGCCCAGCCGGAGCCGAATACGCCCTTTGCGGCGGTGGCAAATTGATCTTTGAACTTGTCGAACGAACCGAATTGTGCATCGATGGCAGTTGCCAATTGTCCGGAAGGCGCGCCACCGCCGCCCGGAGTCATCGTTTCCCAGAAAAAAGAATGGTTCCAGTGTCCGCCGGCGTTGTTGCGAAGTTTCTTATCTTCATCGCTGGTGGTGATACGGCTGATGATGTCATAGAGTTCATAATCGGCGTAAACGGTATTCTTCACCGCATCGTTCAGATTGTTTACATAACCCTGGTGGTGCCGGTCATGATGTATTTCCATGGTCATTTTATCGATGTACGGCTCCAGCGCATTGGTTTCGTAGGCCAGCTTGGGCAGTTCGAAAGGAGTGGTACGTCGCAGTTTCGGCGGCGGAATAACGGGATTTGCCGATATGGATCCAGGATTTTTACCAGCGGTTTTGCACGCATCGAGAAATGATGTGGTAGCAGCGGCAAGGCCCAGGAATAAGCCCGTTTTCAAAAATGTTCGTTTTTCCATAACAGTCAGAGTGGGAATGAATTGAATGAATGAATTTTTATTTTCGGCCAAACCTACATGAAAACAAGTGTTTAAAACGATTTGTTACAGGGTATTTGAACCGAATGATGATTGTTACTTCGATACCATTTTTGCTGAAAACTTCTTCAAAAGGCAAGTACCGAGTAGAAAGACCTATTTTTGCGGGACGAATACGTCCCGATAAAACACACCGAAATGAACCAGAAACGCCAGTTTTCAGACGATATGCCGCAGAAAGATCTGCCCGGACCCACATCTCACGACCTTCCGGAACAGGAAGAGGGTGAAGATTTGCAAACGGGCGACGACTTTTTCGAGCGCCATGAAATTGTAGCCGACCCCAAACAGGGCCAGATCCGGCTCGATAAATTTTTAATCGACCGCCTTGCCAATCGCTCCCGCAACAAGGTGCAAAATGCCATTCGGGCAGGATCTGTAAAGGTAGACGATCAGGAAGTAAAACCCAACTACAAGGTAAAACCGGGCAATATCATCACCATCGTTTTGCCCAAGTCCCTGGAAGAAGTTTACGATATCACGCCGCAAAACATCCCGCTCGACATTGTGTACGAGGATGAAGACGTGCTGATCATCAACAAACCCTACAAACTCGCAGTGCACCCCGGCGTGGGCATCCCCAACGGCACGCTGGTGAATGCAGTCGCCTGGCACCTCAAAGAACAGTTTGAAAAGCTGCCGGTCAAGGAAGGCAACGAACCCAACCGCGCCGGCATTGTCCATCGCATCGATAAAGACACCACCGGCCTGATGGTTATTGCCAAAAATGAATTTTCCATGACGCATCTGGCCAAGCAGTTCTATTACCACACCATCGAACGCCGGTACCAGGCGCTCGTTTGGGGCGACATGGAAGGCGATAGCGGCAAAATAGAAGGCAACATCGGCCGAAACCCCAACGACCGGCGCCTTTTTATGGTGTTTCCGGAAGGCGAAGATGGCAAATGGGCGGTCACCCACTGGCGCGTTATCGAGCGATTTTATTACTGTACACTGATAGAATGTCAGCTGGAAACCGGGCGTACGCACCAGATTCGCGTGCATTTGAAATCCATCGGACACACACTGTTCGGCGACCCGCGTTACGGTGGCAACCAGATTTTAAAGGGTACGCTCCATGCACGCTACAAGCAATTCGTCGAAAACTGCCTGGAACTTTTACCCCGGCAGGCCCTGCATGCGAAAGTGCTGGGCTTTATTCACCCCCGAACGGGCAAACACGTGCGATTTGAATCGGAATTGCCCGACGATATGAAGTCTGTAATCGAACGCTGGAGAACCTACGTAGACGCCAGAAAAGGACCAGTCTGAAACTTAAAGCAAAAAGAAAATCTGCGTATATGGAAGAAACGCACCCTTATATGAAAGAAGGTTTGCTGGCAGAGCTGCTGCGCCCGAAGCGAATCATGTTCATTGTGAATCCGAAGGCCGGCACAAATATGCAGCGGCATATCCGCAACAGTGTGGACAAGTATTTGAACCACAAAAGGTTCGAATATGGATTTTCCTTCACCGAGCGGTCACAGCACGCCATGGAACTGGCAGAGCAAGCCATCGCCGACGGTTTTGAAATTATCGTTGCGGTGGGTGGAGACGGATCCATCAACGAAGTAGCCTCCGCCGTGATGGGTACCGATGCTTCGCTTGCCATCGTACCGGCCGGCTCCGGCAACGGCCTCGCCATGCACCTCGGGTATGGCCGCGGTGTGGACGAAGCGATCAAAAAGATCAATACAGCCGAAGAGCAGGTCATCGACGTGGGCCTGATGAACGGAAAACCGTTTTTCAACATCGCCGGCATCGGCTTCGACGGCCTTGTTTCCAACCTCATGAAGGGCAGCAACTGGCGCGGATTTATCCCTTATTTTCTCAATTCGGTAAAAGCGGGCCTGCAATACACCCCCCGCGAATGCCGGATCGAAACGGATGACAGGGTACTGACCGAAAAGTGCTTCATCATTTCGATCGCCAACGGCCCGATGTGGGGCTACAACTTCCAGATTGCACCCGATGCCCGCCTCGACGACGGACTTTTTGAAGTCGTGTTGCTCAAGGACGCACCCAAATGGCAATACTTTGCAGCCGTGCCCGCCACGCTCACCGGTAAAATCTACGACGCGGATTTTGTCGAACACATCACCACAAGCCGTGTAAAGATCATTTCCGAAGGGGAAAATTACATCCACCTCGATGGAGAAGGCACGATACTCACCGGCGAACTGGAATTTGAAATAAAGCCGAAGGCATTGAAAATATTGGTACCCAGACAGAGTTCATAATTATCGGCCATCCCGTCTTGCATGACTTAAACTGATAACCGACAACCAATTAAGTAACATTAAAAAACAACTTCCCGTTTTCAATTTCAACCCTGTGAATGAATTCGCGGGTTGAAACCAAGCGGTTATTTTTTAATCGTTACCAACCGACAACACATGAGTAAAAAAAACACCTTCGGCGGTTTCGTTTTTTCCACGGACCCGAATTTCCGGACCGAACCGGAAGAAGACGCTACGGAAGAAATACCCAATGCCAACCAGGCGCTGCGCATCTGGCTGGAGCGGGGCAAAGGCGGCAAAGAGTCTACTGTCGTCAAAGGTTTTATCGGGCCCGACGACCGCCTCTCAGAACTGGCCAGAATGCTTAAAAACAAATGCGCGGCGGGCGGCAACGCCAAAGACGGGATTATTATCATTCAGGGAGACCATCGCGAGAAAGTGTTGAAATTATTGCTGGAACTCGGCTATAAAAATGTCAAAAAGGCTGGCGGTTAAAAATCCCGGATAATATTATAATAAGATGAAAATCAATAACTTGGAAAATAAATGCAAGTGCTTGAAGGATGCAGGTGCCGTATTCCTTTTCCTGTCGCTGCTCATGCTGGGCGCCTGTTCCTCTTCCAAAACCATCGCATCCAGGCCTTCTAACAGGCCCGGACAGCCCCCGCGGACCAAGCCTGTCAATCCGGGTAAACCCGAGCCGGTGGACACGGTGCGCTGGTCGAAACCGGCCAACCCGAAACCGCCCGTCACCGGCGAGCCGAACAAACCGGGACAAACCGGTGGCATTGGCGACACTTATCACCTGGCGCTTTTGATGCCTTTTCTGACCAACCAGGCGGATGGCAACACCGTGCCGGATAAAAGCCATCTTGCCTTGCAATTTTACAGCGGCGCGAAAATGGCGCTTCAGGAATTGTCCGAAACCGAAGGAATCAACCTCGTGGTTGATGTGTACGATACACAGATCAATGACGCCGACTTCCTGCAGGTACTGTCCAATTCCCGTCTCGGCAAAGCCGACGTATTTATCGGGCCCGTGCGCAACAGTCATATCACTGCTATGGCCGACTGGGCCAAAAGAAACCACAAAATCCTGATCTCCCCCGAGTCGCCATCTTCGGAACTGACATCACAGAACCCCGACTTTATCCAGACCAATCCATCCTTGCGCGCGCATTGCGAAGCCATCATCCGCTATGTCCGCAAGACCCACCGAACCGAAGATATTACGCTCGTTTGCAAGGAAAAGGAAGCGGACCGGCTGCCGTATCTGCAGGATGCGAACGTGGCGACCGGCGGCGGGCTTTTCGCCGAACTGGTCGTGCCCGATGTCCTGGCAAATTTTGACAAAATCGACCTCAAATCTTATCTTAAGCCCGGCAAGACTGCCGTATTTATACTGCCGACCTGGTCGAGCCAGGATTTTGTGATGGCCTTTTTGCGAAAACTGAAAGCGACAAAAGGCTCGGCTGAAGTGGAAGTGTACGGTATGCCGCAATGGGAAAACTTCGATGCCATCGAACCCGATTACCTTACCTCGCTCAACGTGCACATCAGTTCAGCGTCCTATATCAATTATTCGGCGCCCGAGGTGAAGGCCTTCCAGCAGAAATTCTACGAAATGACAGGCACCATTCCCGATGAAGACGGATTCAATGGATACGACGTGACCTTGTTCGCCGGCAAAATGCTGCGCCGTTACGGGTTGTCGTTTCCGGAACGACTTGCGTTCGATACATTTACGGGTCTGCACACCGATTTTCATATTACCCGTACGTTCAACAACGGCGCCGTGGACGACGGCTATAACAGGCCGGATTACCTGGAAAATACCTCTGTGCACATCCTGAAATTTGATAAATACGGGTTTGTGCCCGTCGAAAAATAGTTTTTCCACTTGAACACCTCCCGCGAACAAAAAATACGCTCCGTCATCCGGCAGTCGCAACCCGACCTGACGGTGGTACTGGAGAATATTTTCGACCCGCTCAATATCAGCGCGGTGTTGCGGTCCTGCGATGCCGTCGGGATTCGGGAAGTGTTCGTGGTGTATACGAAACAGTACCTCGACAAGCGGGGGCTCGTACTGGGCAAGCGCACCTCCGGCGGCACTTTTAAATGGATCGATGTCTACTTTTTTGACGACCTGGAAGAATGTGCGAAGCGGGTAAAGGAGCGGTATGTGCGGATTTTGGCAACTTTGCCGCCCGGCGATGAAGTCCGCGGATTATACGAGCATGACCTGACACAGCCGGTCGCATTGATGTTCGGCAATGAAGATGAAGGCATCAGTGCAGAAGCGCTGGCGCTGTCAGACGGATGTTTTACCATCCCGCAGGCCGGATTTGCCGAAAGCCTGAATATCTCGGTGGCCTGTGCGGTGTCGCTCTTCGAAGCAAAGCGCCAGCGTATGGCACTCGGCTTCTACGACGAACACCCGCGCCTGAGCCCGGAGCAGCAGGAGCAATTGTTCGAACGCTGGAAAGTGATGTTAAAAAGCGGCAAAAACCACCAGAAACCCGTTATGGTCAGCAAAGACAGCGGCCCCTTGCTGCCGGTCTACATCAGACGGAAAGACGAGGCGCCCCGGTCGAAGATTCAGGTGTTACCACTTTCAAAATTTAAGCTCTGACAGGTTTGTTAATTAAAGCAGTATGCAAATTTCCGTAGTAATCCCGCTTAAAAACGAGGCGGAAAGCCTGCCCGAACTGGAAGCCTGGATCCGCCGGGTGTGCGAAGCCAGTCGTCTCAGCTATGAAATTGTCATGGTAGACGACGGCAGCACCGACGGCTCCTGGAAGGTCATCGAGGCCCTGCAAGCCGCCAACCCTGCCGTGCGCGGGATCAAATTCCGGCGCAACTACGGCAAATCCGCAGCCCTGCACATGGCATTTCAGGTCACACGGGGCGACGTGGTGATCACCATGGACGCCGATTTGCAGGACAGTCCCGACGAAATACCCGAACTCTACCGCATGGTGACCGAAGAGAAGTACGATCTTGTTTCAGGCTGGAAAAAGAAACGGCACGACCCTTTGAGCAAAACCATACCGACCAAGCTGTTCAACGCCGTCACCCGCTGGATGAGCGGTATCAGCCTGCACGACTTTAACTGCGGACTGAAGGCTTACCGCGGCGATGTGGTGAAGGCGATCGAAGTCTATGGTGAGATGCACCGCTACATCCCCGTCATCGCCAAGTGGGCGGGCTTCACGCGCATCGGCGAAAAAGTGGTGGAACACCGCGCCCGCAAGTTCGGCGTCACCAAATTCGGCGGCTGGGAGCGATTCATCAACGGTCCGCTCGATCTCATGAGCATATCCTTCGTCGGTAAATTCGGCAAACGCCCGATGCACTTTTTCGGAACGCTCGGTGTGTTGTCGTTCATGATCGGGTTTGTCATTCTCGTCTACCTGAGCATTGCAAAAACGGTGTACAAGGAATACGGTATCGCTGACCGGCCGCTGTTTTACTTCGGCATCCTTGCACTGATCGTCGGCACGCAGCTATTCCTCACCGGTTTTATCGCCGAAATGATCAACCGGAATTCGGCAACGCGAAATAACTACCTCGTCGAAAAGGAAATCTGAAGGATCTATGACCGGCAAGCGAATTGCACTGACCTTCATTTCCCTGCTTGGTACCGGCGTTCTCCTTTTCGCGCTGGTTTGGCGCATGCAGGGCACGCTTTCGATCATGGTTGGCATAACCGCCGCCCTGTTTATCATCAGTGCCATCAAGTTTCTGGAAAGAGCGCTTGAGGATTGGTATACGGAGAAAAAACAACGGCAAAAGCAGGACGAGGACCTGTTCGGCGCATCCGGCGCCGGCCAGTCGTGGAATGCGGGAGCCCAATCCTGGACGGTCAGCCGGGAAGAGCCGGTGGGACAACCATTTTCCCCGGAGTCGAACCTTCCGCTGAAACGCAGGCTGTTGTGGTGTTTCGGGGTCTTCGCTGCGCTGGGCTTCTCCGCCGTGTTATTCGGGAAAAAATTGCCGGCATCCTTTCCCGAACCGGTCATGGGCGCAGGACTCGCTATCGGTCTCTGGAACAGCCTCATGTTCGCTGCTGCCAGGGAATCGTTCAATCCTGAAAAACCGTCGCATGATTTCGCATGGATGTGGGGCAGGAATGCGGCCTTTCGCTGGAATAACATATTGCTGGGTCTCTTGTTGTTGACCGTTTTTACCGGGTGTGTGCTGCTGATGCCGCCACCGCCAAATGCCGGCCCCTACATTATCGGCAGTTTTTTGGCGCTGGTCGGTATATTGGTCGGGAATATGCTCTACGTCCGGCGGACGCTTGAAAAGGGTATTCCGCAGCCCCCGGATGACTGGACGCCGGGGCAAAAAAGGATGGAGAAATGGGTCAATGTGAGTGTCGTGCTGCTTTGGGTACTCGGCTATGTGGTGCTGAGCATTTTTTTACCCGATTATATCGAGGAATTGTATTTCGCCCTCTTGTTTACAGCCGGGGGCATGCTCATCGGTTTTGTAGTACACGATTTTATTAAAATCCGTTTTCCCGGCTTTTTTTCCGATGAAAAGCGCAAGGTGGAGTTGCTCACGCGCATCTACCTGAGCTGTATTATCCTGACCCTTTGCACCGCAACAGCAGCCAACCACCAGACGGCACACCAGTTTGTCCGCAAGGAGCGGTATCCCGTACTCGATAAATCGGAAGGACTTAAAGGCAAGATGTATCTCTGGCTGGAAATCGGCGGAAAGAAGAAAAGATTCGAACCCCGTGAGGTGGAGTGGAACAGTGCGCATCCCGGCGATACGCTCTTCGTTCTGGTTGGAAAGGGGATGCTCGGGTTCGATGTAATACTCCGGTACGGAATACCGGAACAGTGAGCATTGCACGGAAACGGCGCAGCCAGCAAAAAAACACTACCCATTTGTCGGACATTTGCCAAGTGCCATTCTGTTGGGTTGATAACAACGCGACCTATTATCTTTCGGGCCTTTTCCATACACGCTTACCCTGCTCCGCAACAATGAAAATACATCAGCTCCTGCTTCTGCCTGTTTTTCTGTTCCTTTTTGCCGGCCTTTCCGCCCAGATTCAGTTTGTTAAAAGCACCGGTTTGCTCACACCCGCCCAGCATTACAGCGGTTCGGCAATTGCGGTGCTCGATATGAATGGCGACGGCCTGGATGATATCGTACGGATGAATCAGGGGCACCAGTTATCCGTGGAATACCAGGTTGCAGGCGCCCAGCCATTCACACACCTCGCCATCGGCGATGTGTCGGGAGAAAGCCAGTGGGGCATATGCGCGGCCGATTTTGACAACAATGGTTTTTCCGATGTGCTGACAGGCGGCGAATATGACGGAATAAAAGTCGCGCTGGCAAATGCCGACGGCACCGCTTTCAGTATTCAGGGGCTTGCCGAACCCGGCACCTTTGTGCAAGGGGTCAATTTTGCCGATATCAACAACGACGGATGGCTCGATGCCTTTGTGTGTCACGACGACGGTGCGGCGCGTATTTTTGGGAATGACGGCGCGGGAAACCTCTTTTACCAGCCGCTCTGGATCGATCTTTCCACCGTGCCCGCCTCGGATAATTCCGGAAACTACGGATCGGTATGGTGCGATGTGGACAATGACGGCGATCTTGACCTTTATATCGCGCATTGCCGGCAAGGCGTGAACAACTCTGCCGACGCCAGGCGCATCAACCAATTGTTCCTCAACAACGGCGATGGCACTTTCACGCAGGATATAACCAATGCATCCGGGTTGCGCATTAGCGCGCAGAGCTGGACGGCGGATTTCGGCGACATAGACAATGACGGCGATTTTGACTGTTTTATCACCAACCACGACGTATCGAGCCAGTTACTGGAAAACGACGGAACCGGACATTTCACCGATATCACTGTATCGGCAGGCCTTTACAATATTATTACCGGACTGCCTATTCAGGGAATATTCCGCGATTTTGATAACGATGGCTTTGTCGATATCCTCGTCGCCGGTACCCAGCAATATCTTTTTCACAACAACGGGAACAAGACCTTTTCCAGCCTTCCCGCGGTGTTCGACGCCAATAAAATAGAATCGTTCGCCGTGGGCGACCTGAATCATGACGGATTTCAGGACGTTTATGCCGGTTACGGCCAGATTTTCAATACACCAGGCTCTATCCCCGATGTCCTGTGGCTCAATGCGGGCAACAACAACAAGTTCTTCGGCCTCAACCTGCGCGGCGTACAAAGCAATCGCAACGGCGTAGGCGCCAAGATCGTGCTGTACAGCGAACTGGGTACACAGGTGCGTGAAGTGCGCTCGGGTGAAAGCTACGGGATACAGAATTCCATGCAGGCGCTTTTTGGCCTCGGGCAGGCAACAGCCATCGACTCGGTGATCATTTATTGGCCGTCCGGCACGGTAGACGTGCTGAAACAATCCCTGGATTTCAACCGGTATATCACCGTTCAGGAAGGGGGGTGCGTAGTACCGCAGGTAACGGCCATTGCCAATGGCGCCACCGTTTTTTGCTCGGGCGACAGCGTTACCATCGGGGTTACGGATGCTTTTGCCGCCTACCTGTGGAATACCGGCGATACCACGGCTTCCATTTCGGCGCATTATGAAGGCCTTTACGCTGTAACGGTCACCTTGCCGGGGGGCTGCACAACTGTTTCCAATGCAATAACTGTCACAGTAGACCCGGTGGAAATTCCGACTGTTTCCGCCCTGGGCGACACGGTTTTCTGCGCCGGCGGCGAAGTCGTATTGACGGCATCGCCTGCGGCAGCCTATATGTGGAGCACCGGAGAAACGACACAAAGTATTACCGTTGCCGAGCCCGGATCTTATTACGTAACCGCCCTTGGGCTTTGCGCCTCTTTTTCATCAGGCGATATTCACGTCGAGGTGCTGGACAACCCTCCGCCTGTTGTGACCGGCGATACGGTACACCTGAACCAGGCCGCTACTTTGACGGCAACGGGCGACCTGGTCCAATGGTATGATATGCCTACCGGTGGAAACTTGTTGTATGAAGGCAACCCTTTCGTTACGGGCCCGCTCGGCAGTTCTGCAACATACTGGGCCTCCAGTACAACCATTTACGATACGCCGAATGCATTCGTCGGAATGATTAACCACCAGGGCAGTAATTTCGGTGATATTCAGGCCAACGGCCAGATCATTTTCGATTGTCTCGCCCCTTTCCGATTGTCCAAAGTAAAGGTCTATGCCAGCATAAACGCCGACCGCATGATCGTTTTGCGCAACAATTTCGGCGAAACGCTTCAAAGCAAATTGGTCAATGTCCCTTCCGGCACTTCGGTCATCAGCCTGGACTTTGACATTCCGGTTGGAAATGACCTGGTACTCACCACGGATGAAAACGTGAATTTTGCCAATCTCGGCTCTCAGGGTCCCCAACTGCGGCGCAGCAGCCAGGGAGTCACTTATCCTTATTCGATTCCCAATGTCGTAAGACTCAAGAACTCCAATTTCGGGCCGAACCTCTACTACTATTTTTATAACTGGGAAGTTGATTACTACGGCCATGAGTGCACGAGCGATCGCGTGCCGGTTACTGCGGTGGTCGACTCCACCGATGCAACGGGCGAGCCTGTTTGGGCCGCCGGCCTGCACCTGTTCCCGAACCCGACGAACGGAATATTGAGCGGTGAAACGAATGGTTTTGAAGGCGGCTCCATGTCTGTCTCGGTTCTGAATGCCCAGGGCGTCCCGGTGCATAACCGGCAGTTCATTTCGCCTGCGGGAACAATGCGTTTTGAAACGGACTTGTCTCTGTTGCCCAAAGGCGTTTACTGGCTCAGAATCGCCACGGGTCAAGGCCTGATTTTGCGAAAGGTTTTGCTGCAATAAGGGGATATCCTGCACTCTCTGCCTTTCTTCATGGGTTGTATGAGCGATAAAGGATTTATTTTCAAGTGAAAATCAATCCTTTATAAAAACTCACCCTTAATCTTTTATCCGCGCCAGCAGGATAGCATCGCGGTATTCTCCGTTTTTAAGGAACATTTTGCGGCAGTACCCTTCGCGTTCGTAACCTGCTTTTTCCAGCACCCTCGCCGAGGCCGGATTGCGCGGCAGTACCCATGCTTCCAGCCTTGCCAGCGACGGGCGTTCCGTAAACAGGTACTCCGAATATCTCGTAACCACTTCGGTCATGATACCTTTCCCGCGGAAAGGAGCTGCCAGCCAGTACCCGATTTCGTCGTTGTGACCCTCCATACCTGTTTTCAGGAATGCGCCGATTCCGCCGATGACGCCTGCTTCGCGGTCCCGGATAGCCCAGTTGACGATGGCTCCGTATTCTTCGATATGCTGTTGCATTTTAGCCAGCCAGGCGTCGGCATCCTGCTCGGTATAAGGGTGCGGCACCCGCAGTGTAAAGTCGTGCAGGACGGGGTCATTCATATAGAGCAGCAAATTTTCTTTGTCGGAGGGCTGAAATGCCGTCAATGAAATCCGGTCGTTGATCAGAATGTTTTCTTGCATAACAAAATAATTTATTGTTCCCGCCCCGGAAAACCCGCTCTCCCCGATTTTAGTTTCCTTTCGCACACCCCGCTACAATCTACTCCTTGTAAATCATGACTTTTCGCTCGCCGGGTTTGGCATAAGCCCGGTACATGCCATCCGAGTTGAACGGCATGGCGATATTTCCGTCTTTATCAACGGCGATGAGCCCGCCTTCGCCACCTTTTTCCACCAGTTTCTTATTGATTACCAGGTCGGTTGCTTCCGCCAGCGGCAACCCCTTGTACATCATAAGTGCCCATACGTCGTGCGCCACTGCGTAGCGGATGAAAAATTCGCCGTGACCCGTGCAGGATACGGCGCAGGCATCGTTGGAGGCATATGTTCCCGCGCCGATCACGGGTGAATCGCCGAGCCTGTTCCATCGTTTGTTGGTCATGCCGCCGGTGCTGGTACCGGCGGCGAGGTTGCCATTATGATCCAGTACGACGCAGCCAACCGTGCCGAACTTGCTGTCGGGGTATTTTTTTCCGGAACTGCCTGCATCGCCATGTTTGCCGTTTTTTTCGGCCTCGCTTTTTATTTCTTTTTGCAGCGCTTCCCAGCGTTCCGGGGTAAAAAACCATTTGGGGTCAACGATTTCGATGCCGTTTTCTGCGGCAAAGGCTTCCGCACCGCGCCCGGTCAGGAATACATGCGGCGACTTTTCCATCACGGCGCGGGCGAGCCGGATGGGGTTTTTTACCGTACTGACGGCTCCCACGGCGCCTGCGTTTTGGGTAGCGCCGTCCATGATGCTGGCATCCAGTTCGTTTTTGCCGTCGTGGGTAAAAACGGCTCCGCGCCCTGCATTGAAAAGGGGACAGTTTTCAAGCCAGGTAATGGTCTGTTCCACGGCATCGAGCGCCGTTCCGCCGTTTTTCAGGACGGTTTCGCCAATGGTCAGTGCCGAATCGAGCGCGGAACGGTAAGCGGCTTCCTTTTCGGGCGACATGTTTTCCCGCCGGATGGTACCGGCGCCACCGTGAATGGCAATGGCATAGGCGGGTCGTTCGGCATCCATTTTTTGATCTTTTATGTTTTGTGTTGACGGGTTGCAGGCGCCGAACAATGCCGGCAGGACAGCGAGAACTG
>JAKOXM010000595.1 GCA_029781095.1 Bacteroidota bacterium
CAACTGGTTTACCAATACATTCCTCAGTATGGTGCGATAGGTTGGAAATGGACTGTCAATCAAGTCCGGTAGAGAAAGGTTGAATCGGCGCGATATATCTGGTATCAACTTTCTCAACCCTTCTCAACCGCCTCAACCTGTTTCTTTCGTGCCGCAATTCACTCCACGAGAATCTCCGAATGCGGCAATGCCCATTCCCGCTCCAGCGTGATCAGTACGATATGATCGCCTTTTTTGCACTCTTTCAGGATCGACTGAATGTCGACTTTCGTGTATGTTTTTTCCGAAAGAAGCATCAACGTCTGGCTTCTGCTGCCCCGAATGCCTACCTTGAACTTGATTTTTTCACCCGGTATGGGTTCTTTTCCCGACTCTAATATCACGGGATGTATCGTAAGTTCGCCGGTGGCATCAGATGCCACCCGGCATTTGCCCTCGGTTGTGTATTCGTCAACAATCATTTTTTTGTCGAGGAAGGCGGCGGAACAATTGGAAAAATCGCCGTTCTGGGCAAGGAGGCTTGCGGCGCCAAACAGGCCGGTAAAAGCGGCAAGCAGGCTGATTTGTTTTTTCATGTCCATAATTTTTTGTGCAAATCCGGGGTCAACATCCCTGGAGCCAGATGATTCTTTTTGCTTTCCAGTCACTTTTTCTTGCCGGAACAATGACAAGGTAGTCGCCAGGTTTTGCCTGCGACAGCATATCCGATATCTCTATTTCGAAAACCTCCCGGTTGGTGTCTGAATATTCCGATGATACTGGCACACCGTTGCGTCGCAGGAAAATTCGAAAAGGCACTTTTTTTGCCTCGGGCGTTTCCGGACATCCTTCCACCAGGCTAAGCGCTCCTTTGCTCTGAAGCCCAAAATCAGCGTAGTCAAGGGATTTTCCGTTCAATACCAGCGGATTACAAAAGAAATTTGCATCGCGGCCTTCTTCTTCCGGCTCGAGTTCATTGTCCACCATAACGGCACGGACTCTTTCAATCCTGTCAAAAATATTCAACGCAGCTTCGAAGTACGGCTGCGATAATGCATTAACCGAAGTATATCCGATTCTTTCCGGGATTTCTTTTGCACAGGCGCTCAAGGCGATCGTCATTATAACAGGAATTACAGCCTGCAATCCTTTGAATGGTTGAGATTTCATATCTTAAAAATTTAACGGGTAAAAAACAAGGAAGATTCGAATCCGGGACAAAACTATCTGCGCGACAACAGGAAAGTCATCAACTCCCTGTAAAACAGTGTAAAAGAAGTGTAAAACCTGTTTTTTCATGGCTTGGTACCCCTACTTTTGGGCGCATGAATAAAATGGTAATCAGAAGTATCGCACCGTTCGCAGTAATTCTCTTCTCGGGATTGCTGGCCATGCGCGCCATAAGCGAGCAGCATGACTCCAGGGCCGGGGAACGCCTGTTTTCTGAAAATATCAACCTCGCGCTGCGACGTACCGCCCACATATTGCTCGCGATGAACGGCAACCGGACCGGTACTATCCCGCCCGTACAGCAGGCGGATGAGAATACGTGGGTCATCGCACTGGAGCAAAACTTCGATTATGACAGTCTACCGGACATTCTGCGCGAATCTTTCGCCATGCATCACATCAAGGGCACCTACAATGTGGCCATGTTGAATTGCCAAACAGACGACCTTACTTTGGGATATACTGCCAGTACCGCCGATACAACCAGCGAAGTGCCCTGCACCGGACGCGACCAAAAGGCGGGTTGTTACAACCTCAGCGTCTCGTTTCCCGACCGAAGCACCGCATCCGTGGCAAGCAGCAGATGGTGGTGGGCCACAGGATTATTGCTGGCGCTGTTCGTTGTTTTGACCGGGTTCGGCATTTCTAAAAAGAAGTATTCGGAAAAAGGAAAATCGACGGGCGATACGGATACCGGGGAATCGACCCTTCATTTTGGACAGTCAGCACTCGATTTTGCCAATCAGAAACTCTTTGTCAAGGGCAAATCCATCGACCTTACCTACCGGGAAGCCAAACTGTTGCTGTTTTTGGGCCGCCATACGGGCCAACTGGTATCGCGGGATATGATCCTTCAATCGGTATGGGGAGATGAGGGCATTTTGGTTGGGCGCAGCGTAGATGTTTTTGTATCGCGTTTGAGAAAACGCCTGAGCGGCGACGAAACTGTCCGGATAGCCAACGTCCACGGTATTGGTTACCGGCTCGAGGTACATGAGATGCTATAAGGCCCGGTAGACCCGGAATGCGAGGTCTGACAAGCGATTTCCCGCTTTCCATATCTGGTGATACGGCGTTAGTTGTGCGCCGAATGCCCGAAAACCGCGCTCGATTTCTCTTTCCATGCTTCCTTCAAAATCAAAAGCCAAACCCTTTTCCGAGCAATATTTTATCGCCTCCCAAAATAACAGCCAGACAGCCGATATGCTTTTAAAGGCAGGGTCCTGGCCGGTGAAAAGCACCGAAGCGTTCCGCGCATCAAACGCCAGGTACAGCGCGGCATGAGGGATATTTGAATCCCGGTCGCGGGCGACAAAACAGATCGACTGGCGGCGTTCCAGCAGGACATCGTGCAGGGAACGAACCGTTTCATAACTGTAGGGCGGCCGTTTGCCTTTTCGGAGAAATGATTTCAGATGCAGTTCCCAGGCGATCATCAGGGCATCCGGCTCGCGGTGTACCCCGACCGATCGTGTCGCCTTTCTGATATCCGTACGAAGCGTGTTTTTACAACCTGCCCATATCAATTCCAAATCGTTCAATTTGTGGAACAGGTAGGTATAGCGCGTCGTCTGCCGGTATCCGGCCCACTGGAATGGAAGCCAGTTGTGGATTTCAGGTCGGAAACTTTGCTGGAAAAAAGCGGCCTTTGGCAACTGCCGGACCAGCTCTTCCAAAATCTTTCTCTCCAGGTTGACGCGTTTTTGTAATTTTAAATCCTGATTTTCAGGATAATGTACCCATGGACCGCCATAAGACGTCAAAGGAGGCTGCCTGATTATTTTCAGTCCCCATCGCTGCGTAATAAAATACGGCAATGCGCCCGTTACGGCATTTCCCGCCCCCGTTGCAAGGCAAACGTCCCAGGCGCCGCTGCTACAAACCGCATCGAGCCACCAGGGTTGGAAGTGCATGGGGATGTAATGCATTTTGCAGAATTCGGCATAACGGGTTTTGCGCTCGGACACAGATGTCTATTTTTGCTGCGAAGTAAACGAACTTCCTGCCAAACGGCAGTCCTTTCCATATACAACGTATAACGAGCATGACCCTACGCGAATTTTTCGATTTTCTTAGCCAAAACCCCCTGGTGGTATTGGCATATTTCCTGGGTATTCCGTTCACGGCCATACTGGCGGGCATACTCGGAAAAGGAGAAGGCAACCAGTCTCCGTGGAAATATCTTTATTCCACCCTGATCTATTTAGTATGTGTGCCGGGCATCTTTGCAGCGGCATTAGCCGTTTATCTGTTTTTATTCGAGCGGGGCAGCAGCATTTTTAACGTCAATTTGCTGACACAAGTGCTGCCGATCGTATCGATGATACTGACACTGGGTGTTATTCGCCGCAATGCGTCGTTCGAGTATATTCCCGGATTTGAAAAGTTGTCCAGCCTGATGATGATGATTGCTTCCATATTTGTGCTGATGTATTTCATCGATCGCCTGCACCTGATAGCGTGGGTAAACGTGCCTGTTCAGTACCTTGTGCTGATCGTAGCCGGACTGTTGCTGGCATTCCGGTTTGCGCTTAAAAGTTTTATTTCCAGATGATCAGACACGTTGGTCTTTTATTATCGGTTTGTGCACTGGGGTTTTGGCCGGCATCGTGCGATAACATCAAAAAAGAAACCCGGCAGGTATTTACCCAGAATGACGTGGCTATGGAAGTAGCCAGGGATGTGGAAATATTATACTCCGACAGTGCCGTTGTGCGCGTGCGTGTGACGGGACCGGTCATGAACAATAATATTGACCGTGAAAATCCGTATCGTGAATTCCCGGAAGGGGTTAAAATTGAATTTCTTGAACCCGATTTATCCATAAAAAGCACACTGACAGCCAAAACAGCCGTCCAATACCCGGAAAAGGGGCGCATCATTGCCCGCGACAGCGTCGTGCTTACCACGGTCAAAAAAGAAAAACTGGAAACGGAAGAACTTATCTGGGATGAAAAAACCGCCAAGGTGTTCACAGAAAAATTTGTGAAAGTGACCAAGCCCGGCGAGGTTATCTACGGTTTCGGACTGGAGGCCGAACAGGATTTTTCATACTGGAAAATCACCGTGCCGAAGGGCCGCATTAAAGTCGATCAACTCGACGAAGTATTGAAATAATTTCTGGCATGTTGATTTGTAATGCCGCAGGAAGGATATTTGTGGAAAATACCAACCGATATACCCCCGTTTAGCCGATAAATATAATGGACGAACCACCTTCAAAACGATTATTGAGCTGGGCTTCAGCCCTGCGCATCGGCAGTCATACCTTTTCAGCCACTTTGCTACTTGCCGCGTTCGGCGTGTTTGCCACACTGATCTGTGTTCCTTTTTTCACTTTTCTGTTCGGCACGGGAATAGTAGCGCCGTTATTGGTTGTCCTGTTACTTTTTTTTGTTTTGTTGTTTTTTAAAAGCCTGATTTTCAAAAGCATTTATAAAAACGAGCCCAACGATGGCGCAGCATTGCTTGAATACCTCGTGCAGCAAAACGTTTCGGGCACACCCGGTGAAGAGGAAGTGGAAATGGAATTGCTTGAAAATGCGCTGCATTTGAAACAGGTGCGCGCCCACGATTGCATGGCGCCCCGGCCCGAGATCATACATATCGACGTGCAGGCTCCGCTGGAGGAATTGCGGCAAGTATTTATCGAAAGCAGCCTCTCCCGAATTCTCGTCACCGATGGAGAACTGGACAAGGTGCTTGGGTATGTGCACGTGCAGCAGATTTTTACCTATCCGCGCAGTATTCGCAGCATGGTCATGCCGATCAATTTTGTTCCCGAGACCATTCAGGTAAACGACCTGCTGAACAAGTTTATCAAAAACCGCACGAATATTGCCTGCGTGGTCGACGAATATGGAAGCCTTGCGGGTCTGGTGACGCTTGAAGACGCACTTGAACAACTTTTTGGCGAAATCGACGACGAACACGACCAGGAGGAGTTTATCGAAGTACAACTAAGCGAATCGGAATTCCTGTTTTCCGGGCGGCTCGATGTAGACTACCTGAATGAAAAATACCCTGCTCTTTCGCTCCCGGTCGGGGCGTATAATACGCTTTCCGGCTATTTAATTGCCACTACGCAGAGCATTCCGGAGCAAGGAGCAAAACTTGACCTGGAAGGCAAAACATTCATACTCGAACTGGTAAGCGACCGCAAGATCGAAACGGTGCGGGTCCTTTTGTAGCCGGATGTTATAACGTTTTTCAAAATCAGGTCTTTAGCGCACGACCTTTTGAGTACTTCACCGTTTACATTCCGGTAATAATCATTCTATGACCAATTTACGCCAGATTCGCTACTCATTTCCGGTTCGGCTGCTTGCGTTGCATTTTCGCAACCACCTGCTTCTTATTGGCCTGTGGGTGATTCTGGCCTTAATGATGACGGGAGTTATAGGGCGTTTTTTTGGCATGCACTACCTGATACTCACGCCGGAATACCTCGGAAACGTCAATTTCCTCAGCTTCCTGATTACCGGCGCAGCATTCGGGGCATTCGTCATGAACTGGAACCTGACTACGTACCTGCTCACAGCCAACCGCTTTCCTTTTTTGGCGACGCTGAGTGCGCCATTTACCAAGTTCTGCCTCAATAACGGCATCATACCGCTGGCTTTTTTCAGCGCTTTTCTGGCCGCCTCCACCCGGTTTCAGTGGCATGACGAATTGACCAAAACAGCCGAGATCATCTGGAACATTGCCGGGTTTGTGATTGGTTCTATTGCATTTTTCGGTCTCATTGCGGCTTATTTGTACTTCACAAACAAGGATATCGGCTCTTTTCTGCGCCCCGGTGAATTCATCCCCAGCCCGGGCGGACGCCTGCTGGCGCCGGGCTACCGGTTGCCGACCATCTGGGAGATTCGCGAAGGCGCCACGCGCTGGCGGGTGGATACCTACCTGACCGAACGAATGCACCTGCGTCTTGTGCGCAGTGTGGCGCATTACAACCCGGAGATGCTCGCACAGGTGTTCAGGCAAAATCACCTGAATGCCGTTGTGGTGCAAGGAGTGGCCCTGCTTTTATTGATGGCGCAAGGCGTTTTTATGGATAGTGAATGGGTGCGTATCCCCACAGGCGCTACAGTATTTATTCTCGCAAGTATCATAATGTCCATGTTCGGGGCCATCACTTTCTGGTTCAGAAACTGGGGTACACTCGTTTTTATATGCCTCCTCGTCGCCGTAAACTATATCACGGGTTTCGGTTTTTTTAATTACCGGAATCGTGCATACGGGCTTGACTATCAGGAAGAAAACCGTGCGGTTTATTCCTATCAGGAGATGGAAAAAATATGTTCGCCGGAAAACCTGAACCGCGACAAGGCCGCTACGCTCCACATCCTCGATAACTGGCTGGCCAAAAACCGCACACCGTTCAATCCGAAGCCGAAAATTATTTTCCTGTGTGTAAGCGGAGGCGGGATGCGCTCTTCGCTGTGGACCATGCAGACACTACAGCAGCTGGACCGTGCCACCGACGGAAAGCTGCTGCGCCAGAGTGCATTGATCTCGGGCGCTTCCGGCGGAATGCTTGGCGCCGCCTATTTGCGGGAAGTATACCTGCGGCAACAGAATGGCGAAGCGGTATCCGTCTACGATTCCACCCTGACTGCCGACATCAGCAAGGATCTTTTGAACCCGGTAACATTTGCCGTGATAGCCAACGACCTGTTTTTTCCCATTTCCACCTTTCGATCGGGTGACTTTACGTATCGGAAAGACAGAGGCTATCTGTTTGAAAGTCAATTAAATGAAAATTGCCGCAACTTCCTTTCCAAACGTATCGCCGATTACCGCAGGCCGGAACGGGATGCTGCCATTCCGATGATGGTCATATCACCGTTTGTGTTGAACGACGCACGGCGCATGCTCATCAGCCCGCAGGGTGTTTCCTATCTGATGAAACCGACCGATCAGGGACGGCTGGCCGCACAGGTGGAAATTGACGGCACTGATTTCGGCAAACTCTTTGCTCATCAGGAAGCCGACAGCCTTGCTTTCACCAGCGCCTTGCGTATGAACTGCACGTACCCGCTGATCCTGCCCAATGTGTGGCTCCCGACAAACCCGTCCGTAGAAGCCATGGACGCCGGGTTTCGCGACAATTACGGCATCACCATAGCTGCCCGCTTCGTACTTACATTCCGCGACTGGATTCTGGAAAACACCGGCGGGGTGGTATTCGTACAAATAAGGTGTTGGCAAAAGATCGATCCGATCATCAAAAGCGATACAAAAGGCATTCTGCACACCCTGCTCACGCCCGCCAGCGCAGCAGCCAACCTCACCTCGATGCAGGATTTCGACCAGGATAACACGCTCGCCATGCTCGACGACGTGTTGGGCAAAAACAAACTCAACGTTGTGCGTTTTTTGTACAGACCCGTACGGAAGGAAAATGAAGCATCCATGAATCTTCACCTCAGCAAGCGCGAAAAACTCGACCTGATGGAGGCCTATTACGCTCCTGAAAACCAGGCAAGTCTGGCGGCTTTGAAGCAGATTCTGCGCAAATAATGCAGACATAAATGATATGCCCGCATTTCAGACAGCCGTTTGCGGTTTACCCCCGGCATGAGCAACATCACTGACGCTGACAGCAACTTTATACCCGATCCCGCTGTTTTAATGGGCTGGTTTCGATACTTTTGTTCAAATTTTTGATCGACATGACAGTGCAACGCAACGAACAGGAACTCATACAGCAGGTGCTGAATATTTTTTCGGCGCAACTGGAAAAAAACGGCTTTCGGAAAACACCCGAGCGATTTGCCATTCTGGAAGAGATATACAAACGAAGTGACCACTTCGACGCTGAAGCACTGTATATTCATATGAAAAACCGCAATTATCGCGTCAGTCGTGCCACCGTTTACAATACCCTGGAACTGCTGGTCTCATGCGACCTCGTGAAAAAACACCAGTTCGGGAAAAATCTTGCGCAGTACGAAAAATCCTACGGCTTCAAACAACACGATCATGTTATTTGTGCCAATTGCGGAAAGGTGGTGGAGTTTTGCGACCCGAGGGTCCAGCAAATTAAAGACATGGTTGGCGAACTGCTCAATTTCAAGATCACACACCATTCCCTCAATTTTTACGGTATTTGCGGCACCTGCCAGAAAGAAATGGAATTTGGTATCGTCCGGAAACAACCCAAGGTCATGGAAGACGAGCCGGGGTGGGGAGATTGAATATGGAAACATTCAGAGATGGCAATGGGCAGTTCGTCACTGCCCATTGCGTACAAATTTTTACTCCACCTCTGTTACCTTCAGCATATTGGTCCGGTAACGCCTGTGGAGCGGCATGGCTCCCGTGTTGATAACGGTATCGCCTATTTCGACAAATCCGCCATCCTTGAGAATGTTGGTGCAATCCTGTATCGTTTCGTCGGTAGACGTAAACCTGTCATAATAGAAGCATTGTACCCCCCAGATCAGGTTCATCGTATTCAACATATTCAGGTGATCGCTGAAAATAAAGATACGCGCATTGGGACGGAAACTACTGACCTTGAATGCCGTATAACCGGACGTCGTCATGCCGATAATCCCCTTGGCGTTAATTTCTTCCGCTACCCGACAGGCATTGAAACAAACCACATCTGAATGGAACAATTTTGATTTATCAACAGCCCTGGGGCGTTTGCTCTCTATTTGTGGCCAGTATTGCTTTTCTGCTTCTGCAATGATCTTGCCCATATAGCGCACCACCAGTTCAGGATATTTCCCTACCGAGGTTTCGCCGCTAAGCATGACGGCATCGGCGCCGTCGAGCACGGCGTTGGCAACGTCGGTCACTTCAGCACGCGTAGGCGACGGATTGGTAATCATACTGTCCATCATCTGGGTGGCAACGATCACCGGGCGGGCGTACTGCATGCAGAGCCCGACTATTTCTTTTTGGGTCGTGGGCAGTTTTTCGATAGGCATTTCCACCCCGAGGTCGCCGCGAGCGACCATGATCCCGTTGGCAGCTTTAATGATTTCCCGGATATGCTTCACTGCTTCGGGTTTTTCGATTTTGGCCATGACCTTTGCCGGGTGGCGCCGCGCTTCGATAATTTCTTTAAGGTCGTGCAAATCTTCGGGGCGACGGACAAACGACAGCGCAATCCAGTTCACCGGCTGTGTGAGGATAAAGTCCAGATCTTCCCTGTCCTTTTGGGTCATGGAAGGCAACTTTACGTTTGTGTCCGGCAGGTTTACGCCTTTATTACTGCTCAAAACGCCGTCATGGAGACATTTGAGTTTTACGGTGCTCTTTTTATCGGTAAATACAACCTCAAATACCAGTTTCCCGTCGTCCATCAGGATACGTTCGCCAACTTCGCAGTCTTCTGCAAATTGATCGTAGGACATGTATATCCTGTCCATTGTTCCTTCGGCCAACGGGTCATTGACGATGGTAATGATGTCGCCCATTACGAGCGGCAAGGCGTTGTCCTTGATTTTGCCCACCCGAAGTTTGGGTCCCTGCAGGTCGGCCAAAACCCCGATGTGTGTGTTATACTGGTGGTTGATGCTCTGGATGTGTTCGATAACAGCCAGGTGATCGGCATGGTCGCCATGACTGAAATTGAGGCGAAATACATCTACCCCGGCTTTTACCAGTTCCAATAACTTATCATAACTATTGCAGGCCGGGCCTACAGTAGCCACGATCTTTGTGTTTTGCGAGCCGTCTTTACGCATAGCGGGTTTATTTTTTTCAAGCAAGATAGTAGCTTCTGCGAGTGTCATTATCCTAAATTTAATTTAAGTGTAAAATTTACAATAAGAGGACGGCCCAAATGTATGAGAACTTGTCCATACTGTAACAATCAAAAAATGAGCCATAGATGTATAAATAGTGAAGTCCCGGCAGACATACTGTGTCGCGCATCTTTTAAAATGATATTCAATAAACTAAACTAAGTGTTATATTTACATATTCCTGCCAATGTTATCTCTTAAAGTCGCAGAAAAATTAAGGCGCAAAAATTTTTTAAAACGTGTGGATAGCCGTTTCTTTGCCCCTCGAAAAATTGAATTTTTTCACTAAAGTTTTAAAAAAACATGGCAAATGTAGCCGAACGCGTTAAGAAAATCATCGTTGACAAACTGGGTGTGGATGAAAATGAAGTGACCAACGAAGCCAATTTCATCCAGGATCTCGGTGCTGACTCTCTTGACACGGTAGAACTCATCATGGAATTTGAAAAAGAGTTCGACGTGTCAATCCCCGACGAGCAGGCTGAAAACATCCAGACTGTCGGTCAGGCAATCGAATACCTCGAAGCGCATACAAGTTAATCTTGATATTAAGCTCCGACGCACCTGATACCCAGGTTTTGTTGACTGAAAGGTTCAAAGCGTTATTTGCTTTGAACCTTTCACTATTTCAGGTATGTGGAAGACAAATTGCACAGGTCGTGCTATCGGTAATTCACCCGATGTTATACCTTTGCACGCTATCCAATGCCCTATTACCCCTTTACTGCCTTTTAAACTTTGAAACATCCATTTCAGACTTATGAAACGAGTCGTCATAACCGGCATAGGAGCCATTACCCCCATTGGCAACACCATTGAAGCGTATCTGGATGGCCTGCAAAAAGGCGTGAGTGGAGCCAATATGATCACACTTTTCGACGCCACGCAATTCAAAACGCGATTTGCCTGCGAAGTGAAGGGCTTCAACGCCGAAGAACACTTCGATCGCCGGGAAGCGCGCCGGATCGACCGTTTTACACAATTTGCCCTTGTGGCCGCAGCCGAGGCGCTTCAGAATTCCGGCCTCGATCTCGAGGTGGTGGATAAAGACCGCGTCGGGGTAATCTGGGCCTCCGGTATCGGAGGATTGGCAACACTGGAAAAAGAGATCGAGGACCACGTACTCGGCAACGGCATACCAAAACACAACCCCTTCCTGATTCCCAAAATGATTGCGGATATTCCTGCTGGACAGATTTCTATCCAGTACGGATTTCGGGGCATCAATTATGCAACGGTATCTGCCTGTGCCTCGTCGTCGCATGCCCTCATGAATGCCTACGACTACATCCGCCTCGGCAAAGCCAATGTCTTCGTTGCCGGCGGATCTGAAGCCACTATTACCAAGACGGCCGTTGGCGGCTTCAACTCGATGAAGGCGCTTAGTGAACGCAACGATGATTTCGCCACCGCGTCGCGCCCTTACGATAAAGACCGCGACGGCTTCGTGTTGGGGGAAGGCGCCGGTGCGCTGATCCTCGAGGAGTATGAACACGCTCGTAAAAGAGGCGCTCATATCTATGCTGAAGTGGTCGGCGCTGCCGCCACTGCCGATGCCTATCATATAACTGCGCCACATCCGGAAGGTGCAGGAGTAATCAATGTGATGCATTTTGCCCTTGAAGAGGCCGGTATGAAGCCTGAAGACATTGATTACGTCAATACACACGGCACTTCGACGCCGCTGGGGGATATTGCCGAGCTGAAAGCCATCGAAAAAATATTTGGGGCCCACTCTACCGGACTGAACATTTCCTCTACCAAAAGCATGACAGGACACCTGCTTGGCGCCGCTGGTGCGATCGAAGCCATCGCCTGCCTGCTTTCCATGCAACACGATTTTATACCACCCACCATTAACCATTTTACTGACGATCCCGAGATCAACCCCGGGCTGAACCTTACTTTTAATGAAGCCCAGCAACGAAAAGTAAAAGCAACATTGTGCAATACTTTCGGATTCGGCGGACATAACGCTTCTGTCATATTCCGTCAGGTGTAACTAGTATTAAACACATTCATCTTGTGCGATTTATCCGACGTCTTTATAATTACTATCTGCACCCTGATAAAGAACTTGCCCGTCGTCTGAAGACACTGGTGGGCTTTACGCCAATCCATTTGTCTTTATTCAAACTTGCATTTTTTCATAAAAGCACTTTTTCCACGCGCGACTATGCCATCGCCAACAATGAAAGGCTCGAATTTTTGGGCGATGCCGTATTGAGCACCATAGTCGGCGAATATCTGTTCAAAAAATATCCCAACAGCGATGAAGGCTTCCTGACGAAAATGCGCTCTAAAATTGTAAAGCGCCATTCGCTGGACGAAATCGCTGATAAAATGGGCCTGGACCTTTTTCTGGCTAACTACAACCAGACCCGGCTGTCCAAATCCATGCTCGGGAACGCCCTCGAAGCGCTTGTCGGGGCCGTATACATTGAAGTCGGTTATGAAAAGACAAAACATTACGTCATCAAGCGTATCCTCCGGCGGTACCTCGATATTCACGAACTGGAAAGTTTTGATGATAATTACAAAAGCCAGTTGCTGGAGTGGTGCCAAAAAAACGGCCGCAGCATAGAATATAAGGTGGTGGCAAAATACAAAAGTGAAAAACGCGACAAATTCAAGGTTGCCGTCTATGTGGACAATAAAAAGCTTGGCACCGCCGATGATTTCAACAAGAAAAGCGCCGAGCAGCTCGCTAGTGAGCGCGCCATGGCGGTTATGGGTATTCTGAACAGCAACAATGGCACATATTCGGCGAATCACTCAAGGGATATGGAAGAAGCAGACGATTCAGACAGGGAGTAGTCATACCCGTCCATGAATAATATCCGTTTTTTTCGCGAGCGACTGATGCTTTGGTTCGCTCAAAATCACCGCCCGCTACCGTGGAAAGGAGAAAAAGATCCTTATAAAATCTGGCTCTCCGAGATTATCCTTCAGCAAACGCGGGTTGAGCAAGGGCTCCCCTATTATCAGCGGTTTATTGCACGCTACCCCCACATTCGCGACCTCGCAGCAGCCCCCGAAGATGAATTGCTGAAACTTTGGGAAGGGCTGGGTTATTATTCCCGCGCGCGCAACCTGCATGCTACGGCAAAATATATCGCCTTCGAGCGAAACGGTATTTTTCCCGACACCTTTGAAGCACTGCGCTCTTTAAAGGGAGTTGGCGACTACACCGCCGCCGCTATTGCTTCTTTTGCGTTTAACCTGCCTTATGCCGTGCTCGACGGCAACGTTTTCAGGGTAATTGCCCGTTTTTTTGGCATAGAAACACCGGTCAACGCACCTGAAGCAAAAAAAGAATTCGCAGCCATTGCACAGCAATTGCTCGACCCGGACCGGCCGGGAGACTTTAACCAGGCTATGATGGATTTCGGCGCGACTCATTGCACGCCCCAACAACCCGGTTGTCCATTGTGCCCGCTGCAAACGGAATGCGTGGCATTCCGAACCGGCAAGGCGGGTGTTTTACCCGTAAAAACGAAAGCGCCTGCGCGAAAAGAGCGTTTTTTTATCTATTTGGTGATCAATTACCACGAAAACACACTGTTGAAAAAACGGGTGGAAAAAGATATCTGGCGAAATCTTTATGAATTCCCACTACTGGAGACCGGTACGCTTCCAACCGATAACCAGGCAATTATCAGGCTTCTGACGGAACATTTTTTCCCGGCGGGTCTGCCACAGGGCGCAGTCATAGATGGCATTTCAAAGCCGTATCGTCAAACACTCACACACAGAGTGGTTTCGGCCGTTTTTTGTGAATTGACCTTCGCCGAAAATCCTCCGGAATTCGTTTTTAATGAGTATCCCTTTGAAGATTGCATAGCTGTCTCAAAGGCAGAATTGAAAAAAAATATGGCGGTACCCCGCATTATTGATTGGTATTTGCAGGAAAGATCATTAACTTTAAGGTTGATTTAGAACCCACTTTGTTTAACCTAAAAGAGTTTTTACCATGATCAACAAAGTAACCCTTATCGGCAACCTCGGCGGTGACCCAGAAATTCGCCATCTGGAAAATGGCGCATCGGTTGGACGTTTTTCCGTCGCTACCAACGAAAATTACAAGGACAAAGACGGCACTTGGCAGACACTGACCGAGTGGCACAACGTTGTCGTGTGGCGTGAACTTGCCGAACGCGCTGAAAAAAATCTCAAAAAAGGTATGATGGTTTATGTAGAAGGCAAAATATCGTACCGCAAATACACCGGTCAGGACGGCGTTGAACGAAACGTGACCGATATCGTGGCCAATACCTTCCGGATACTGGAAAAACGCGAAGGCGCCGGACAGGACAGTCGTTTCCCTTCGGCAGAACCTACACGAAGCAACACCGAATCGTCCATACCGACAACTGCAGATGCCTCACCGGCCAATGGCGACGATTTGCCATTCTAATGAATTAAAGTAGCGTATTTTGCCCGTCCGTGGGGTTACTTATCTTACGGACGGGTAAATATTTTCCAATAACGCCTCAGGTATTTTTTCACTTTCCCCTAGCAAATGGGTTGGTTTCTTTTTGGGCTTCTGGTTTATTGTCTCGTACTGTTGGCTGAAAGTGCCGTAGTGGCAGTATCGCCTCAGGAAATCGAACTCATGCGCGCAAAAGCATCCGCGCCCGCCCAAAGAGCAATAGCCATTACCCGTGACATAAAACCGGTCATGGCGGCGCTGTTATTGGCCCGCATCCTGCTTACACTGTTTTTGGTTATCTTTTCCAGTGCGGCGCTGCTCGGGTCGCCGGGAGTCCGAATATTTCTGTTTAATGCATCGGCGCAAAGCGGCATACCGGAAAATTTGACCTGGCTGGCAGCCGGGCTTTTGTTTGCTTCGGCAGTATCCCTGCTTTTGTGGGGGTTCATAAAAACGGAAATTCCCAAGCGAATTTCCGGGCGGGCTATGCCTGTCCTGGAGCGTTTGAGTCTGTTTGTTTTGTTCTGGAAAACGCTTTTTTCTCCTTTTATTAGAACAGGTCAAACCACCGAAAATACTGAAAATCAAACAGATATAGAAGGTTTAGACAATTCAAATCTAAACAGGGTTAGTGAAAAACGCGAAATTGAACTGCTTAAAAGCATTGTTAAATTTGGCGACGTCACGGTAAAGCAGGTGATGCAGCCCCGATCAAAAGTAGTTGCCATAGACTTTCGGACAGGGTTTCATGATTTGCTTGCAATCGTCCGGGAAGCAGGCTTTTCACGGTTGCCGGTATACCAGGAGGATCTTGACAACGTGACGGGTATCCTGTACGTAAAAGATTTGTTACCTCACCTCGACAAGCAAGATGATTTCGAATGGCAATCGCTCATCCGTACCAATGTAATGCTCGCGCCGGAAAGCAAGCGTGGCACGGAACTGCTGCAGGAGTTTAAACGAAAAAAAATACACATGGCCATTGTGGTGGACGAGTATGGTGGCTCTTCCGGAATTGTAACCCTGGAAGATGTGTTGGAAGAAGTAACGGGCGAAATTCGCGACGAATTTGATGAAGAAAGCGAGGTGCGTTATCGAAAACTGGATGACTTCACCTATATCTTTGATGGTCAGACTCTTCTCAATGATGCATGTCGCATCGCGGGGTTAAATTCAGGTACATTTGATGCCGCTCGTGGAAATGCCGATACACTGGCTGGTCTTGTGCTGGAACTGAAAGGTGATATACCCAAAAACGGTGCTGAAATTACATGGAACGGATATACGTTTACTGTGACTGCTGCAAACAGCCGCCGCATCGAGCAACTAAAACTTACCCTTCCTCGTTTGTAGTGTACGAATCGACGAATAATGCCGTATTATGTTGAAATTCAAGGTCATTGACGACTATTTCATCCGGAAATACTTTTCAACTTTTTTCTTTTCACTGCTGATTTGCACGCTCATTTCAGTAGCCATTGACTTTAGTGACAAGGTAAAGCACTTTATCGAAAAGCCTTGTACGCTTAAGGAGATCGTCTTTGACTATTACCTTGGTTTTATCCTGCACATGGCAGGATTACTGTTACCGCTGTATACACTGATTGCCGTCGTATTCTTTACCTCCCGGCTGGCATTTAACTCCGAAATATTATCCGTTTTCAGCGCGGGCGTCAGTTTTCGGCGACTTATGCAGCCGTACCTGATTGTTGGCAGCGCCGTGGCGATATTTCACCTGTCATTAAATCATTTTATCATCCCGCATTTCAATAAAGCCAGGCTTCTTTTCGAGCGGACCTACGTTTGGACAAGTGGTCAGGATAAAGGCAGAACCTCCAATGTCCATTTTCTGGTTGCCCCCGATACAAAGGTTTTCATCAGGGGCTTCAATAAAAATAACAATTCGGCGAGCGGGCTTCGGCTGGAAAAATTCAAAGGGAGCCGGATTATCAGTATTCTTGAAGCAGACAATGCATCCTGGAAAAGCGAAACGAACCGTTGGGTATTGAACAACTACAGTATCCGTTCTTTCGACGGATTGCACGAACAGTACAACAAATTTACCGTGCCGCTCGATACGGCCATCAACCTGTCGCCACAGGACTTCACCTGGTACCATAATCAGAATGAAGAAATGACCAGCGCGGAATTACTCCAGGCCATTGCCCGCGACCGAAGCAGGGGCCTTTCCAATAGCAAACAATACGAAATAGAATTTCACCGCCGCACCGCTGATGGTTTTACGAATATTATCCTGACTATCATTGGATTGGCTGTGGCGGGCCGTAAAGTACGGGGCGGTATGGGGTTGCACCTGGCAGTGGGCATCGGCATCGGCGCCGGCTTTATCCTGTTATCAAAATTCGCCATTTCATTCGCAGCCAGCGGTACTTTGCCGATCATGCTGGGTCTATGGATACCGAATATTCTGTTTGCGGTTATCGCTTTCTGGCTGGTTGGAAAAGCACAAAAATAAAATATGCTACTTTCCGAATAACTGGGCGAACACAATTTCAAAATCACGCCATACATTCCAGTCTTTTGCAAAAAGGAAATTGAGTCGATCAGTCGTATTTGCATTGATTTTCAACCCTTTAAGTGTGTCTAAAGGTGAAAATACGCCTGATTTAATCGTTGGCAGGGCTGTGTTGTTTTCGCTTTTTGCATAACCGGCCCAAGTCATTTTTCCTGAAAATACAGACCAAATGTTTTTCATAAACATCCATCTCCGCCTGGAAAAGATCAGCCATAAGGGTGAACTAAGGAGCAATCCCAAACATATGAGCAGATCAAGCACCCGCTTGTTACGACGTTGCCCCGGTTGAGCAATGTTGTATTGAATATCGATCGTATACAATTCGCCCGGTTCATTTTTACTGCTGCTCCCGATAATACTTAAACTTTCTTCCGGTACGATCTTATACGAAATGGCGGGCCCCAGTCTTGTCATCCACGTAAGGATGTCCTGCGCAAGAATATCTTTTGAGCAGAAAATTAATTCATCGACCCGGTATATCCTGACGATTTCGTCCAGTTGATTGACCGAACCCAATCCGCTGGTAGAGGAGGCGGATTTATCAGATTGTTTTGTGGAAGTTGCAGAAGCATTTGAACCATCATCCATCGATATGCCGACCAATGGAGTTACCGTACCAATAAAGTTTTTTGCTACACCGGCATGGTTCAGGAGCAGCATTACTCTTTCACTTTCCTGTTGCGAGCCAACGATCACAAGATTTTTCACCCGGTTTCGCCCAATGCGAAAATTACGGAATTCAATAAAATGGGCCGCTGCACGCAACCCGATCGTTGAGAGTACTGCCCATACGGCGCCCATCAGTACCAAAGCGCGCGACGGTCGATAATCGAGATCAAGAAATCCGTACACGGCGGCCAGTATAAGTGTTCCGATTCCGAGGCCACGTACCAACCGCCGCAAATCATAACGCTGGTCATATCCCCCATTGAGCCATACGGTGCCAAGCCAGATAAGGATATAGAGTGGAAAATTGAACCACAGTACGTTTGTTTTGAACCAATCGGGCTCCTTATAATAGTAACTGGCCCAAAAATCTTTTAAAAATACAAGACCTGCATATATAACCACGGCATCTGAAAGAGGCAGCCGCAGTTTATTCCAATAATTTCGGAGAAGGGTGATCCCGGCCCGCAGCCAGATAGCCGCCTGAAGCATAAGAACAAACATTCCGGCCCTGCGACCCGTAAAATGCTTCCTGGTAAAAATGATCATCGCCTGGTAAAAAGTGCGCACGTAGTTCAGACTGCCCTTTTTTGTGCTCTCACCTTTATAGTGAATAATCTTCGTATCCGGAAAATAATAGTTTTGATATCCGGCCTGAACAATTCGGTATGACAGGTCGATATCTTCTCCGTACATAAAAAAAGTTTCGTCCAGCAATCCGGCCTTGTCCAGTGCCGCACGCCGGATAAACATAAAAGCGCCTACCAGTACATCCACCGGGTGGATTTCATCCTCATCCAGATAACCCATATAGTATTGATTGAACAGGCGGCTACGGGGAAAAAGGGATGACAACCCGAATGTCTTGCAAAACGCTACCCAGGGAGAGGGAAATCCGCGTCGACTTTCCGGAAGAAACTTGCCACTACCATCGATCAATTTTACGCCGAGGGCTCCGGCCTCCGGGTGCGCATCCATGAAAAGCAAACATTTCAGGAAGGTATCTTCCTCTACCAAAGTGTCGGGATTAAGTAGCAGTACGTATTCACCGTGACTTTCCCGGATAGCCTGGTTGTTGGCGATGGCAAAACCGGGATTGGTTTTGTTGGCTATGAGTAATACTTCCGGGAATTTGTCCTGCACCATCCGTACGGAATCATCCACGGAGTTATTGTCCACAACCCATACTTCGCCCGATATCCCGCGCATGGCACGACGTACGGACAAAAGCGCCTGCTCGAGAAAGTGGCGCACATTGTAATTGACGATGATGACGGAGAGCCGCATGGCGGCAAAAATGAGGGTTTATACTGAGATTATACCTGTCAAAACCCGATCCACTTGCTCTTACTTTTTCCACTTGCGATCACTCTTTCGATAAATCGCATACCACGCACCCCGTCGTGAACTGTTGGAAAATCGGTATGCAGCGGATCGGGTGTTTTCCCGTCCACGCGGGCACGCAAACTGATAGCAAAGTTTCGGTAGATATTGGCGAAGGCTTCCAGGTAACCTTCCGGATGGCCGGCAGGTATCCGGGTGTGCGCCGTGGTTTCGGGGTACAAATTTCCTATGCCTGTTCGATATACTTCGGTGGGTTTGTCGAGCCATTTCACAAGCAGGGTGTTTGGCTCCATCTGATGCCACTCGAGACCTCCTTTTTCGCCATAGACCCGGATGTTCAGATTATTTTCTTCTCCGGCGCTGATCTGACTTGCGTGCAGGATTCCTTTGGCTCCATGCTCAAAATGCAGCAATACGTTGCCATCATCATCGAGTTGCCGGCCCGGCACAAAAGTGCTGATATCGGCGCATAGTTCGGTGATATGCAGACCCGTTATGTATTCGGCGAGATTTTCTGCATGTGTACCGATATCGCCCATTGCCCCGGCGATGCCACTGCGTTTGGGGTCCGTGCGCCAGGCCGCCTGTTTTTGGCCGGAAGATTCAATGTGTGTACTCAGCCAGCCTTGCGGGTATTCCACCACTACTTTTCTGATTTTCCCCAGTTCGCCATGCCGGATCATTTGACGGGCTTGCTTCACCATAGGATAGCCGGTGTAGTTATGGGTAAGTGCAAACAGAAGTCCGGTCTTTTCCACCAGTTTTTCCAGGGCAAGAGCCTCTTTCATGTTGAAGGCAAGCGGCTTGTCACAGATTACGTGAAAACCATTTTCCAATGCCATTTTAGCCGGGGGGTAGTGCATGTGATTGGGCGTGACAATGCTCACAAACTGCATGCGTTTGTCGGGACGAAGGCGTTTTTCGCGCCGTATCATTTCCTGGAATGTGCCGTAGCAGCGATCAGGCAAAAGTCCGAGTTCGGCGCCCGATGCTTTCGATTTTTCAGGGTCACTGCTAAATGCACCGCACACGAGCTCGATTTCACCATCCAGAGCGGCAGCCATTCTGTGAACGCCGCCAATGAAGGCGCCGAATCCGCCGCCTACCATTCCCATGCGTATTTTCTGTTTCATATCGCGTAATGCAAGGTTGAATATCAATTTTTGTTCTGAACAAAGATAATACGACACCCGAAGGAGGAGGGTATAGTTTGATGCAATAATAAGGGATGCCGATGTAAAATACTACAACATACAATACCCGAGGATCGGGTTTGTCTTTTTTAGTATTGGACAAACGAGACAAAAGGCCTCGAATGTTCCACGTGAAACATTCAGGAAAGGGTTAAAAGCCAGTTTTTGAATGTTTCAAAATCTGTATCCATGCTTACTGCATGCTTTTCCTTGTCCCGAAGCATTTCAAGGCGCTGTGGAATTTCTATGGCATGACCAAGTATTTCTTCCACATCTTCCAAAAACTTAGCCGGATGTGCTGTCTCCAGAATAACCCCCAAATCGCCCTGGTTTTCCGCTTGATACTTTCTAAAAGCCAGATACCCTACTGCCCCGTGTGGTTCTGCAACGTACTTATATCTTGCATCGATCTCCTGCATGGCGTTACGCGTCTGTTCGTCAGAAAACCAGTATCCTGTAATATCAGATCGCATAATGTTCCACGTGGAACTATACATATCCAGCATACGGGCAAAATTTGAAGGTGCGCCCACATCCATTGCGTTAGAAAGTGTCCGAACGGAAGGACGAGGGTGATACAAACCTTTATCCAGATATTCGGGAACAACGTTATTCGCGTTGGTAGCAGCAATAAATTTGTGCACCGGCAGCCCCATTTTTTTTGCCATCAATCCGGCTGAAAGGTTGCCAAAATTACCTGAAGGCACTGAAAAAACGACTGGCGCATCAAGGCGAGGTAATTGTTTCCAGGCTTCGAAATAATAAAAAGACTGCGGAATAAGCCGGGCAATGTTGATGCTATTGGCCGAACTCAGTCGCAAGGATGACCTCAGATCAGCATCCAGAAATGCTCTTTTAACAAGTGCCTGACAATCATCAAAGCTGCCTGCAATTTCCAGGGCCGTTACATTTCCACCGAGCGTGGTCAGTTGTTTTTCCTGCAGCGGGCTGACCTTTCCGGAAGGGTAAAGGAT
>JAKOXM010000603.1 GCA_029781095.1 Bacteroidota bacterium
CTTAAAACACGGGGCATGCCCGCGTGCTCCCTTCTGTCGCACGTTTGCATATCGCAACCGTTGGCGTTAACGAAATCATCCTGCAACAACCAGTAAAACTCTACCCGAAACCTCCAGCCAAAGCATCTGCACAAACCCATCCGATGTCTGAAATCCGGTTTCAACTCCGCCAACGCCCTGCCAACGGCTGTCTGTATGTTATCCTGTTTGTAGTATTGGTCTGGGGCCCCATTTTTATCGCCATCGTGTTGACGAGCACCGTAACCGACCAGTGGGGTGCTTCCTTCTTTGTCCTGTTTCCGGTGCTGTTGTTTGGCATTGTGGCCCTCGAAAAACGATTGGTGGCCGATACGGTAGCCACGGCCGGTGAAGAAGCATTTCAATTGGAAGTTGTCAAGCCTGGTTTACGCCTGAAAGCCGCTACCGCCAATTTTCCCTGGGTAATGCTTCGGGATTTTCGTTTTGCCCGGGGCGGCCGTAGCGGGCCGGTGTTGCAATTGCGCTGGAGCGACGGCAGTGTGCAGTATTTTGTCGGAGGAGATTTGAGAGCCTTGTTCGAATACCTGAAGACACATTTTCCCGACCGCCGGTACAGCGGCTGGCTTTATGAGTAAGGATATTCAAAAACGGAACGGGCATATACCACAGCAAACCTGCGAGTACTGCCGATATTGTAAACTTCACTCGCTCATCTTTACTTCAAAACACTAAAACCTGATCCTGACAACCTGCCTGTCAAAACCCCAAAACATCCACCAATCCCTTCAAAATACAGGCAGCACCCGCCGTGGTCAAAACATACATGACGGCTACAAAAGAACTGTCCGAGTGGAAAAGAATAAAGTTGATGCCAAAACTGACCGCCATCAGGGAGACGCCCATACACAGCCATTTCAGGCCGCGCTGAAAAAGACGCTGGTGTCTTTCCTTCGCGTGGGTGTCGATCGCCGGGCTCCCGGACTCCATGGATATGTCGGCAGAGGTTTGGATTTGCGTCGGATTGTGTAATGGCTCCATCGTTAAGGCGCTTGATATGTTTCAATACAGGAATTGAAATCAAAATTACCATTGGCATTCAGGCCACAAGTATAGCATTCGTTTGTCTTTTTGACAAAACATTTGCATAAAATATTTTTTTCATGAGGCTAGTTTGTTGTACCCGGGATTGTCATTCAGGATATTACACCTGCAACCTGACACCATCGATTCTGCAAAAAATTGCAACTTTGCGCACACCGCCCCTACCCGATCGAACAATCAATTACCTACCATGAAGAATACTGTGGACTTTTTCCATACCAGCCCCGCCACCGACCGCCCCGCATTACACATCACCGACGAGGCCGAAGCCTGCGCATCGGTACTCGTCGCCTGCCTGCACGCCAATGAATTGTTTGACGACGAGGGCGAGAACGCCGCTTTCTACACGACGATCAAAAGCCGCAATGTCTTTAAAGGTTACGACACGGCGGCACTCATCGAAATCGCCGGGGGGTATTATCAACAGGCAGGCAGCCCTGTAGCGCTCATCGATGCTGCTATCGGCGCCATCAGGGAGCAGACCCGCCTGCCTTTGTTTTATCATTGCCTGGACGTCATTCTCGCCGACGGTGTGGTGACCCCGCAGGAACATAAAGTGTTCCAGTACCTGAAAGGGAAATTCAAAGTGGAGGATGAACTCGCATGGAAAGCGATGGAGGTGCTGGTGGCTAAAAATCAATTATAGGATCAGAATTTTCAGAATGGAAGAATTTGCAGAATTCAGGTAATTCTCCAATTCCGAAAATTCTGATTCAGACATTTTCCCGATATGCGCAAAATCTTACTTTTTTTCCTTCTTTTAGGCCTCCAGACATCCTTCGCTCAACCGTTCAAAGTCGTCGGTTACCTGCCGCACTATCGCTTCAGTTGGCTGAACGATATCGAATTCGATCGGCTCACCCACGTCAACATCGCCTTTGCAAACCCCGATGCGCAGGGCAACCTTTCCTGTGAGGGTGTCGATATCACACCCGCCGTAACCAAGGCCCACCAGCACGGCTGCAAGGTGTTCATTTCACTGGCTGGCGGCTACCTCACGCCGGAGTGGGAAGCAGCGTGGAACAACCTGGCGTTGCCGGCCAACCGCGCGGCATTTATCCAGAAAATCGTGCAGTACGTGCAGGCGCAAAACCTCGACGGGGTGGACATCGACCTCGAATGGCAATATATTCAGATCTGGTACAGCCCCTTCGTGCTCGACCTAAAAGCGGCGCTGGCGCCCCTCGACATTCCGCTTACGGCCGCCTTGCCAGGTTCCTATCGTTATCCGCAGATCAGCACACAGGCGCTGGCGGCGTTTGACTGGGTAAATATGATGGTCTACGACCTCACAGGCCCATGGGACCCGTCCAATCCCGGCCAGCACTCGCCTTACTA
>JAKOXM010000615.1 GCA_029781095.1 Bacteroidota bacterium
CGACGTCGGTAGCGATATACCAGGTGTTTTGCGCATCGGGATCGAGGATCAGGTCGTTTACCGGCACGTCGGGCAGGTCGCCGGAAACGCTCGTCCAGGTTTGGCCCTTGTCAGTGGTTTTATATATATGCGCCATGTCGTCGAAATGCCGGTACCCTGACAGGCAGACGTAGGCCGTGTTGGCGTCCCAGAGGTCGGCGATGACGCGGGTAACCCATCGTCTGGGCAGATTGCCGGAAACTTTTGTCCAGTTTGCGCCGCCGTTATCGGTGATCCAGACATTGCCGTCGTCTGTGCCGACGATCAGTGTATTCCCGTCGAGCGGGGAGGCAGCAATGGTGGTGATGGTTCCGTACACCACGCCGTTTTGCCCGAGAACTCCATTGCCGAGATCATTGCTGATGGCGCTCCAGTTCAGCCCGCCGTTGGTGGATTTGAACAGTTTTTTCGCACCGATGTACATAATGTCAGGGTTGCCTGGATCGAAAATGTACGGCGCATTCCAGTTGTACTGCTGCGATGCGGGCGAATGGGCGCCGTTGGTGCCATACAAACTCCCGTATTGTGCTTCAGAATAAACAATGCTGTTATTGACGGGATTCACGAGCGTGACAAAACCGTCGCCGCCGTAGATTGTCTCCCAGTCATCCAAATTTCCGGTAAGTGTGCGCCAGGTGCCGTTGTCCTGCGCGCCTCCGTAGAAATTATCCGGGTTTTGAAAATCAATTTCCGAAGTGTAAAACTGGGTAACCGGAAACGGTTTCTGTTGCCAGTTTGCCCCGCCGTCTGTTGAAATAAAAACGCCTCCGTCATTGCCCACAACCATAAAATTCGGGTTTGCGGGGTGAATGTACAATGCGTGGTAATCGGCGTGTAAATAGGTGCTTACGCTGTTCCACGAACTGCCGCCGTTGGTCGTTTTGAGCCAGTCAATCCCCAGATTATACACCTTCCCGGCATTGCCGGGGTCGACGCGGATCTGCCCGAACCACCAGCCATAGGAAGAATAACCGGGGTCGCTGCCCGTGGATAGCGCCGACCAGGTATCACCATTGTCTGTGCTCTTATAAACACCTGAAAAAGAACCATTTATGTTGCATGTGGTCAGATACAGCGTCGCCGGGCTTGAAGCTGCGATTGCGATGCCCATGCGCCCGCCCGAAGCGCCGGCGGGTAAGCCTCCACCGAGCTTTGTCCAGTTGTCGCCGCCGTCAAAACTGCGCCAGACGGCGCAGCCGGGTCCACCGTACACGCGTGTATGCGGGCGCCGGATACGCTCCCAGGTCACGGCAAAAACGGTATCGGGGTTATCGGGGTTGACAGCGAGGTCGATTACACCCGTGGAGTCGTTGACAAACAGTTTTTGCTCCCAGTTTTGCCCGCCGTCGGTGCTGCGGTACACACCGCGTTCGGGATTGTTGCCGAACAAATGTCCCATGGCGCCGACAAAAATGCGATCGGGGTTTTCGGGATCTACTTCTATGCGACCTATGCTGCCTGTGTTTTCCAGTCCCAGCGAGGTCCAGGTATTGCCGCCGTCGGTGCTTTTGAACACACCGCGGCCGTCGTATGTGACCGAGCCGCCGCCGCCGTTGGTTTCGCCCGTGCCACAGTAAAGGGTATTTTTATCCGACGGATCGATGGCAATATCGCCGATGGACAGGCTGGGCAGTCCGTCGGTGATCGGCAACCATTTCGTCCCGGCATCCGTGGATTTCCAGACGCCTCCCGACGCCGTTGCCGCGAAAATCGTTTGCAAATCGGAAGGGTGCATGGCGATGTCCGTAATGCGTCCGCCAACATTGGTGGGGCCGGCGAGTTCCCATGCAACGGCATTGTTGCGACCGGCAACAAAATTTTGCACCCATTTGCCGGCATCGTAATAGGCCCGGGAAGGGACATCTTCGTATGGAAAAGCGCGCTGCAGGAACAGGTAATCGTTGGGTTCGTGGCTTTCCTTTTCCCGGCCCGGGCTGTTTTCCCTGTTATGAAAGGAACAGTGCCAGTTGGAGAGAGATAAAAACAAGATAGCAGCGAGGCTAAAACAGGCAGTTTTTTTCATGTGAGGCGGTTGTTTTGTATGCGTATGATGCGGCGTCGCGACGACGCGCGACGCAATTTGTTGACATTGTGCGGATTATTTGTTGTGGCTATTATTTCTGCTCACCTGCCGGAGTTTTCAATAATACCTGATCTAACCCTTTTTTGCCAGCAACATACCATATAACCAGGCTCCTGCCTGCAGCGCTTCGAATTGCCGGATAGAAGCCCGGGCATTGCCGAGCCGAACTTCATCTACCAGCCTGAAGCGATGGAGCACTTTGCCAAGCGGCAGCCAGCGCGTCGAAATTTCATGCAGATTGCGCAACGATACCCGCACATTGGGCGTGATATCGGTAATATCGACGGATTTAAAACCGGATTCCGATGCATGACTCCGGTGCTCTTCCACTGTATCGATATCAGGTATGGCCCAGGGTCGCAGCCAGGCCGACAACAGACGTTCTCCTTCGGGCGATACGGGGCGCCGGCTGCGCATATACTCAGCCATAACGAGTCTGCCGCCAGGTTTCAGCACCCGGAATGCTTCGCGATAAAAAGAAACTTTTTCGGCCGCATGGCAAACACTTTCGCAGGCCCACACTACGTCGAACGTATTGTTTTCAAAGGGCATGTCACAAAAATCGGCCTGAATAAAATCAACATTCCCGACTTCTTTTTTGTTTCTAAAATTTTGACAGTCAAATATTTGGCTTTCAACGATATTGATTCCCGTTACGATTGCATCGCGGTGTTCGGCCATCCAGAAACAGGCGTTTCCCAGCCCGCATCCTGCATCGAGCACCTGCTCACCCGGCCGGATGCCTGACAAATCAGCCATTACCCGGTTCATGTTATCCAGTGTATCGGCGTGCCGGTGGGCATGCTCGTCGTAGTACCCGAAATGCACGGCCACATCGCGGCGACGGCGATTCCACATCACGCGATAATCGAATCGGGTATGATCGTAGTAGCTGTGTACGTCGGGATGCCGGTCTTTCATAAAGGCAAGTTTCGGGAAAATATTCCGGCCGTCGGCAACATGAGCCGCTACTTCCGTCGTTTAAGCCGGAAAACGTTTCTGTTCGTTAAATACCGACCGCTTTTTATGCAAAAAATTGCTCTTTTCTTTTGCCTCACCGGCTTGTTGCTCACCCAGACCAGTTGCGCTGCCTGGAAACAAAATCGCTGGCTTTCCAACCACAACCAAACCCTTAAGCGCCTGGCAGAGAGCAAACTGCCTCCCGAACAAAAGCTCGATGGCATGGTGCAGGATTACGTGCAATTCATGAATGAAGACCTGAAATTTCTCAACCCCGTCAAGGGAGTCAAATTTGTGCAGAAATATCATACACAAAACGAGCAGTATATTGACAAAATACTGAATGAGAGCCAAAAATGGCAGGGAGGTCTGAATACCCTGGAAAAAGTGGAACTGGGCGTACGCGTCGCCAAAAAACCCTATATCAAGGATGTGGTCGATCTGGTGCCGAAGTTCAAGAAAAAATACAAACAATACGCATTTATTGTCAGCCTGACCGGCAAAGTCGTTGGCGGTTTGACGGGATTTTTGGGCAAAGGACTGGGGATTTAACTTTTAGAGGTTTACGGGTTGTCGGGTTTACGGGTTTCGGGTTTGTCTGCCAACCCTTCAAACCACTCAATTGAAATCCGCAATCAACTTCCCCAGCCGGTAAACGTCTTCGAAAGAATTATAGAGCGGTACCGGGGCAAAACGTATGACATTCGGTTCGCGCCAGTCGGCGATAGCGCCGTTTTCGGCGAGGTAATCGAACAGTGTTTTTCCGCGCTGGTCGGTGAGCAGGGATATCTGGCAGCCCCGTTCATCGGGGTTGCGGGGCGTAATGATCCGGAAAAGATTCCTGGCACTGTTTATTTCATCCAGTATATGTTCGAGGAAACCGGTCAGTTGCAGGCTTTTCGCCCGCAACCGGTCCATTCCGGCGGCATCAAATATATCAAGGCTGGCTTTGTGCGCGGCAAAACCGAATATTTGCGCGTTGCTGATTTGCCAGCCTGCGGCGCCGCGCATGGGTTTAAACCCTTTTTTCATCTGAAAACGAACGCTTTCGTCGTGTCCCCACCAACCCGCAAAACGCGGCAATGCGGCATTGTCACCGTGGCGTTCGTGTACGAAAGCGCCGCTGGGGCCGCCCGGACCCGAGTTCAGGTATTTGTAACTGCACCACACGGCAAAATCGACGTTCCAGTCGTGCAGTTTTAGCACCGCATTCCCGGCGGCATGCGCCAGATCGAAACCCGCAAAAGAGCCCGAACGTTGCGCCGCAGCTGCAATTTTTTCCATGTCGTACAACTGCCCGGTATAGTAATTGACGCCGCCAAGCATCACCAGAGCCGTCGCGCCTCCTTCTTTTTCAATTACTTGCAAAATATCATCCGTTCGGAGTGTGTCTTCTCCGGCCCGCGGCGCAAGCTCGACTATTGCGGTAGCGGGGTCGTACCCGTGCCAGCGCACCTGGCTTTCAACAGCGTACTGATCGCTGGGGAAAGCACCGGCTTCCATGATGATTTTGTATCGTTCGGGTGTCGGACGATAGAACGATACCATCATGAGGTGCAGGTTTACGGTCAGTGTATTCATCACCACAACCTCCTGTGGCAGCGCCCCGACGAGCCGGGCCGATTGATCCGTCAGAAACTTGTGGTAATACATCCAGGGCAACTCACCACGGAAATGCCCTTCCACGCCGTGTGTTGCCCACTGGTCGAGTTCATGCAACAATGCGTGGCGGATGGTTTTGGGTTGCAGGCCAAGCGAGTTGCCGCAGAAATACAGCACATTTTCCCCGTTGTGCTGCGGGAAAATAAACTGCTCCCGGAAGGAGCGCAGAGAATCATCCCGGTCGAGTTGCCGGGCAAATGCGTGGGTGTTTTCGTAGTGCATGCGCGTAAGGCTGAATCTTCGGCGCAAAGTTGGCAAAAAGCGGGAAGTTCGTCTCTTCCTGGCTGTGCTTGTTTAAGAGTATGTTTAAGTTTCGGTCGCCGGGCTGCAAGCGGCCAATTTTATTTCTTGCTTCGGTAAAATTTTCGCCATAGGCGCCCGGCTATGGCTGCAAATTTTGCCTTGCCTGAAATAAAATTTGCCCACTTTCGCTCCGACACCGAAATTTAAACATACTCTTAATCTACCCTCCTCCCATTGTTACTGCGGCTTTCACCGCATCCATGAACGGTATTTTACGCCTGTTTAATCTGTTTTTACACAGTTCCTATTCGTTAAAGGATATTCAGCAGGCGTCCGGAATTCACTATAGCCGATTACACTATTAAATTGACTGTCCCCCGGTTGGTATATGCCTTCTTTCCCTGCGTATTTATAAAGTACAGGGATTTGAGGGGCATGTCTGTTATTCGTATAATTCATCGTGCCGGAGCACGCTCATAAAATCATTTCAATTTTCACTAAAATTCTCGCAAATGAGGGCTTTTACAAATCTAATTACTTTAACGAGGCGAAGGGTAGGGGTACTCTCGCTGCTACTTCTGTGTTTGGGCGGAGGCATCGCCCTGAATGCCCAGACAGCGAACACGTATGCTTTTACCACATCGACGGGTGCTACGCTCGACCCTATGACGGGGGCGACAACTGCAATCGGATCCAGTGTGGACGATACACCTTCAGGGCTGTTTGGTATCGGTTTTAACTTTGATTATGAGGGCATTACCTATACCCAGTTCTCGGTTTCACCCGATGGTTTTATTAAATTGGGCGCGCCGGCAGCTGTGTCCCAGTTTTCAAATAGCATTACCAGTACGACGAACATTCCCAAACTCTTCCCGTTTTGGGATGACCTCGCAACAGGTACTACAGGTAATGTAACCTTCGTGGTAACCGGTTCTTCTCCAAACCAGATTCTAAAAATTCAGTGGTTTGTTACAATCCCGCGCAATACAACCGGAGCGGCAAACAGTACGATGCAGGCCTGGTTGTATGAATCAACAAATGTGATTGAATTCCGGTACGGTAACGTAGGCGGAGCAACAAGTTCGGCATCCGTAGGTATCAACGGTACGACTGCCACCAATTTCCATAGCATAACGACCACCACGCACACGACCAGTACCACTACGGCTAACAACTCCAACACGGCATGGCCGGGCACCGGAAGGCAATATACCTTCACGCCCCCCGCACCGTGCGCCGGGACACCGACAGGCGGTACGACCGTGGCTTCTCCCAACCCGGTCTGCTCGGGTGTAAACTTCAGCCTCAGCCTTTCCGGCGCCACGCAAGGCCTCGGCATTACTTACCAATGGCAATCTTCTACTGATGGTGTCTCTTATTCCAATGTAGGCGGCGCAAACAGTTCTACCCTGACAACCAATGCAACGGCACCCACCTGGTACCAATGTATCGTGACCTGCACGAACAGCGGACAGAGCGCTACTTCCACGCCTGTTATGGTGAATGTGACACCCGAGCCGGTTGGCAATACTTTTGCCAATCCGATTATACTGGGCGCTTTGCCGCAATCGGTTCCGGGCAACAACCTGGCAGCGAACTGCTGGACGAGCACGTACACCGGCGCGAACGCGCAATCTTCTCCCGATGTTTTCTACCGGTTCCAGGTAACTGATTGCAATGACAATATCTCCGTATCGCTTTGCGGCGCCTCTTTCGATACGTATTTGCATATTCTGGATGCGACCGGCACCCAGATTGCATTTAACGACGATAACGGACCGCTTTGTTCAGGATCAGCCTCATCCCTCTCACTGACAGCGCCAGCGATTGGAACCTATTATGCTGTAGTAGAAGGATTTAGCACCAACACTGGTACGTATACATTAGCCATCACAACAACGGATGTAACACCGCCATCCATTACTTGCCCGGCAAATGTCGTGACCAATAATAATCCCGGAATGTGTGGTGCAGCGGTTGTGTACTCGGTTACTTCCTCAGACAACTGCGGAGCAACCGTTACGCAGGGTTCGGGCCTTTCATCCGGCAGCCTCTTTCCGATCGGTACGACTACGAACAGTTTCACCGCAACGGATGGTGCAGGTTTGACTGCTGCATGCAGTTTTACGGTTTCTGTATCCGATAATGAGGCACCTGCTGTAAGCGATTGCGGCGGCGACCAGGTGTTGGCAGGCAATGCCAATTGCCAGGCGATGCTGCCCAATCTGACAGGTAATATCATTTACAGCAACAACTGCCCCGGCATTACCATCACACAGTCGCCTGTAGCAGGCACTGTCATCATGGGCAGCACGACGGTAACTTTCACGCTGACCGATGCTGCGGCTAATTCGTCCCAGTGCTCGATCAATGTGTCAATTGAAGACAATACACCGCCCGTACTCAATTGCCCTGCCTCTGTGCCGGTGGGTACTTCGGGCGGTAACTGCAGCGGCGTGGCAACCTTTGCGCCGACAGCAACCGACAACTGTACCAGCAACGTGACGGTGGTACAGACCAGCGGCCCCGCAAGCGGCTCGGTTTTCAGCCTGGGTTCTACGCCAGTGAGCTTCAAGGCTACTGATGCGGCCGGTAATATGTCTACATGTTCATTCAATGTAATTGTATCCGACGACGATGCCCCGACGATCACTGTTTGCCCGCCGGATGTATCTGTTACAACAAACAGTGATTGCCAGGCGATTACGGCTGATTATACTGCGTTGGTTTCAGCCTTCGACAATTGTGATCCGAGTGTTACGGTTTCACAAAACCCCGCTCCGGGTTCGATCAGCGGCGGCTTCCTGACCATTGTCATGACCGTAACCGACGATGCAGGTAACGCTTCCACCTGCTCGTTCCAGACCACGGCTGAAGATATGTCGCCGCCTACCATCGAATGCCCGGCTGCACAGACATTCAATGCTGATGCAGATTGTCAGACGCCTCTGCCCGACTTTACCGACATTGCCAACGCGACCGATAACTGCGGCGGCTTTCTCGTAACGCAAAGCCCGGCTCCGGGTACAGAAGTCGGCTTTGGCCAAACGCTTGTAACACTTACAGTTACAGACGGCGCCGGCCTGTCGGCCTCCTGTGTGATGGAAGCATACTCCATCGACGTAACGCCTCCGATCCTGACCTGCCCGCCAAGCGTAACACTTAATACGGACCCGAACACCTGCACGGCGGTGGCAATGTACATTTGCCCGCTTGCGCCGGACAATTGCACGGGTTCTGTTAATCCGGAGCACATCCTGGGTCTGCCCAGCGGCTCGGCTTTCCCGAAAGGCGTGAACGTAGTTGGATTCCAGGCTACCGATGTTTCCGGAAACTCTTCTACCTGCACATTTACGATCACAGTGATCGATGTGGACCCGCCTTATCTCTCCTGCCCGCCGAACATCGTGAAAAATACCGATCCGGGTCAGTGCTCTGCCATAACGAACTGGTCTGCACCGACAACACACGACAACTGCGATATTCCGACGCTGGTGCAAACTGCGGGCCCCTTCAACGGCTCTGCTTTCCCGAAAGGCACAACAACTGTGGCTTTCAAATCGACGGACGGCTCTGGTAATATGACTACCTGCAGTTTCACTGTAACGGTTAACGACAACGAACTCCCGACAATCGCCTGCCCGGCGAACATCGTAAAAAGCAACGACCTGAACCAATGCGGTGCAGTAGTTACCTACACAACACCGACGTTTAATGACAACTGCCCCGGAGCAACTATTATGCTGGTAAGCGGCCTGCCGAGCGGTTCTTTCTTCCCGAAAGGTGTAACGACCAACGTATGGAAAGTTACGGATGCATCCGGGAATACGGCCACCTGCAGTTTCACGGTGACTGTAAACGATACGCAGAATCCGACGATCACCTGCCCGGGTAATATCGTTAAAAGCAATGATTTGAATCAGTGTGGAGCGATCGTTACCTATTCGACCCCGACGTTCAGCGATAACTGCCCCGGCGCGACCATCATGCTTGTAAGCGGCCTGCCGAGTGGCTCGTTCTTCCCGGTCGGCGTAACGACCAATGTTTGGAAAGTTACCGATGCCTCCGGCAATATGGCTACCTGCAGTTTCACGGTGACCGTGAACGACACCCAGGCACCCGTGTTTGTCAATTGCCCGGGCAATATCACCCAGGTAAATGACCCCGGCGTATGCGGCGCAGTAGTCAAATGGCCGAAAATAACGGCTACCGACAACTGCCCGGGTGTGGTGGTTTCCTTCGTCAGCGGCATGGCCAGCGGTTCGCTCTTCGCAGTGGGCTCTACCACAGTCGTTTACAAAGCAACGGATGCATCCGGCAACATGGCATCCTGCACCTTTGTTGTGACAGTTATCGACAACGAAGATCCGAAGATCACTTGTCCGCCGAACATTCAGAAGAATAACGATTATAACCAGTGTTCCGCAGTGATTGCTTTCATCGGCACCGCTTCGGCTACGGATAACTGCAGCATTTCGAGCATCACGAACAATGGTATCGGCACCTACCCGGTTGGTGTGACCAACGTCATCTGGACGGCTGTCGACAACCACGGCAACGACGTTACCTGCGTTCAAACGGTAACTGTTGTAGATGCACAATACCCGACAGTAAATTGTCCGAGCGATATTTACACGGTGAACGACCCGAATCTGCCCTGTCAGGCTGAAGTGACCTACACTACTTCGGCTTCCGACAATTGCCCGGGTGTCATCAAGGAGGTCAGCGAATGGCCGCACTCCGAGAACGGCCGCTTCTCCATCGGAACGACTATGGTCATGGTAATCGCTACCGATGCCGCCGGCAATCAGAGTATGTGTACTTTCAACGTGATCGTAGAACCGGCTCCCGAGATTTGCAACGGCCTCGACGACGACTGCGACGGTCTGGTTGATGAAACCGACAATGCATGGCGTCAGGCGGATAAAGTTCTTGCAACGGACGGCAAGGCTTCCGATCTCTTTGGCAATAGCGTGGCTGTATTCGGCAGTTACGCTGTGGTAGGCGCGAAAAATGCTGATGTCGCATACATTCTCAAAAGCGACGAGAACAACCCGGACAACTGGGAGCAGATTGCTGTCCTTAATCCGGCACAGGTACAAGCCGCTGATGAATTCGGTGCGAGCGTGGCCATCGCCGAAAACCTGATTGTTGTAGGTGCCCCGCAGGACGACGACCTCGGCGCTGACGCCGGAGCAGCCTACATCTTTGCCAAAAACACCTCCGGCGCCTGGAACATGGTGAAAAAAATCACTGCTGCCGACGGATTCGCAGGTGATAATTTCGGCACAACGGTAGCCGTCTCCGGTACAAAAGTACTGGTGGGCGCCAGCATGAACGACGAAAAAGGTCTGAATGCAGGCGCAGCCTATGTCTTTGATCAAAACCAGGGCGGCGCCAACAACTGGGGCCAGGTGGTGAAGATCACTGCTCCTGACGGACAAGCCGGCGATATGTTCGGTGCAAGCCTCGATCTCGATGGGGACCTCGCCGTTATCGGCGCCAATCTGGACGATGACAAAGGCATCAATGCAGGTTCCGCTTATGTATTCGGTAAAGATCAGGGCGGTGCAAATGCATGGGGACAGGTGAAAAAACTCACCGCCAACGACGGCGCTCCGTTCGACAACTTCGGTGTAAGCGTGGGTATCGGCAGCGATGTCGTTATTATCGGCGCCAATCTGAACGACGACAAGGGCTCCAACTCGGGTTCCGCGTACATTTTCGAGCGCAATTTTGGCGGTGTGACCGACAGCTGGGGTCAGGCTACCAAATTGCTGGCACAAGACGGTACGGCAAGCGACCAACTGGGTATCTCTGTTGCCGTTAACGGCAACTTTGCTGTTGCCGGTGCGCGCTTCGATAATATCAAAGGCACCAATTCCGGGGCAGCATACGTTTGGGAACACCAGCCAAACGGCACCTGGGAATATGTGAGCAAATTGTATGATGCGCAAGGTGACAAGAACGACCAGTTTGCTACCGTCCTCGACATCTACAAACGCACAGTAATTATCGGCTCGCTGCGCGACGACGTGGCCGGCAAAACGGATCAGGGCTCGGTCAGCTTCTTTGCAGCCGGCTGCGACGACAAACCTTTCGTCGGCGACAACCCGAACGATTTTGTAAAAGGCAATCACATTGTTCGCAGCACCGAATTTGGTGTGAAAGCGTATCCGCAGCCATTTAGCGACTTGCTGAACATCGAGCTGAGCCTGAAAACGGCAACCAATGTTCGCGTCGTGATCTGGAACGCCTATGGCCAGGAAGTGGCCACGGTGTACAACGGCTCGCTGGAAGGCAACACTACATTACGCTGGGATTCCGCCCGCTTTGCTTCGGGCACCTATTTCCTGCGCGTAGAAGCAGACGACAAGACGGAAGTACGACCCATCGTACTTGTTCGTTAATTCCTTCGGTTCCGCCCTGAAAGATTCAGCCGCTCTCCCGTACCGGGGGAGCGGTTTTTTTTGCCCTGTTACTTTCTGTCAATGAAATCACTGACCGCTATCAGCATCATTTTCGTTGAGACAGTGTTATTTTGTGAGGTTCTTGTGCCCAACAGACAAACAATCAATTTTTTTGACATGCATACATCCCTGTTTCCCATAGCGTTCCCGCATAATTCGCCGCTTCCGGACGGTTCGACGGTCATGGCTGCCGACGTAGGCGGCACCAAAACAGACCTGGCGCTTTTTGAGGTAAAAGACGGCGGCCTGTTGCATATAAAAGAGACCGTTTTCCCTTCAAAAGAATGGAAATCCCTGTCGGCTATGGTTCGTCATTTCGATACCGGCCTTCCCCTGCCGGACAGACTGAGCATCGCTTTTGCCGGCCCCATACAAAACGGGAAAGCAAAAGCCACGAACCTCGACTGGAGCGTCGACTCGGGCGAGCTCCGCTCCGATCTGGGCATTTCCAGGGTATTGCTGATCAATGACCTCGAAGCGGAGGCCTACGGACTCGCGGCGCTCACCGAGCATGATATAAAGACGATCTATGCCGGCAATGGTACATCCGAAGGCAACGCGAGTATCATAGCGCCCGGTACGGGGCTTGGCGAAGCGGGGCTATTCTGGGACGGCTCGGCCCTGCATCCGTTCGCTACGGAAGGCGGTCATGCAGATTTTAGCGTTCGCAACAAACTGGATTGGGAATTGCTTAAATACCTGCAATCGATCTATGGGAAGCATGTGAGTTGGGAGCGGGTGTTGTCGGGTCCGGGCATTCACGCCCTGTTTACTTTTTTACGCGATGTAAAGGACCGGCCGGAACACGGGCTGGTTCGAGAGATCATGAAAGGTCACGATCCGGCGGAAGCGATCAGCCTTGCTGCCAGTGAAGGCGATTCTCTTTGTCAGGAAACGCTGCGGCTTTTTACCGGATATCTGGCGGTGGAGGCATCCAATCTTGCACTGAAATTCAAATCTACCGGCGGCGTTTTTATTGGCGGCGGCATCCTGCCCAAAATATGGAATGAAAGCCTGGAGGCTGTTTTTCTCGAACATTTTTTTGAAACGGGCCGGCTTCGCCCGCTCATTGAATCCGTACCGGTGCATCTTGTCCTGAATTCCAAAACCGCCATGCTGGGGGCAGGTATGTACGGGATATTTGCCGGTTGAATTGCTTTTTAGGCATTATGTCTGCAGGCCGGCCCGTCAACCTTCTCCTGCCTCTTCTACCATATCCTGGGGCAGTAATTTGGTGGCCCGGGCGCCTAACTCCCTGATTTTCTCGGCTTTACCAATGAGCGTATCGCCGGGGCGGGCTGCGTTCACCAATTTATTCATGGCGTCGTCGTAGGCCGTCCGGGCGTTGTCAAGCCGGGACCCGATGACTTTCAGGTCTTCGACAAAGGATACGAATTTGTCATACAACAGGCCGCTTTGCCGGGCGATTTCCAGTACAGAACGGGTTTGCTTTTCCTGTTTCCACATATGCGCGACGGTGCGCATGGTGGCCAGCAGGCTGGTGGTAGTAACGAGCACGATGTTGCGTTCCAGTGCATCGGTAAACAACTTGGGATCGGCCTGGGAGGCAATGGTGAGCGCACCTTCCAACGGCACGAACAGCAAAAGGTAATCGGGCGTATTGATCTGGTAGAGCATTTGGTAGTTGGTGCGGCTGAGGTTGTCCACGTGGCTGCGGATGCTGGAGATATGGGCCTTCAGAAACTGGTCGCGTTCGGAGGGGTCGTTGCTGTTGTAGTATCGTTCGAAAGCCGTAAGCGAGACTTTGGCGTCTACTACAAGATGCTTGTTTTCAGGTAGTTGGATGATAAAGTCGGGGCGTTTGGCAGCGCCGTCATCGTCGCGGAAGGTAGCCTGTGTGAGGAAGTGGACACCTTTTTGCAGGCCCGATTTTTCGAGCAGGGTTTCGAGCTGGAATTCGCCCCAGTCGCCCTGGACTTTGCTTTGGCCTTTGAGCGCAGAGGCGAGGTTGTGCGCATCCTGGCTGAGTTGCTGGTTGAGCTGATGCAATTGTTCGATTTCCTTTTTCAGGCTTGATTTTTCGCGTGTTTCCTCAAGAAATTTTCGATCTACATTCTCTTCAAATTCGCGGATCTTTTCGCGCAGAGGGGTCAGGACCGTTTGTAATTGCCTGGCATTTTGATCCGTGAATCGCTGTGATTTTTCTTCCAGCAGGCGGTTGGCAATGTTTTCGAATTCTGTTTTGAACTGGATCTGCAATTGCTCTACTTCGGTCTTTTGGGTACGCAGCGTGTTTTCGAGGTGAAAAATCTGTTGCTCGCGTGCGGCAAGCTGCGCATGCGCGTCTCGCAATTCCTGCTCCCTGGAGGCCAGACTGGTACGCAGCGTTTCGCTTTGTGAAAGGATGGTATCGTAGAGTTCCTTGGAAACGAAATTTGATCTGTCCGGGGCGCCCGCAGGCAAAGTGTTTTGTTGCCGGAGGACGAGGAAGATCAAAACCAGTAACAAAGCGCCGAGTATGTAGAAAATGGTCGGGTCCATAAGCCGGGTGTTTTGTTTGACAAATGTAGCCCGGTTTTTACATTTTGTTTGTTTCGGCGCCGGTTTTTGAAAATAAATGTTTTGAAATAGGGGTTTTGTTTGGTAATTTTCCCGCAGATTTGTTGCGATATGCGGGCTTTGATTAAAAATATTTCCCGCAGATATGCGCAGAAAAGGCCGCTGATTTGCGCAGAAAAGAGAAATCATAAGTATCCTATCCATTGTCACTTAATTGAGTTCGGGGGAAAGGTTTTTTTCAATGTCCCCAAGTCGCAATATATCTGCGTGAATCAGCGGCCTTTTCTGCGTAAATCTGCGGGAAACACCTTTCCAAGAAGTCTACAAAAGCAATAAATCAGCGCAAATAAGTGGCCTTTTCTGCGCAAATCTGCGGGAAATACCTTTCACCTGAAATATTAACTTTAAAACCTGCTTCCATGAAAGAAAATGAAATCTCATTTTTGATTCGCAGGGCCGTATTCAATGTGTACAATGCGATTGGCCCAGGCCTTTTGGAATCTGCTTATGAAACTGCCTTGGATTATGAATTATCCAAACTCGGATTGTTGACAGAGTTACAAGTACCAATGCCGATGATATACAAAGAAGTGAAAATGGATATGGGTTACCGGTTGGATATACTGGTAGAAGGCAAGGTCATTATAGAATTAAAATCAGTAGAAGAGTTATCCCAAGTACATCACAAACAACTGCTTACATATCTAAAATTATCTGGGAAAAAACTCGGCATACTTGTCAATTTCAACACAGATGATATTGCAAAATCAATTTTTCGAAAAGTAAACGGGTTATGATGGGTTTCCCGCAGATTTGTTGCGATATGCGGGCTTTGATTAAAAATATTTCCCGCAGATATGCACAGAAAAGGCCGCAGATTTACGCAGAAAAGAGAAATCATAAGTATCCTATCCATTGTCACTTAATTGAGTTCGGGGGAAAGGTTTTTTTCAATGTCCCCAAGTCGCAATATATCTGCGTGAATCAGCGGCCTTTTCTGCGCAAATCTGCGGGAAATATTTAACCCGGCGGGAAAACACTCAGCGCCAGACCAGTCCGATCATCCGCCCGGCCTTTTCCCCGTTGCGCAACAAAACCTGGTAAGCGCCCGGCTCCAGATCCTCCAGACCGCTGATTGTCAGCGTGGAAATCTCGTGCCGTGCCATCCGGAATATTGCATTTTCTACTCTTCGACCCGAGGCGTCGAATAATTCCATAGCATCTCCTGGACGGAAATCGTCACTCAGAATGAGAAAGGTTAGGGTACCGCCATCCCTGTTGAAAGCGAAAAAATACGCGGGCCGGCCGTTTGGCGAGTATGCCTGGAAATTGCCCATATCCAGCCAGGCCCCGGTCATATCCGGCAATCCATATCCGCGGTCGTTATCGGGTTTTTCCGACTGGTCCGCCGAACGGAAAACGGCGTCGAGTATTTCAGCGGCTGTCTTGTCGGGATACGCACTCCACAAAGCCGTAATGGCGCCCACCAGCATGGGCGACGCCAGTGAAGTGCCGCTTGACAGGCCCA
>JAKOXM010000618.1 GCA_029781095.1 Bacteroidota bacterium
GATTGGCGAACGGCCACTTTTGGATGCTCTTGTCCGAAATTTTTCAAATCCGAAGCCAGCGCCGCTTCCAGCAAGTCACGCGCTTTTTCGTATTGACCAAGATCAGAGTAAACGTTGGCTAAATTGGATCGATACCTGGCCATATCGGGATGGTCGGACCCCGATATTTCTAGTGTTATGCTGCATACCTTTTCCCGAAGTAGTGCTGCTTGCTTGAATTGGCCAAAATTCTGTTCCAAATAAGCTATACGATCCAGCAACCAGGCCATCTGCCCTGTTTCCGAATCCCGGAAGCGTTTTTCGAGGTAGTCGGCAAGGGGTTTGCTTTTTACTTTTTCAAACAGGTTATGCGCCGGGTCGGTCTGGTCGTAATGTATTCGGTCACCGACGGACCGGATCACAGCAGCGGCGCGGTCGGCGGTAATATCGAGCCGCGAAACGGCCACGTCCTGGATGAGCGGGTGTATCTTGTAGGCAAGCGGCCGGGAAGGGTCTTCTTCGCTCTGCAACCAGCCTTTCTCCACGAGCCGGTCGAGGGTGGCGGGGTTGAAGGTTCCATCCTGGTGCAGCAATGTAAAAACCGGCGACAATTCCGTTTCTGGATACCATTCCGCCGGAGGTAGCAGGGTAAGCACGGCCAGGTGCTCCTTTTCAGCGTCGAACAGCTGCGATATTTCATGGAAGATCAGATCGACGTACCCTTCGATCCGGGCTATTTTCCGGCGGTTTTCCACGCTTTGTCCGCTCTGTCCGGTATCGACGGCGCGCAGGTTCAGCGCTTCGTCGTGTATGTAGGCTTTCCGGATGCGCTCCGCCAGTTCGGCAAACGGAATGCGCGTTGCCTGCGCCGCCTTGGCGGCCAGTTCCACGAGCAGGGTGTGGTGGCTGAGCTCGCCGAGCAGGGCGTCCAGTTCCGCATCGTCCGGCGTTTCGAAGCGATAATACTGCCGGAAGAGCGCCCTGGCCTGTTCGGGCGGCAGGGTTTCAATATGTACGCAGAGCCATCCCGGGGGCTCATTGCGCGAGGTGATGAGCACATGCGCACGGCAGGCAGCCAGTACGCCTTGCCAAAGCAGCAGATCGGCGAGGTCGTTGGCGTTGTCGAGTACGAGCAGGCAGTCGGGCAGGCCGGAGAGGCAGTGCAGGATGGCTTTGCAGCCCGCTTCGTGGAGTTGTTCCGGCGGGATCGCGGCGAGCGTTTGTTCCAGGTCGAGGCTGCGCGTCAGTTCGCGGTCGGCTACCAGGGCTTCCGGCAGTGACCCGCCCACCGTCACCCACGCAATGTGCCGGTAATGAGACTCGTAGTCGGCGATGTATTTCAGGGCCACCGTCGTTTTGCCGATGCCGCCGATGCCGTTCACGAGCATGACGGGCGCGCCTTCTTTCAGTTTTTTATGCGCCGTTTTCACCTCCGTATCCCGCCCGATGACGGTGTTTCCGGCTGCCTGCGGCACGAGATTTAACAAACGGGGCGGCTGGTTTTTCATGATCTCCGGATGTATATTTTCCTGATTGTGCCGGCTGCGTGCTTTTTAAACACGTTGCGGCGGCACAAATTAAACAGATATCCGCGGTTTTTTCCGTTTCACGCATACACAATCAGGAGCCCGGATCATTCGCAACACCTGCGCATCGCAAAAAAATCAGTTTAAATCAGTTTAATCCGTGTCATCAGTGTGCCATTACCGCCTCGGGTTTTTCGGTTTTTGCCGGTATCCCGCCGCTTCTTTCCATGATCTTCCGCTTCACCGGCGCATAATGCGAAGGCTCCACCACGACCAGCCACTCCGACAGCAGGGCGGAAAGCGGCAGGGCCGCGTGCATATCCTTCAACAGCCGGTCCACATAGGT
>JAKOXM010000626.1 GCA_029781095.1 Bacteroidota bacterium
CTGGATTTCGCGACAGTACCCCGCCATCCCCATGAACAAAACCCCGTATACGGCATTGTAAAGCGAAAAATGACCGTGCCTGTCAAAAATGCTTTCCTCTCCGCCCGATGGCGCCGCCTCGTGCTCCTCAACTACCGCGTGGAACCGGACATCCTAAAACCGTTCCTCCCCGCGCACACCGAGCTGGACATCTGGAACGATACCTGCTACGTCAGCGTGGTCGGGTTTATGTTCCTGGATACCCGGGTGAAGGGTCTGAAAATCCCTTTTCACGTCAATTTTGAAGAGATCAACCTGCGTTTTTACGTGCGGCGGCTCGATCCGGTATCGGGCGAATGGAAACGCGGCGTGGTATTCGTGCGCGAGATCGTGCCGAAACCCGCGATAGCCTGGGTGGCCAACACCATTTACCGGGAAAATTACCGCGCATACCGGATGTGGCACAACTGGAAAGAGCAGGACGGACAACTGGAGGTGGAATACGCCTGGAAGCAGGGCGGTCGCTGGCATTCGTTCGGGGTGCAGGCCGAAAACGCACCGGTGGATCTGAAAGAGGGGAGTGAAGCCGAATTTATCACCGAGCATTACTGGGGCTATGCCCGCCACGGCGAGCACTGCACGGTGGAGTACCAGGTCGCGCACCCGCGCTGGCAGGTGTACCCGATCACATCCTGGCATTGCAACGTGGATTTCGGTATGGCATACGGGCCGGCGTTTGCTTTTCTCGCGGAAACAGAGCCGCTGTCCGTTTTTCTGGCGGAAGGCTCGGAAGTGGAGGTGCTGGGAAGGACGGTGATTTAATTGCATGGTGAAGTAATTAAACACAACGGAGAGAAGGTAGCACCACGACGAACACGACGGAACACGACGTATAAAACACGGAATGTTAATTAATTGCGTCGTGTCTTGTCGTGTTCGTCGTGGTGTTAATTACCTCTTCGTGGTGTTTTCTCCGAAACATCCTCCTCGCAAAAGAATCCGCCGAATAGTGGCTGCGCAGTGCGTGACAGATTTCGCCGGCGACAAACACGAAGACGCCAAGGCCAAGCAGCACATTGTGCATCACCTGAAACGTGCTTACTAGGGAGGAGAAAAAAGGCGTCACGATGAATATTTCCACCGCGATGACGACGGCGGTGAGGAGTACGATACCCACGGTTGCAGCGCGGGTTTTCATAAGCCAGGCGGGCCTTTGACGCAGCAGGCATTTTTCCAGGAAACGGCAGGGCATCCGGTCGGTCGGATGAATTTTGACCAATTCGCGCAATACATGCTCAGCCTTGGGGTATTCGTGGAGATGAAACAGCGACGCGGCTTTCAAAAACAAGGTTTTGGCATAAAGGTCTTCCCCGCCCCAGCTTTCGATATTCTGCATGATGATGACTTCGAGCAGGTGGTCGCACATCACGATATGCTTGCCGTGGTTGCCCGTCTGGAACAGGGCGTTGGTATAGGCGAGGGTGCAATCGAAGTATTCTTCGAAATCGAGCGACTGTATTCCTTCCTCGAACTGCTCGTAAAACCGTATAATGCCCTGAAAGTCATTGCTTTCCAGTGCTTTGAAATTGCGGTACAAACGCAGGCGATATGCGGGCAGAAAACTCATGGCATCAACCGGTCGACTCAAATATCATATTACTCAACATTTTTTTCACGCAAAGGCGCAAAAGCAAAAAACGCAAAGACGCAAAATCTGAAATTTCAATGCTTTGCGACTTTGCGAAAACTTTGCGTCTTGGCGTGGAAAAAATATCCGTTAGTACGCTCAAATATACGCGGTATTCACCTGAACGGGAAAATGGTGGGAGTGGTTGCCGGGGAAGGGTAATATATTTGTAAAGGAGTGTGTTAAGGAGGTTTCCCGCAGATTTGCGCAGACCCCCCCGCAGATTTCCGCTGATTTTTAATTTATTCTGCGCGCATCAGCGGCCTTTTCTGCGTTCATCTGCGGGAAACCCGACCCTTGCGGGATTTGAGAGTTTGTTTCCCGCAGATTTGCGCAGAAAACCCTCGCAGATTCTCGCAGATTTTTTAAATCAGCGGTTATCAGTGGCCTTTTCTGCATTCATCTGCGGGAAACCAGACCCTTGCGGGATTTGAGAGTTTGTTTCCCGCAGATTGCTGCAGAAAACCCTCGCAGATTTTCGCAGATTTTTTAAGTCACGGTTATCAGTGGCCTTTTCTGCGTTCATCTGCGGGAAACCCGGCTCTTGCGGGATTTGAGAGTTTGTTTCCCGCAGATTGCTGCAGAAAACCCTCGCAGATTTTTTAAATCACGGTTATCAGCGGCCTTTTCCTCGTACATCTGCGGGAAACCCGGCCCATGCGGGATTTGAGAGTTTGTTTCCCGCAGATTGTCGCAGAAAACCCTCGCAGATTCTCGCAGATTTTTTAAATCAGCGGTTATCAGTGGCCTTTTCTGCGCAAATCTGCGGGAAAATCCCCTCTTTAATTCTTGTAATTCTGCCGCACCGCCACAGGCATCTCTTCGTCGTAGTCGCCGGTGAGCACAGGCGTCTGTACGTTGGCGGTGTATTCCCGGACCTTGGTGTACACGTATTTGTACAACTCTTTTATGGTGACGAGGTAGTCGTTGTTGGTATCGGCGGCGCCTTTCAATCCCTGCAACACGTAGTAGGTGAACACACCCTGGCGCAGGCCGTGGTCTTCCAGTGAAAGTTCCTCCGCTTTGGACGACATCAGCAGGGCAACGCCGCCGTTGGTATCTTCAAAAGCCTGGTAATAGCGCTGTAACGACACGGGAGCGGGGCCTTTGGCAGCCAGCGCGCCGTTGCCAAAGGAAAGCGTTCCGCTGTGGCAGGCGTCGGCGATACAGAGTTTGTGTTTGGCTTTGCTCTGCTTGAGTATCTGCATGATCTCTTCGTGGCGCAGTTTGTTGTTGTAGCCATCGTAATCGACAGGCAGAAAGCAACCTTCGAGGCCGTGACCGCTGAAATAGAACAGCACGACGTCATTCTCGTCGGCGCGGAGGAAATACTCGCGCATTTTTTTCAGGATATTTTCGCGTGTGGCATCTTCATCCACAAGGATTGCAATCTGGCTTTCCGGCAAGGCGCCGCCTTCCACGCTGCGCAGGAAGGAATAGAACCGGTAGGCGTCGTCGTCGGTGAATTTGAGCGAAGGCATGGACGTGTAACGCCCTACGCCGACCACTACGGCCCATATCTTGACGTTTTTCGTTTGCTCCATGCGCACCGGATCGGCAGGCACCTGCTCATTGGAATCCAGTTCCTTGACGGCCGCGCCGTTGACCCAGACGGCCCCGTAAACCCGGCCGCTTGCAAAATACATGATACCTTCCCCGTTGGGCGCGTTGTTGACCCACTCGCCTTCGTAGCGATTGCCGTCAGCGTAGTAACAGGTGCCTTTCCCGTTCGGGTAGCCGTTTTTAAACTCGCCGATCCAGCGCGATCCGTCGGGGTAATCGTAGTAACCCCTGCCGCTGGTGCAGCTCACGGTGCCGCAGTTGCGGAGGCCGGTGACGTCGGGCTTGGTGGTTGAAGGCTTGCTGCCGGTGGGTTTGTTCTGATTTTGGGTGCCCGGCTTGTCATTGGCAGCGACGGAACCGGAGGTATTGATCAGCTTGCCCAGCGCCCAGGTGCCCTGGGTGGTTTTGCCGGACGGGTCCACGAATTTTCCCTGCCCGTTTTTGCGGTTTTGTTTCCAGCCGCCGGTATAATAGGCGCCGTCGGGGTAATGCATGGTGCCCTGCCCTTCAAATTTGCCGGCTTTAAAGTCGCCTTCGTAGCGCTCTTTGGTCTTGAAATAATACTTGCCTTTACCATTCGGCTGGTCGGCCACCCAACTACCGACATATTTATCGCCGTTGGCGTATGTCATGGTGCCTTCGCCATCCATTTTGTTCTGGCCGAACTGGCCGTCGTAGACGTTGTTGTTGGAAAAAAACATTTTGCCTTTGCCGCTGCGCTGACCGTTGACGAACTGGCCGGTGTAAACGGATCCCGAACCGTAGCGATATTTTCCGATACCGTTCTGGCAATTGCCGCTCTGACATTGAGCGGAAAGATTTGTGGGAATAAAGGCTGCTGCCAGCATCATGGCCGGTAAGAGCAGGCGGATAAAAAGATTATGACCCTTCATGTTTTTCTGATAGGATTTGAATGTTTTTACGAAAAAGTGTGGGTAAAACGAAGGGTGCAAGCAGTCAGTTTGTTGAATTGATTAAACTCGGATAAACCGGGTCCTTGAATCGTGAAAAATTAGACCTACCCAAACGCTTTACAAAAAAAGTAAATTTCTGCCGACAGTTTGAGAAAAGGTATGGTTTTGATTGAGACAGTGCAAAGTCACATTGGATACTTGGGGTAACCGGGCGGATTAGCGATTTCAAGAACAATTTAGATATCCGAATATTGTGCCACGGGTTGTGGAGTCTGTTCCGTTTTGTACTTTTGCCACTCGTTTTGTCAATTAAAATTTTGATTTTCAGTAATTTGTAAAATATTTAAAACGATGTTAAAAAATCTGATTTTCGGCTGCTGCGCTTCTGTATTTTTTCTCGCATGCGGCAATGCCCAGACCCGGCAACAGGGCGACAATAAACATTTCGGCGCGACAATTACGGCCGACAACGCCATCTCGTACGACGAACTGATCCCGAAAATGACGACTACCGACTCGCTCGCCGTGAAGGTGACGGGCAAGGTGAGCGAGGTGTGTCAGAAAAAAGGCTGCTGGATGACCCTGGTTTCCGACCAGCCCGGCCATCCCGAAATGCGCGTTACGTTCAAGGACTACGCTTTCTTTATGCCGAAGGACCTTTCCGGCAAACGCGTGGTTGTAGACGGATACGCTTTCGTGGACGTGACGCCCGTAGAAGTATTGCGCCACTACGCCGAAGACGCGGGCAAATCGAAAGAAGAGATTGCAAAAATTACCGAACCCAAGCGGGAAGTGGCCTATGAAGCCGCCGGTGTATTGATCCTGGACTGATCAGTACGATTTGACGGAAGTCACATAGTACATATCCATCATCCCTTTGTTCTTGGCAGCGATTTTGCCCCGGTACAGCCATTCGAATTCATATTTGGCAAGCAGATGGGCATCTTCGCTCACATTCACACGGCCCGGCTCGCAGGCTTCTTCCATCCGCGCGGCGATATTAACCGTATCGCCCCAGATATCATAGGCAAACTTTTTAGCGCCTACGACGCCTGCGACCACGGGGCCCGTGTGGATGCCCACGCGGGCCTCGAAATAGGGCAGCCCCTGATTCAGGCGCTCGGCTTTCACATGCAGCAGGAAATCCTGGATTTCGAGCGCGGCCTTCACCATATCCGAGGGGCTGGCATTCATGTCGGACAGGCCGCTGGCGCAGAAATAGGCGTCGCCCACGGTTTTGATCTTTTCGATCCGGTATTTTTCGATGATATGGTCAAAATTGGAAAAGCAATAGTCGAGTTCTTCCACCAGCATTTCAGGGCTCAGGCGCTCTGCCACGTTGGTAAAACCGATAAAATCGGTGAACATGACCGTCGCCTGATCGTATTTCCGGGCCGCGACCTTGTTTCGGGTCTTCAGTTCTTCTGCTATGGCCGGCGGCAGGATATTGAGCAGCAGATTATCGCTTTTTTTGCGCTCCTCTTCGATCAGCGTATTTTTTTGAGATAATTGGTTGGCCGTCCGTTTTTTAGCCCGGAAGCGGATGTAGAACAGCAGCGCCAATGACAATATGAAGGCCGCAACCAATGCCAGCAGGTTGCGCAACGATTCGCTTTTTTGCTGGGCAAGTTCGGCTTCCACGATTCGGCGCTTCTGGATCTGGATCTCGCGCTCCTGCTGCCCGCGCACGATGGAGTCGACCATCTGCTCTTCGGTGAGGTTTTTAAGCAGGATGACTTTTGTGCGGATCATCGAGTCGGCGCGTTGTTTTTCCTGGGCGATCTGCGATATCGTCGCCTCTTTGAGTGTCAGTTCCTGTTTTGTTTTTTCCTGCGTCTCTTTCAGTTGCGATTGGTAGGTGGTCTCCAGTACCTGGCTTTGGCCGGTCAGTTGGGCGATCTGTTCGCGCAGGGAGCGGTTGTCGGCCTCGATTGTCGCCAACTGGTTTTCCAGCCGCCGGACGGCGTCGCCGCCGCTTCGGACGCCGCCGCCTGCGTCTTTCAGGTAATTCACGGTTTCGCGGCTCCATTTGAGCGCTTCCCTGAAATCGTTTTGTTTAAGTGCGATATCCTGAAGTTTTTCCGTCGAATTGAGCGCCACTTCGCGAAAGCCGTAGTTGCGGGCGGCATTCCAGGCGCGCTGGTATCGGGTAGCGGCTTCGCTGTATTTTCGTGCGCGATACTGGCCCTCCGCACTCATGTAAGAGGCATCGGTTTCGCGCCGCTTGTCGCCGAGTTCGGTGGCCAGGTTGCTGGCCTGCTCCGCATAATCGGATGCCTTGGCGGGGTTGGAGGCGAGGAGTTTCTCGGCGATTTGGTAATACAGGGTCATTTTTTCGCTTTTTGAACCGGAGCGTTTCAGGCGCGCTTCCAGTTCACTGACCGATTGGGCATGTAGCAGACTGCTCCCGATCAGGGCGAAAAAAACAACAAAGGCGGATTGGTATTTCATAAGTAGATTTCAGTAACCGGTCCCCTGGGCGCGATACAAACGAGCATTTTTTAAATCTTGTTATCCCGGGGAACGCGCAAAATACAAAAGTCGAAGATTTCATCTTCTACGTGTTACAAAACAACCGGGTGGCCGGCTTTTAAAAAGCCATACTTTTACCCTGCCTAACCGCAGAAACATGAGAATAGAACCTTTTCAGGCTTCCTACCCCAATTTTGACTTTATCGCGTCTCCGGATTTGTTTTGCGCGGAGGCAAAAAATTCATTCCGCGAATTTCAGGCCAATGGCTTGATGGAAATATCTCCCGAGCCGGCATTTTATGTGTACCGGATCGAAACGGAGTCCCGTAAACACACCGGAATGATCGCGCTCAACGACGTGGCGGACTATTTTGCCGGTAAAATAAAGAAGCACGAAAAAACACTCAGCGAACGCGAACGGAAGCAAATGCAGCTTTTCCAGCGCTGGAATGCCATCCTGAAACCGGTATTGCTTACTTACCCGCCCGTACCCGTGATCAGCCGGTGGCTGAGCCATTATGCCGACGCCAACAAGCCTTTATACTCGGCGCGTTTTGCGAAAGACCGCCAGACGCACCGCGTTTGGGCGATATCGGATCCCGCGGAGATCAGCCACCTGCAGCGGCTTTTTTCCGACCATATCCTGTGTACCTACATTGCTGACGGTCATCACCGTACGACGACCGCGGCGCTGCTGCACGAACGGCTGAAGTACCAAAATCAGGCGGCTGACTTCAACCATCTGTTCTGCGCCTTTTTTCCCGCCGATCAACTGGATATTCTCGACTACAACCGGGTGGTGGAAAGCGCCGGCTTGATGAACCCGACGCAATTCCTCGATAAAATGTCGCATGTTTTTAACCTCGAACTTTTGCACCACGCACGCAAACCCCTGGAAAAACACGAGATAGTAATGGGCTTCCGGCATAAATGGTACAGCCTGCGCTGGAAACCGGAAATAATGGCAAAACAACCCAGGCGCCACGTAATCCTGGATACATCCCTGCTGAACGAACTCGTTTTGCGCGACATCATCGGCGTGAAAGACGTGCGAACGGATACCCGCATCCAGTATATTGAAGGCGTCAAAGGCATCGAAGGCGTCAGAAAAGCGCTGAGCGAAAGCGAAGAGAGCATCGGCTTTCTGCTTCATCCGGTTTCTTTCGACGATCTCATGCACGTTGCCGACGCCGGCGACAGCCTGCCGCCCAAAAGCACCTATTTTGAACCGCGGATCAAGAGCGGCATGCTGGTCAAATTGCTGAAACACGTAGAACCGGATTCTCCGAACGCTGTTTAGGAGTTGTTTGAGCTCGTACGACTAGACATTTTTCACGTCAAGACGCAAAATCTTAAAATTCCAACGCTTTGCGTCTTTGCGAAAACTTTGCGTCTTTGCGTGAAATAAAAATGTCCAATGGCATGAACTCAAACAACTCCCTGCCCACATGCAATCATTCGATCTGATCATCATCGGCGCCGGACCCATTGGTCTGGCCTGCGGCATAGAGGCTCAAAGGGCCGGATTGTCCTACCTGATTATTGAAAAAGGCACCCTGGTCAATTCCCTGTACCACTATCCGGCCAACATGACCTTTTTCTCCACTTCGGAACGGCTGGAGATCGGCGGCATCCCTTTTGTTTCGAACAATGCAAAACCGGCCCGGGCCGAAGCGCTCGAATACTACCGCCGCGTTGCCGAAACCTTTCAACTGAATATGCGTCTGTATGAGGGGGTAAAAAGCATAAGTGCTTGTCAGCCTGGCGGATATGAGATCACCACGGAAAAAAGTCAATACCGGACAGCCAACATAGCCCTGGCCACCGGCTTTTACGACCTGCCGGTACTGCTGGGCATACCGGGAGAAGAATTGCCCAAAGTGACGCACTATTACGCCGAGCCGCACCCGTATTACCGGCAAAAGGTCGTTGTGGTGGGCGCCAACAACTCAGCCGTGGACGCCGCCCTCGAAACCTGGCGAAAAGGCGCTGAAGTGACCATGGTGATCCGCGAGGCCGGAGTCGGTGAGCGGGTAAAATACTGGGTGCGGCCCGATATCATCAACCGTATTGAAGAAGGCTCGATCAGGGCATACTTCGGTTCCGAACTCCTGGCGATACGACCGCTGGAGGTGGACATCCGGACGCCGGAAGGCATGGTCACGATCCCCAATGATTTCGTCATCGCCGCCACCGGCTATCAACCCAACCTGGATTTTCTGAGAAACACCGGCGTCGAGCTCTCTGCCGACGGCAAGTTTTATCCCGCCTACAACCCGGAAACACAGGAATCCAACCTGCCGGGCCTCTACCTTGCGGGCGTTGTATGCGGCGGCATGGATACCCACGTGTGGTTTATCGAAAATTCGAGGGTGCATGCGGAAAGGATCGTGCGGGATATCGTGGAGCGCAGATCCCAAGGTTAGCGGGTTGGGGCGAAAATTTATTGAGCAGCCCGCAAAGCACTACTTATTCGCCAGCTGTCCGCAGGCAGCATCGATATCCTTCCCGCGGCTGCGTCGTACCGTCACGGTCACGCCTTCCTTTGCGAGGTAGGCGGCGAAGGCATTCATGCGGTTTTCGCCCGATTTTTCAAAAATGACGCCTTCGACAGGGTTGTATTCGATGATATTGACCCGGACGGGGAATTTGCGGCGGCAGAGTTTTACGAGTTTGGCGGCGTCTTCGAGACTGTCGTTGACGTTTTCGAAGGCGATGTATTCGTATGAAATCCGGTTGGCTGTTTTTTTATAAAAGTATTCCAGAGCCTCCATCAGCGCAGCGAGGTTGTTGCTTTCATTGATGGGCATGATCTCGTTGCGTTTGGCGTCGTCGGCTGCGTGCAGGCTCAGGGCGAGGTTGGAGCGATAGCCGTCGTCGGCCAGTTTGCGTATCATTTTTGCAATGCCTGCCGTGCTTACGGTGATGCGCCGGGCGGCCATGCCCAGTCCGAGCGGCGCCGGCGCCGTGAGCCGGGCGATGCTTTCCATCGTATTGGCGTAAGTGAGCAGAGGTTCGCCCATGCCCATGTACACCACGTTGGTAATGGGGTGCCCGAACGATTGCATGCACTGGATGTTGACGCCTGTTACCTGATCGACGATTTCGGCGGCTTCCAGATTGCGTTTTCGGCCCATGCGCCCGGTGGCGCAGAAGGCGCAGGTGAGGCTGCAACCGACCTGCGTACTCACACAAACGGTATATCGACCGTCATCCTGTACGGGTATCAGCACGCTTTCGATGCGGTGGCCGTCGTGGGTGATCCAGCGCGTTTTGATGGTGCCATCGGCGCTGTGTTGCACCTGGTCTTCGTAAAGGGTAAAAAAGGTGAATTCTTCTTTCAGCCGGGCGCGCAGGTCTTTCGACAGGTTGGTCATGTCGTCAAAGCCCTTTACCATTTTCACCCAAAGCCATTCGTACATCTGACGTGCCCGGAAACGCGGTTCTCCCCATGATACCAGGATGTCTTCCAGGTCGGGGAGGGAAAGGGAGCGGATATCACGCCTGTCTGCCGTTTCGGCCATCATTGCAGGATTCAATTGAGTGTTTGATAACAAAAAAAGCGACGAATCACGCCGGGAGCATGACACTTCGCTTTCAAATATTATTGATTTTTAATGCGGAGTACTTACCACTCTACATCATCGTCATCGTCTTTTTTGTCCGATTTTTTCTCTTCGGGCTCTGCTTCCGGGCTTTCTTCAACAGAATTGTTTACTTCCGGGGTTTCCCGATCGTCATCCTCTTCAAAGTCGCGGTTCTGAGCCTCCCATTCAGCCTGACGGCGGTCGAATTCTTCGTAGTCGAAATCCGGCATCAGATCGGTTTTAACGTGGTTGACAACCTCGTTCAGGGACGCTACAAAGCGGTTGAAATCTTCTTTATAGAGAAAAATTTTGTGCCTTTTGTAACCGTAGCCGTCTTCGCGGCGGGTGCTCTCCGTAATGGTGATGAAATAATCATTGCCTCTCGTCTTCTTCACATCGAGGAAATAAGTGCGGCGTTTGCCGGCGCGTACACGCTTGGAAAACACACTTTCTTCCGGCTCGCGGTCACCCCTGTCGCGGTCGCGGAAATCGCCGCCGCCGCCGCGGTTGAAACCCCGGTCGCCGCCGCGGTCGCGGTCGCGGAAATCGCCGCCACGGTCGCGGTTGAAGCCCCGGTCGCCGCCGCGATCCCGGTTGTCGCCTCCACCCCGGTTATCTCTATCCCGAAAATCCCGGTTGTCTCTCCGTTTAAAATGCCCGTATTCCACCTGTCAGAATGTATTTAGTGAAAGTTTTGGTTAATAATTACGAGCAAAGGTAGATTTTCCATTGAAAGATGCGCTACGTTTTGTAATAATTGTTTCGGGCCCCTTTTTCACCTCTCAAACCGCGTCTTGCCGCCCACAATCGTTTTTAATATTTGTGCCTGCAGGATTTCTTCCGGCGCACAGTGGAGCAGGTCTTTGGAAAGCACGACTATGTCGGCGAGTTTCCCTTTTACCAGCGAGCCTTTGTCTTTTTCTTCAAAAGCCGCCCAGGCATTCCAGATCGTGTAGGAAAGCAGCGCCTCTTCCCGGGTCATCTTTTGTTCGGGAAAAAACTCCAGCCCCGTATCGGCGCGTTTCCGCGTCACGGCAGCGTACAGGCAAGGCAGCGGATCAACGTCTTCTACCGGGGTATCGGTGCCATTGGCGAGATGCGCGCCGCTGTCGAGCAGGCTGCGCCACGCGTACGCGCCCTTGCGTGCGCGGTCGGGGCCAAGCCGTTTTACTACAAATGGCGCGTCGCTGGTGCAGTGAATGGCTTGCATCGCGGCTACGACGCCGAGTTGATGAAATCGCGGAATGTCCTGCGGATTAAGGTGTTGTGCGTGTTCTATCCGCCAGCGCTGTGTCGGTGTCGGCGACCGGAGATCGGGTAGAAGTGTGGATTGATACACGTTCAATATCTCCCGGTTGGCTCGGTCGCCGATGGCGTGCACGCAGCATTGCAGACCGTATTTTTTACACGCTGCAGCAATAGCGGCGATTTGCTCGACGGGCGTTGTATTCTGGCCGTACGAATCGGGCTTGTCGGAATAAGGGGCGAGCAGCCAGGCGCCGTAGGAGCCGAGCGCGCCGTCAAAATAGGCTTTCACGGCGCGCACGGTAAAGTGGCTATTACCAAGCCCGATTTGCGGAAACTCGGCGAGTTTGGGAAGGTCTTCCATTTTGGGCTGTGCGATCATCACCCAAAGTCTGAGATTGAGACGGCCGGCTTCGGCAAGGCGGCGATACTGCCCGATTTCCCAGAAATCGCTGCCGGCATCCTGAAAAGAGGTAATGCCTTTTGCCAGACATTCCTGCGAAGCCAGTTCGACCGATTTGTCGAATGCGGCCCGTTGTTCGGCCTCCGACCGGCGGTTTTTCCACACAGAAAACGGCTTTTCGATCAAATCCATCGCATTTTCTTCAAAAACGCCGGTCAGGTTGCCTTTCGCATCGCGCACGATGCGCCCGCCGACCGGGTTGGCGGTTTCGCGGGAAATACCCGCCAGTTGCATGGCTTTTTCATTGGCGATCAGGCCGTGCCCGCTGGCGTGGTACAATACCACCGGATTATCTGGGGAAACGGCGCTCAGCATATCGTGGTAGGGGTAGCCGTTTACAGTAGGGCCCGGCGAATCAGTCCATTTTTCCTGGTGCCAGCCCCGGCCTTCAATCCAGTCGCCCGCTTTCGCTGTTTTGGTTTTTTCGGCTACCAGGCCGGTGATCTCCTGCCAGCTTTTGGTGCTCAGCAGGTTCAGGTTCTGCAGACTGCGGCCCAGACTGGAGAAATGCCCGTGCCCTTCAATAAAGCCCGGCATGGCAAACGCCCCGTGCAGATCGACCATTTCGGTTTTTGTTCCGGCCAGTTTTTTTATTTCTTCATCGGAGCCGACTGCCAGAATGCGTTCGCCATTGATCGCAATCGCAGCGGCATGCGGGTGCAATGAGTCGGCGGTAAAGATATTTCCATTGAACAGGACCAGGGTTGCACCCGGCTTTTGCGCGCAGGCAACGAGGAACAGGATGGCCGCAAAAAGAAAGGGATATAATTTCATCGGTGACAGAATTTACAGGCAAATGTCCGAAGTGACAGGGTACCGTTTTTAAAAAAGCCCGTAAATTTCGGCTTTTCAACTACCGGAACGAAGAGGGTGTGTACCTTTCACGGTAAAACAGAAACTACTTTCCATGCAAAAATTTGCGATTTTACTCCTCCTTTTCGCTTTTTCGACGGCGATTTTTGCCCAAAAACAGGAACCTTACCAATTCAAAGAGGTCAAACGCCTTTCCACAACACCTGTAAAAAGCCAGGATCAAACCGGCACCTGCTGGGCTTTCAGCAGCGCCTCTTTCCTCGAAAGCGAAGCGTTGCGACTCGGTAAAAGCGAGACCAACCTGTCCGAAATGTTCGTCGTGCGCCATATTTACCGCCAGAAATGCGAAAATTTCGTCCGTCGCCAGGGCACGGCGCAATTCGGAGAAGGCGGGCTGGCGCATGATCTGCTCAACGCGGTGAAAGAATTCGGCATCATGCCCGAAAGCGCTTACCCGGGGCGGAAAGACACTTCCCGGCCTTTCAACCACAATATGCTGGAAAAAGAACTGAAAAGCATGTGCGACGGATTTGTCAAACTGGGCAAAGACGGCAAACTGCCGCTGAACTGGCTTTCGAGGGTCGACAGCGTGCTCGACGCCGAATTCGGCGTGATCCCGCCCACATTTACCCTCGACGGCACGGTTTTTACCCCGACTTCCTACCGCGATTACCTCGGCATTCGGCCCGACGATTACATCACCATCACCTCCTTCACCCACCACCCGTTTTATTCGACCTTCATCCTCGAAGTGCCGGATAACTGGTCGAACGGTACGTTCTACAACCTGCCCATCAATGAATTCATCCGCTGCCTGAACTATTCGCTCGAACAAGGCTATACGGTGGAATGGGACGCCGACGTGAGCAACATGGGCTTTTCGGCAGGCAATGGCATCGCCATCGTTCCGGAAAAAGACTGGAAAGACCGCAGCGCCGCCGAGCGCCAGAACGCATTCAAGATTTGGGAGCCGGAAAAACCTGTTACACAGGAATATCGCCAGCAACTGTTTGATAGCCAGGTGACTACCGACGATCACCTGATGCATATCGTGGGCATGCTCGACGAATCGCACAGCGGGACGTACTACGTTGTCAAAAATTCGTGGGGCGAAATATCGGACCTTAAAGGCTTTGTCGACGTTTCGGAAAATTACATCCGGTTGAACACCATTTCCTTTACGGTACACAAAAACGCCGTTCCTGCCGATGTGCTGCGCCGCTTCGGCCTGGGCGTCCAAACGACTACTTCCAACCCGGTCACACCGACCGGCTCGACGCAAAGCACCAAAACGATGAAACGGACGCAATCGGGTATCAACACTACCAGAATTCAGCCGGGCATCGAAAAAGTGCAGCCGAACACGCCGGCTACAAAATCAGGCAACTAGAATATTGACAATCAAAATTTTAACCAAACCCGCGCCACCACATCCGCAACGAACATGAAAGACACACCGCTGACCGAAAAACACATCGCCCTCGGCGCCAAAATGGCCGAATTTGCGGGCTACAACATGCCCATTTCCTATACTTCCATCACGGATGAACACCACAACATACGCAATGGCGTCGGGGTGTTCGACGTAAGCCACATGGGGGAATTTATCGTGCAGGGTAAAGACGCCACGAAGTTTTTGCAAAGTGCCACTTCCAACGACGTATCCAAATTGGCGCCCGGGGAAGTCCAATACGCCTGCATGCCCAATAAAAAGGGCGGCATCGTGGACGATCTGCTCGTCTACCGACTCGACGACGTAGCCGACATGGTGGTGGCCGGCGAGCAATCCTACATGCTGGTGGTCAATGCCAGCAACGAGACCAAAGACTGGCGCTGGCTCAAACGCCTCTCGCGCGGGTTCGATGTGAAGATGCGGAATATATCTTCCAAAACGGGCCTGATCGCCGTGCAAGGCCCCAAGGCGGCGGATGCCCTGCAAAAACTGACGGATATCGACCTGAAAAGCATCAAGTATTACAATTTCCGGAGAGGACGTTTCGCCGGCTGCAACAATGTCATCGTATCTGCAACCGGCTACACGGGTTCGGGTGGTTTTGAGATATATGCCAAAAACAGGGATATTGCCAAAATCTGGGATAAAGTCTTCAAAAATGGCATAAAATGGGGCATCAAGCCGACCGGACTCGGCGCGCGCGACACCCTGCGGCTCGAAATGGGTTATTGCCTCTACGGCAACGACATCGACGACAAAACCAGCCCCATCGAAGCGGGCCTGGGCTGGATCACCAAACTGAACAAGGCCGAAGATTTTCCTTCCAAAGAAAGATTCAGAAAGCAAAAAGCGGAAGGCGTAAAACGGCAGCTGGTGGGATTTATACTCGACGAGCGCCGCGTGCCGCGCCACGGATATGAAATCGAGAGCCGGCGCGGCGCCAAAATCGGCGTGGTCACGTCAGGCACCCACTCACCCACGCTCGACAAACCCGTTGGCATGGGCTATGTGAAAACAAAATTTGCTGTGCCCGGCACCAGGATCATGATCGTGGCAGGCGGCAAAAAACTGGAAGCCGTGGTGACGAAAGTTCCATTCGTGACGCCGGGCGTGTAAGGATCGCGTCAATTGAAATTGATGTAATCTCCGGGATCGACGGGGCGGCCCTTGTACCAGAGTTCGAAATGCAGGTGCGGCCCCGACGTATTTTCTCCCGAATTGCCGATGATGGCGATGGCTTCGCCGGCTTTCACCGCGCTGCCTGTTTGCTTGAGCAGCACGGAGTTGTGCTTATACATGGTCACCACGTTGTTGGGGTGCTGGATGGCGATGCTGTAACCCGTTTCCACGGTGTATCCTGCCGAAATGACGACTCCGTCGGCGGCCGATTTTACCGCAGTGTTTTTGGGTGCGGCCACGTCGATGCCAAAGTGATTTTTTTGAAGGTCGAATCCGGAGGTTACTTCACCGGATACCGCCGGCACGAAAAAAAGTTGTTCGAGAGGCACATCTCTCGGCACGATCGCGCCGATACCTGCGGCAGCCACGGCCTTCGGATCGCTGGTGAAGGTGCCCGTTGCCACCTCTGCGCGCAGTTGTTCGTCTTCAGGGATGCGTTCGATGTCTTCGGCCGGAATGGCGTTCATCGAATCGGCGGGCACGCCCTGTTTTTCCGCGGCTTCCTTGCTCATATCGGCGAGGTCGCCATTCAGGATTTTACGTATGTTGTCGTTGTATTTGCGGTGTGCCTTTATTTCGTCTTCGAGGTTGGCAACTTTGCTTGTCAGTTCGGAAATCTCGTCGTCGCGGCGAAAGTCGCCGTATCCCGGGATATAACGTTTCAAAGGCGTCCAGACGATGAGGGTAGTGACTATAATAGCCGTTCCGACAATCAGCGAACTGAATGCGACGTATACCGATAGCGGTGTGAGTTTGACGGAAGTGACTTCTTCAAACGTATCGTCGTTCATAATCACGAGACGATACTTGTCCCGCATCTTTTCCATGAGGCTGCGATCGTCGTCGCCGCGTCTCCGAAAGAAGTCGAAGAATTTTTTTAAAAAAGCAAAATACTTTTGCATGCTGAAAAGTAAAAAGTGAAAGGGGACGGGTAATCGTCGTCGATTAAAGGCGGCCTTCGTTTTGTGCGGTAAAGTTCGCCCAAAATGCGATGCAAACGATTAAAAACCCCCCAGTGTTGCCGTTTTTTTTGTTAAACATTTCATTTCGGACAACCAAGTGCCCCAAATGAGCGCCTTTTTTACCTGTTTGTCCTTCCGGGACCATTCAAACCAACTCTGCACCTGCTTGAGCATGAAAAATAGTATTAGCTTAACCCTAACGCTGGTGGTTCTCTTTTCGACCGCCGGCTGTGTCACACAAAAGAAAAAAGGCGAAGAAGTAGGCTGGTTCAAACGCGGCTACCACAACGTCACGTCCAGGTACAACTACTGGTTCAATGCCGACGAGCTCTTCCGGCTTACGACCGATCAGCTGAGTGCGCAGCATACGGACAACTACAATCAGTTGCTCGATATCTATCCGGCCGCCGCCGTCGATCCCCAATCTGCAAAGGGCGATTTCGACAATGTCATCACCAAGGCGTCCAAGGGAATCGCCATGCACCGCCCGAGCGAATGGGTCGATGATTGCTATACGCTTATCGGTCAGTCGCAATTTATGAAACGCGACTATGAGACGGCCGAAAACACCTTCAAATGGATCAAGGACGAGTACGATCCGAAAAAGAAGAAGACCAAGCTGAGCAGCAAGAAAAAGAAGAAGGAAAGCGTCAAGAAGAAGAAAAAGAAAGCGTCGAAAAAGAAAAAAAAGAAGTCTTCCAGGAAGAAAAAGAAATCTTCGAAAAAGAAACCTGCGGCTAAAACCGACGCAACCAGTCCGGATGGAAAAACATCGGCAGAGCCGCCTAAAACCGAACCCCAGCCGGCCCCTGCAGTAGCCGAGATCAAACCCACCGGCGTCAATCCGTATGAAAAAGGATTGCAGCGCACCAATGCCTTCCCACTGGCCATGGTTTGGTACGGGCTGACCCTCACCCAGCGTGAGAAATACGACGAGGCAGAGTTCCTGTATCGCCAGCTGGAAGAGGATGTATGGTTTCCGGAGGACGAAAAGGATGAACTGGCTACGGCCGAATCGTACCTCTGGATCAAGCAAAAAAAATATGATAAAGCGATTGCGCCGCTTTCCAAAGCCATCGAGTTGACGAAGCGGAAAAAAAATCGCGCCCGCCTCGCCTATATCCTCGCCCAGTTGTACGAACGCTCGGGAAATAACGAACAAGCGTATTTGGCACTTGAAACGGTACTGGCGAGCAATCCTCCTTATGAAATGGAGTTCAATGCCCGTCTGCACCAGATTGAAGCGGGCTGGACGTATGGCAAGATCAGCAGCGCCGATGCCAACCACTCGCTGGAGCGAATGCTGAAAGATGATAAAAACATCGAGTACCGCGACCAGATTTACTACGTCATGGCCGACATCGCGCTGAAAGACGGACAGAAAAAAGACGGCATTGCATACCTGCGCAAGTCGCTGGATTTCAATCAGACCAATACCGCGCAGCGCACGGAATCGTACCTGAAACTCGCTGACCTGTACTTTGAAGACGAGCAGTTCGTGCAGGCGAAAAATTATTACGACAGCACCCTCACGGTTATTGCTGCCGACGATGAACGCAAGGAACGCGTGGCCCTTTATGCCAATAACCTGAAAGATATTGCGCGACTCATTCAGACCATTGCAGCCAATGACAGCATCGTCAATATTTTTCGCATGAGCGATGATGAACGCAAGGTGTTTGCGCAAAAAATAAAGAAACAGCGGGAAGAAGAGGCTGAAGCGGCAGCGAGAGCGCAGGCCGTCGCGCCTGCGCCCGGAGCGGCCAAGGCGCCCACGCCTGTCGCAGGGGGCAAGCCTTCCTCCTTCTATTTTTACAACGAGGCTTTTCTGAAAAAAGGCAAGCGGGATTTCTCCAAGGTTTGGGGCGCCCGCAAACTGGAAGACAACTGGCGCCGCAGCAACCGCCCGCTCACCGGGCCTGCCGGAGAAGAACTTACCGGTAAAGACAGCACCCGGACAGCGTCTGTCAGCGAGGCCGAACTAAAAGACCTTTTTGCCTCCATTCCAAAAAGCGAGGCTGAACTTTCCGTCCTGCACCTGGCTACCTACGAGGCCATGTACCAACTCGGAACACTTTTCCGCGACCGTCTCCAGAACAACAAGCGCTGCTCCGGCACACTTGAAGAGATGCAGACGCGCTATCCGGAAAATGAAAAATACGAAAAAGAAACCTGGTACTACTGCTACCTCGCTTTCAACGATCTCAACAACGCGGCAAGGGCAAAATATTACCTGGACAAACTGACGGGCAAGTACCCCAACAGTGCCTACGCGCGTGCGCTCACCGATCCCAATTTCATGAACGCGACCAAGGCGCGTGAACACGAACTCAACACATTCTACGAGCAGACCTATGGCATGTTCCAGAACGGCAATTTTAAAGATGCCTTCGATCGTTGTCAGGAAGCACCCCAGAAATACGGCTCCCAAAACCCGCTTGTCGCCAAATTTGCCCTCCTGAGTGCGCTTTGCGTGGGCAATTTGCAGGGAAATGAAGCCTATTGCAAAGCACTTGGGGAAGTGATCGCCCGCTATCCCGAATCGGCAGAGGCTACCCGGGCAAAGGAAATAGCGCGCCTGCTCGGCTGCAAGGGATTTGAAGTGGACGACACCAAAAAGAAGCCTGAAGCGGGTACGATCGACGATGCTTTCACACGCGAAGACGACAAACTCCACTATTTCATCATCTCGCTCACAGGCGACGATATCCGTCTCGACGACGTAAAAGTGGCCGTGTCGGACTACAACCGCGAAAGCCACCGCCTCGAACAATTGCGCATTTCCAATATTTTCCTGGGCACCGACACCAAAAACCCGCTCGTGGTGATCCGTAAGTTCGACAACAAGGAACAGGCCATGCGGTACTACGACGAGGTGAAAGACAAGCCGGATTTTCTTGGCGAATCCGAGCGGAAAAAATACAACAAGGAGTTTTTCGCCGTCACGCAGGAAAACTACCGCCGTATCCTGAAAAACAAAAGCCTCGACGGGTACCGGGAATTTTTTGAAGAGAATTATTTGAAATAACAGCGCAGGTGTGGCATGATTCGGGCCTGAAATTCTTCTGAGGAAGAATTTCAGGCCCGAATCATGCCACACCTATTTATCCGCGTAAATCCGCAAATACTCCTCAGCCGTCGCCCTCATCAAAAAGGGTATAAATGGCTGATTTTTAACAGGTTGTTCAATCGAATTCAGTAGCAGAACGGCCAGATTTTCTTCGTTTTCAGCCGTTTCCCCCAGTTCCTGTGCTACTCCGACCGGCGTACTGACGATCCGGCAACCGTTCGCAGCGGCCTCGGCCAGCACGAAGCCGAACGATTCGAAGCGGGCCGTGTGCAGCAGCACTTTCGCCTTTCGCATGCGCGCGAGCACCTCTGCGCGTGGAAGATTGCCTGCAAAATGCACGTTTTTTTCCAGGCCCAGCCGACTGGCCAGTTGTTCCAGTTCATCCCGCTCAGGGCCATCGCCTATGATTTCGGCGCAAATGCCGGGGTTCGTTTCGACGGCGAGGGCAAAGGTATGCAGCCATTTTCCCCAGTTTTTTACGGCAACGAGCGATCCCACACCCAGTACATCGAGTGGCCGTTCGGGGGGAAGGCAGGTGGGTATCTCCTCATGGGGAAGGCCCCAGGGAATGACATGTCCGGCGCGGCATCCGATGCTTTTTTCAAAAACCTCGTTTTGAAAGCGGGAAAGCGCCACCAGCCGCTGACAGCGTTCTGCGGAAAGGCCGCGCAAAAACAGCCGGTTGCCCGGCAGCACATCCTGCCCCATTAGTGTGGTGATATGGAGGATGTTATAGCGTTTTGAGGCTTTTTCTCCGGCCCACGACGCCCATCCCAGCCAGAAACTGTGCACGGCCGCGGCTTCTTTTTCATGTACGATTCGTTTGCAGGAACGCATGGCCCGCCAAATTGTGCGCGGTTTCAGCAGCCGGCGGTTTTGGCCGTTGCAGGGGAAAACGGTGGCGCCGTGCCAGCGATAAGGCTCGTCGCGGAATGGATACTCCAGCGCAACTATTTGTAAATCAACTCTTTTTGCGAGCAATTCGAGCGCCAGCAACTGCAAGGCCGGGATGCAGTTGTGGTCGTGTTCGTCAGCGGCGAAGCCGGGGGTGAGGATGATCAGTCTCACTTGCAGGGTAACAGTCAAGTGTTGAATTGTTCGTAATTTTAAATTGAATATGCTAACTTTTTGCCTCGCTTGGTGACAACACCTACGGTATGCGCATAAATATGATTGATATTCAATGAAATATGGAATTCCTTTCATGAAATGGCCCAGGTAAGTGATAGGGTTTTGACAGGATTGCAGGATAAACAGGATGATGTCGGCTTGGCCGACTGTGTAATCTGGAAGTTTCAGGCAGTATATCGTCGCAGGATTGTAACAGATTTCACACCGCCCCGGCGAAGCCACCATCCTGTAAATTCTGTCAAAAATAGATAGCCATGGCCATTTTCATTGATAATCAGTGCGATTTATGTGTATACAGTAGCTGACAACACCAAGTGAGGCGAAAATGGTTCTACAAATAAACCGGGTCAATATAAATTGTACGTTCATCCCGTCCCGTTCAATTCCGATCTTGTATTCGATTTTTTTCTTCCCGAAGGGCAGCAGGTGCGCTTATCTATCATTGACAACTTTGGCAAGGTGATTTCGAAGACTAGCACAATGTTGTCCGAAGGTGTTCATTCGGTTCAT
>JAKOXM010000634.1 GCA_029781095.1 Bacteroidota bacterium
ACCTATGCTGCCGGAACAGCCACGCCATCATCATGGGGTCGCTGTAAGCGCCGATCCAGGAGAAGTGGCCCGTTTCGGGATACTGGGTAAAACCCGGATGCGCGCCCGCTTTGGTCAGGGCTTCCAGCATATCGAGGGAAAAGGCGGGATCGACGGCGGCATCTTCGGCGCCGGTGAAGATCCACATCGGGATATGCGCTACGGCCGGCGCTTTCGACACGTCGCCGCCGCCGCAGACGGGCACGGCCGCCGCAAACAGATCCGGATACCGAGCAATCGCGTCAAAAGTGCCGAATCCGCCCATGGAAAGACCCGTTATATAGATCCGGCTGGTATCTACCCGAAAATCCCGGATCGTTTGCCGGATCAGTCCGTACAACAGCGCCATCGGCCTGGATGGCTCGGGCTGGAGTGTCATGCCCCGGTCCCAGTTGGAAAAGTTGGACCATGACATGTCCGGCGGGCATTGCGGCGCGATCACAATCGCAGGGTATAATTTCATATTCTGGTCGGAGGCAAAATTCATCACACCCCATTTTAACTGGGCCGTATTGTCGACGCCGCGCTCGCCCGAGCCGTGCAGGAAGATCACGAGCGGATACCGACGCAATGTGTCGTAGTCGGGGATTAGTTGCCGGTATTTCAGGGTGTCGCCTTTGCCGTTGCTGTATTGCCCGGCATTGAAAAGCGACTGTTGCGAAAAGGCCGGGCCTGCATGTCCAAGGCAAAATAGAAGCGCAAGCAAAACGGGCAATTCAGATGGTGATAATTTCATTTTTTGTATTTTTTACAATGTTAGAGTATGCTTGGCATTTTGGCTTGTATCCGAATACAGGAAATTTTAACAACGCGAAAAATAAAACTTTCCCAATGCAGGCCAAAATTCGAAATCCCGACATGCCAAACGCAGGGATTTTGAGGCAGGCCGAGGCATTTTTTGAGCGCATTGCAGCGCTGCGGGTGAAAAGGTACTTATTCCGTTTTTTTCAATATCAGGCGAATTCGAAGGCTTGACGCAACCGTACTTTCGCCAAACCCATCGCCCCCGCTAACAATTAATTCCCACCGCAGTTCGCATCGGGGTTTTGATATCCAGATATAGAGGAAAAAAATATCTGGGAACCGGATATGCAAATCTGAATAGCCTTCTATTACCTTTCTACCGGTTTTGCAAAGTGAAAATTGCACGCTGTAATACCGGACATGTGTTTTTTGCCCTTTCAACATGTCTGTCTTCCTCCATGATTTTTTGTTCCGTGTTATTCTGATGGTTTATTGCTTTAATATAGGCGATCAGGATATCTCCAGTTAGCCAATTTTTCCGCCCGGTTACGTGTTTTGCCTTTCTGCACATGCAGACGGGCCGGTATTCTTTTGATCTTTTGGTGCTTAACTCCTTATCCGCCCAGGCCGGCCGGGGTGATAATGAACAAAAACAATCGGCCGGAAACTATACAACTGAATCGAACATGAGAAACAACATTATTAAGATTTTGAGTGCCCGGTGCAGGCTGCTCATAATCATTTTCCTGACGGCCACCGCCTTTCACGCCTCCGCGCAGCTCGTGGTGGACGACTGCAATACCGGTGTGTTCCTGCAACAGGGCAACGGTTCCCAGCATGTCACCGCTTCCGGGGCCATCGGCGGTTCGCGGGATGTCAGTATTTCCAATGCAGGCGGGGCATCTTCCTATATAGCTCATTTCGATATGACCGGCTATATAAGGGTAAATCCCTCTTACAACGGCCAAAATCCTACGGGCAACTTTGATATCGGCTGGGGCAACAGCTATGTTTCAGCGGGAACTGACCTGAATCTGAACGTCGCCGATTACAGTCGGATCGAGTTGAGATTGATACAAGCGCCCTTTAATACCGGACAAATAGCCGTTCGGTTTAACAAGCCGGGAGACCCTGATTATTCCAGCGCGTCTGTAAACATCCTCGGCCAGGCCCCTTTAACTTATACCTTTCAGCTGTCGAACTTCAGTGGCCTGAATCCCTCTGATATCGACGGC
>JAKOXM010000163.1 GCA_029781095.1 Bacteroidota bacterium
CGCTTGAATTGCACCTTGCTTTGCCCTTGCAGTTGCAGACTTTGCTGCTTCACCCGGGCCAGCGCCGCGCTGCCGCGGAGATAACCGTACCAACGCACCGAATCATTCGTACCCGTGATACGCTGTTCTTCGATATTGACGATTTGGGCCTGAAGCTGGATGAAACATCGCAAAAACATCAGCAGGAACAAGGTGCATCGCATGGGGTAAAGGTAGGGAAACGAAGGAAGTTTGAAAAAACGGGCGGTTTAGGGCCAAAACGCTTTATGTCAAAATACCCGGTCGGGGTTGCGACCAGGCGCACTCGTTTAAGAACATAAGAAACGGTTATCCGGATATAAAAAAGACCTGTCGGGCACACCTGAACGAGGTGTACGAAGTGGTAAGGAACTTACAGGGTATACGAAAATGCGTTGTCCGGACAAACAAGACAACTGTCCGGATGCGCGGAAACGGTATCTGGTACACCTGAAAAAGGTATATGGATAATCACCGGGACATATCAGGATATAAAAAAATCGTATCCGGATGAGCAAAAAGGGTATTGGGGCGGTTTTCCCCGGATTGTTTCATAGGTTTGCCGGGAATTTAGAGGGCAAAATATTGATTAGAGGGCCTGAACGGACAACATTTTTATTTCACGCAAAGACGCAAAGTTTTCGCAAAGACGCAAAGCATTGAAATTTGATATTTGCCGTCTTTGCGAAAACTTTGCGTCTTTGCGTGGAAAATCTCCAATAGTATAGTCCTGAACACCCCGTTTCCCTTGCAATCATCATTTTCACCAAATCCAAATCAGACAAACTCTAAGCCATGCAAATATCCAGTGCAGCCGAAAACCTTGCCGCCGGCCAGGCATTTATGACCGAAAACGCCCGGCGCCCGGGCGTCGTCAGCCTCGAAAGCGGGCTGCAATACGAGATCATCACCGAAGGAAGCGGCGCAAAGCCGGGCCCCGTCAGCAACGTCACATGCCACTACCACGGCACTTTGATCGACGGGCGGGTATTCGACAGTTCGGTGCAGCGCGGCCGGCCGGCCACATTTCCGCTGAACCGCGTGATCAAAGGCTGGACGGAAGCCCTGCAACTCATGGCCACCGGCAGCAAATGGCGCCTGTTCTTGCCGCCGCATCTCGCCTACGGCGAACAGCAGGTCAGCGCCGAGATCGGTCCGAACAGCACGCTGATCTTCGAAGTCGAATTGCTGGGCGTGGGGTAAATCCGATTTACCTGTGATGATCTGCTGTCTCGATGTCGATTACAGGGATGGGCAAGGCCAATGTGCCGCCGTGCTCTTTCAGGAATGGGATGCCGCCACGGCCGAAAAGGTGTATCGAAGCGTGACCGGCGACATCCAGCCATACACGCCCGGTACATTTTACAAAAGGGAATTGCCCTGCATGCTCGACACGCTGCGACTGATCGAAGAACCGGTCGGAGCACTCCTTATCGACGGATACGTCTGGCTCGGCGAAAACCGGGGCGGCCTGGGTTATCATCTTTTTGAAGCACTGGAA
>JAKOXM010000164.1 GCA_029781095.1 Bacteroidota bacterium
ATTTTTTATCACCAAACCTGCTACGTCATGCGTAAAAAGAATGTTACTGCCGCCTCCGAGCACGAGTACCGGGCGAATTTGCCCGCGTAATACTCCGAGCAGATCCTGTTCCGTTTGCACTTCGGCAAAATGACTCGCAAAAACGGCGATGCCGAAAGTATTGAAGGGCAGCAAAGAACTTGCTTGCTGAATTTCCATCTGGCTGATCAATCAAAAAGGCATTTGGCCTGCCGCATCAGCAGGTCGATGTTCTGAACCTCGTAGTCTTCATATCCGGTGCTCCACGATACGCGTATTTTATCAAGTTCCGTTTTGCGGAGCTTTTTCAGTATGCCGGGATCAATCGCGTATTGACCCCGGTAACGGAACACCTGCCCGGCGGGGTCGAGTGTGCCGTCGTCATTGCGTAAATTGCTGGCAGTGAATGTGGTACCATCAATGAATTTCAAAATGACCACGCTGTTTCTGCTAAGGCTGCCGAAGGTTTTCCGGGCATTGTTATCCCGGATACTGAACGTCAGGTGCAGGCTGATCACCGTGCCGCCCGTTGACAGGGCAGCCTCGCAGGTGATGTGCGGCTGATCGGGCGCGAGGTATTTTTTCATCAGCTCATTGGTGAACCGGAAAATCTCCTCACGCTGGGTTTCCCGGTAGGTTTCCCCTGAAAACTCGTCGCGGGTATTCACCGCAAGGCTGCAGGGCCGCTGCGGCGGATGCAGCATCACGTCTTCGTCCGGATCGTAGGCTTTGAGTTTGGGGATTGCTTTTTCTTTGCTTTTCTTTCTGTCCACAACCGGTTGCTCGGCCTCCTTTTCCGGCACGCCCTGGGGTGGGGTGGGGTGAAGCGTATCCGGTGCCACCACCCCCACCGAACCGATAATTTCCGCGACGGGCCTTTCGACGGGCGGCGGCGGATAAAGTTCGAGGTACAGTTCCCTGACCTGTTTGTAGCACTTGTTCAGGTTTTTTCGTTGGGATTTGGCGTCCATAGTTTCCACTTTTCCGGCGAATTCAACCGTTTTAGCCGCTTGTTTTTGACGCTTCAGGGCATCTTTTTCAACTTTTTTGGCTCTTTTCACAATGTCGGAAAGTGAATCGAGGCTGCTTTTCGACGTGAGCGAATCCAGTTGGGCCATTTTCAGGGTTTCGCCGGCTCTTTCTACGGCGGCTGTTGCGTCGCCAGCCTGGTTTTCAAACCGGGCGCCGAAGGACTGCGCGTGCGCAGACAATCGCCGGGCCCACATGCCGACGGCCTCATCGGACAGGCTGTCCGGGTTGGGAAGGGAATCGGGCAAAGCGGTGACGGGTTGTTGGGCCAAAGCCAGCAAGCAACGAAAACTGAAAAAAATCGCCGTCAGGAAGCGGCTCGACCGTTTAAAACGGTAGTTCATAAGCGAAATGTTAATTCAAAACGGATAGTGTAAACGAAAAACCTGGGCAAACCATACTTTCGCAGCAAAAGTAAGCCTCCTTGTCGGCATTCAAATGGTTTCGCTGCCGCGGAGCGCTATTCTGACAGTCACATATCGGTCAACTACATATGAAAACTTTCTGTACAGCAGCCATTCTCATGGGCTTCTTATTCCTAACAGCCTGTAATTCAGAAAATAAACAAGCTAATTCCCAAACGATGACGTTTAAAAAGATCCCTGTTACCTACCCTGCCACGCGTAAGGACACCACGGTGGAAGACAATTATTTCGGCACAAAGGTAAAGGACCCCTATCGCTGGCTGGAAGACGACCAGAGCGCCGAGACAAAAGACTGGGTACAAAAGCAAAATATCGTCACCTTCGGCTATCTGGGCCAGATACCCTATCGCGACAAGATTCGCAAGCGGCTTGAGCAGATATGGAATTACGAAAAATTCGGAACGCCCTTCAAGGAAGGCGGAAAATACTATTTCTTTAAAAACGACGGCCTCCAGAACCAGAACGTGCTGTACGTACAGGACAACCTCAACAGCGAACCCCGCATGGTGCTCGATCCCAATACCTTCAGTTCCGACGGTACTACATCCTTGCAGGAACTCGACATATCCAAAGACGGGAATTTCCTTGCCTACAGTATTTCAAAAGGCGGTTCCGACTGGCGCACCATTTTCGTCAAGGACCTGCGCAGCAACCAGATGCTGCCCGACCAGCTCGAATGGGCAAAATTTACCAACATCGCCTGGCAGGGCGACGGGTTTTACTACACCCGCTTTCCCGAGCCTGCCGAGGGCGCCGAACTGACTGCAGCGAATAAACTGGGCGCCGTGTATTTCCACAAACTCGGTACGGCGCAAAAAGACGACCTGCCGGTGTACAGCGACAAAACGCATCCCGATCGTTCGTTCGGGGCGGCCACGACTGATGACGAACGGTTTTTAATCATTTCCGGCTGGGAAAGCACGAGCGGCAACATCCTGTATTTCAAGGACCTGGCAAAAAAGACCGCCGCCTTTGTCCCGATCGCCACCACTTTTGAAAAAGACTTTTCGGTGGTCAACAACATCGACGACAAACTGATCGTGCTGACCAACCAGTCCGCGCCCAACCAGCGCCTGCTGCTGGTCAATACAGCCATGCCGCAGCCCGAGCAGTGGGAGACGATCATTCCCGAAGACAGCGCCGACGTGCTTCAAAGCGCCGTTGTATGCGGCGGAAAAATCGTCTGTTCCTATCTTCACAATGCCTCGAGTGCGCTGCGGGTATTCGATTTGAAGGGGAAATTCCTGAAAGAAGTGGCATTGCCCGAAATCGGAGCACTAAGCGGGGTGAGCGGGAAAAAGGACGAGCAGCAGGCATTTTTCGGCTTTACTTCTTTCCTGCGACCTGCAACGATCTATTCCCTCGACATGAACACGCTGGAAATCAAGGTTTTCAAGGCGCCTAAACTGGACTTCAACCCTGATGCCTTTACCACCGAACAGGTGTGGTATGCCAGCAAGGACGGCACGAAGGTCCCGATGTTTATCACACGGAAAAAGAACATCGCTTACGACGGCACCAACCCTACCTTATTATATGGATATGGCGGTTTCAATATTTCCGTCACGCCGGCCTTTTCGCCGTCAAGGGCAGCGCTGCTCGAAAACAACGGGATTTACGCAGTGGCCAATATCCGTGGCGGCGGAGAGTTCGGCGAGAAATGGCACGAAGCCGGCACGAAATGCCGGAAACAGAATGTCTTTGACGATTTCATCGCGGCGGCGGAATTTCTGATCGACAAAAAATACACTTCCCGC
>JAKOXM010000644.1 GCA_029781095.1 Bacteroidota bacterium
CCTGAACGACGGTTTCATCGGCAAGGGATATCTGGAAGGGGCAACGAATTTCAGAATGACGATCTGGAATCGCTGGGGAGAAAAGGTCTTTGAAACAACAAATCCCAACGAAGACTGGAACGGAAGAGCGCAAAATACCGGTGGAATGTCTCCTGCCGGGGTTTATGTGTACCTGCTTTCATTTACGGGGCCTCGCGGAGAGCCTTTCGAGTACAAGGGTTATGCGACGCTGATCAGGTAAAAGGTTTTATTGCTGGATTGTTACATTGTTGGGGATTGCTGCATTGTTTCAATGCCACGAAGCCACGAGCCGGAAGGCGCAAAGTTTAACAATGTAACAATCCAGCAATAGCAATAGCACTATCGCAACAGGGTGACATTGCCTTTTTTCTCGTACGTTTCTCCGTTTTTGCACCTGACGCGCAGGTAATAACCATACGTTTCGGCGGGTTGTTCCTTGCCAAGGAAAGTGCCGTCCCATGCATCGTCGGGCGCGTTTGCTTCGAATATTTTTTCGCCCCAGCGATTGTATACAACCCAGTACACTTCGTCGACCACTGCGCTTTCCAGCGCCAGTTTATCATTTTCACCATCGCCGTTTGGCGAAAACGCCGTCGGGAAGAACACATACGGTTCCGCACAAACAATGTCGCGCACCACCACCGTTACCGTATCGCTGCGTTCGCATCCGCTGAGTGTTTTGGCAGTCACGGTATAAGTCGTGGTAACATCGGGCGTCGCCACCGGATTCGCGATTTGAGCGTTGGAAAGGGTCGCCGCCGGACTCCATGAAAATGAAACTGCCCCCGTCGAAACGGCTTCCAGTTGGGAAGATCCGCCCGGCAAAACAGAAGTCGGTGTAGCGGTGGCAGTCAGGGCGCCCGGCCCCTGCAGCACGGAGATTTTCAGGCTGTCTTCCACGACACAAGCGCCATAGGTAACGGTTACGTGGTAAGCCGTCGTGACAAGCGGAAATGCCAACGGATTGGATATTGAAGTATCGGAAAGAAATGCAGATGGTGACCACGCATAGGTGTATGCCGGATTTCCGTTCGGATTAAGCGGCACCGTATCTCCGGCGCAGATTTTCAAGCTCTTCAGCGCTGCCTCGATCAGACGCGGCGGCACCGTGAAAGGAATGACCTTTGTTTTGGAGCACCCGTTCCCGGACGTGGATGTGAGGGTTAATGTATAATTACCTGTTTTGGTAAGGATAAATGAAGGATTTGAAAAATCTGCGGTAATCAGCAGATTGCCGGGTCCTTTCAATTCCCAATTGACGTCCGTAATGCCGTTGACAGGGTCGGTGCTCAAATCAAGTGCATCTATCGTAAATTCGGGACCGGTCACACAGTCAGGAAAAGTTACGGTGGCGTCGATGACGAAAGGTGAATTAATGAGATGAATTGTCTGAAACGTCGTGTCGCTGCAAGGGTCGTCAGGGGCCGCTATCAAGGCAATTGTATACATACCGGTGTCCGGAAATGCAAAAACCGGCGAATAAGCATTCGAGG
>JAKOXM010000665.1 GCA_029781095.1 Bacteroidota bacterium
TGACGTAATTATAATACAGAATCAGTGCAACCGAGTTTCTTTCCTTTCCCCAGTCCAGTCCCTCCGGGCAGGCGACATTGACATGGCAGGGATCCAATGGCTCGCTGGAAAAAGGGCCCGATCTCAGAAAAACATCCGAATAAATATGAATGATTTTACTGATTTCCAGTTCCCCTTCAAATTCGGCATAAAATGGCTCGAAATACTCGATATATATTGTTTTCCCTTCAATCCACTGCGTCCCGAATTGTATGGACAGCGTAGTGTCCGGGTTGTTGTTGTCGCTCGTAAATGCGCCGAGGATCATGGTTTTGTCCTCGTTGTAAAAAAACAGGGTCGCTCCGAACGGCAGGTGAAATTTGCTGAAGTAGAATTGCATGCCGTACGCCGCGGTTGAGGATATTTTCAACAACCATAATTTGCTGTTGTCGGGCTGCAATTCGAGCTGTCCCGCTTTTTTGATATCGATGGACATATCGATTCCCTTTCCGTAAAAACTGCTTTTGCAAGATTCACAATCCATCGTTGTCGCGATGGAGTCAGCGTATGTTTTCAAAACGGCATTGTCGAGCGCCGGCAGGGAAAAAATGCTTTTGGAACTGAGCCGGACCGACGGCCTCTGTATGGTCAATGGAGTTCCCTGGATATGCGCCTGGGCATTTGAGGATGTTGCCAAAACGACATTGAGCAGCATCAGGGCAAATCCTGTTTTCCTGATTTGGTTGATCATGGCTTCATTTTTTAAGTTGTGCCTCCAATGCCTTGATCCGCTTGTCCTGCTCGATGATGTAAAGTGTGAGTTCCTCTATCTTTTGCATCTGCAGTTTTAACAATTCGCCGACATCGGCTCCGTTGCTTTCAATGGTCGAAGCGGAGGGGATTTCGGGCAAATGGCCATAGTCTTTTATGTGCTGTTCCACATCTTCCAGGGGTCTCAGCGGGTAGTTTTTATCGAAAACAAAGTCGCTCCAGCCTGTTTCAACCACTACCTTCTTGGTTCTGACAAATCCGTTTACGGCCAATTTGTAGCCGGTAGTATTCCTTGTGCCTATACCGACACCTCCGTTAGAACCGACGAACAGGGTCATATTGCCCAAAATAGTCGCATCCGGGATTCCCGTTTGATCAGTGGCTCCCGTACTGGGTATATTGGAAAAAAGCAGGTTTCCGGCGACGTCGGAGAAAATAATGCCGGCCCCGTTGTTTGCGCCGTCGTTCCCGGTCGACCACGTGGAGGCATTCTGCCGGGAAGCATTGAAACCGATGTAGGAGGCGCCGTATCCCAGATTTGCACCGAATGCGGTGCCCATCACGATTTTGCCCATGCCCGCGCCAACCTGTAATTTGTCTTGAGGAGCGCCGGTTCCGACACCCGTATTCCCGTTTGCGCCAATTGAAAAGATTTCGGTTCCCCCTACAGGATTTGCCCCGCCGTCTGAAAAGAACCGGAAAGGCGCATTGTTGGTAACAAAGCGCATATGTATGCCATTATCCAGGGAATAGAGTCCCAGATCGGATGTGGACGTGATGGGGCTTCCGCCGCGTTGAATTACGCCGTTTGACACATTTACCCGTCCATTCACATCGAGCGTCTGTATTGGAGTGTTTGTTCCAATACCCAGTGAGCCGTTCGTCACGATGACTTTCCCGTCAAAATAACCTGCGGCTGTCTGGCTGTTGCTCCCGCTTTTTGAATACAGGGCAGTAAATTGATTCCCGCCGATTCCTGCCACCCTGGTCAATGCAGAGAACTCGGTATTGGTGAAGGCTGTGGAACCGGTGGAACAGCTCGAACAACGCACGGTAAAATTGGCCATGCCTGACCCGGTCACTAATTTGCCATTGACATGCAGGAGCCCGATCGGTTGGTTGGTGTTGATGCCGGTCCTTCCATCGGCGAGGATGTACAACCTGTATGCATTGTTGGTCCTGATTTCGAGCGGATTGTTGTCAATGGTGCCTAACCACGAGCCGGAGCCGGTATTACCCGTGGTATTCCAGTATTGGGCGCAGGCCGTTTGGCTAAAAGCCCAAAAAAGCAGAATGAATGCTTTCAGGTTGTTTTTCATTTGACTTTTTCGTTTTTTTTGAATGTTCGCTTTCCTGTCAGACCCTGTATGCAAGCCCTCGCCAGGCGTACCAAAAATAAGCAGAGATATCAGAATGACAAGCAAAAAACAAACGCGGGCGTTGCGGCCCGCGTTTGTATCAGTCTCCCCCTAGTTTGAAGCGTAATTTAATTGTCGGAAGAATTTCCCGGTCCGGCTTTCTGCCCGGCCTTCTCGAAGAAAGGCTTCAGCATATCGTGTGCCGATTTGGCGCCGGCCACATTGCGATCGGCGGCTTTCGGGAGTTGTGCGTAGATATCGAGTGCTGCGCGGTAGGCATCGCTGCCGAGCGCGGCCATGGTATCGTCGAAACGGTCGGCGAGGGCCAGAACGCGGGTGGCGGTGGGCCACAGCGTTTTCCAGGCGTCCAGGTCGCGTTGCATTTCTTCGACGTCCACGAAATTGGGTGCGAGTGCTGCGTTGTTTTTGACAATTTGCAGGCTTTGTTCCACAAAGGCCTGCGTTTTGTCGCCCATGATCTTCAGTGCTTTCTTTTCATCTTTCGTCAGATCAATCAGGAAAGGAACTTTGCTTTCCAGTACGTTCAGCGCATCATTGACGGCTTTGATGTCATCTGCGCTCAGGGTCAGTGAAATTTGATTTGCTTTTGGCATTGATTAAGATGTTTAAACGGTTGATGGAACAGGGGAGACG
>JAKOXM010000674.1 GCA_029781095.1 Bacteroidota bacterium
GAGTGGCTACAAAACAACAACGTTTCCGCAAAAAAGAAAAATGCCTTCCCGCATATGTTTGTTTTCACGAAGAAAACAATCGCCGGAAGGCATTTTACCGAATGATGGAACGCGCTATTTTACGAGCAGCCGTTTTTCAATCATACCTTGCCTGGTATTGATCCGAAGCGTATAAAGTCCTTCCTGCCAGCCACTTACGTCAATCCGGGTCGTGCGCCCGCCGGAAGGCTGCTGGTTGTAAAGCGTTTGGCCCAGTGCGTTGACCGCTTCTATCCGCTCGACGGCAAGATTGCCTGTAAAAAGCGTAACGGCATCGCTTGCCGGATTGGGCGAAGTGGTAACTTGATGTGCCAGCGATTGGTCGGCCGTACCGGTGGTTTGTTGTAGTTTGATCCAAATGGTGTCCTGCTCTGCAGGAACAGAAAGTTCCTTTACATGGCCATCCTCGTCTATTGCTTTTATCCCTTTGAGGGGAATAGTCAAGGGAATTACATCACTGCTGGTTCGGCTTGTTATATCGACAATGATGATAAAATCGGTTACAAAATTAATTTTGGCGATACGGCCAAAGCCATTTACACCCTGTCCGTTTTTCCGTGCAAAACCCAGGTCCAACTGCCGCCGGTCGTAATTATCCTTGGCCATAAACAGGCAGTGCGTCGGGGAACCCAAAAGATCGTCGTCATAATAAACGTCGGGATCATGGTTGACAAATTCGGGGTATTGCAAGGCGAATGCCAGGCCGTATAAGTCAAAAACAGGCGTACCCGGGGTGCCTACCAGCACATCGGCACTGATCTCCAGCGGGGTTGAACTATTCGGATTGGCGTAAATCGTATCTGCCGAAAACCGGATCTTGATTTTCGGCACGCCAGGCATCCATGCCGTTTCCGTTGTATCGATCGGTACATAATGCTGCTCGATCGGATCGGCGTCAAAATCAAGTATTTTTCCGTCACCGTCGCAATCGATGTGCTTGAAGTTTACGCCCGATGTGACGGCCTGCTGCCAGTTGGGGGCAAATTGTGGTGTCCAGTCCGTCGTTGCATTCGGACGCGGCGCCCCGATAGACCCGTATGCCAATCCGATATTGAGCAAATCATAAACGTTGGCCTCCATATCACCGTTGGCATCACCCGGCATCACGTAATCCGTGCTTTCGGGCAGATTGTCGGCAGCCATGCTGAATGCGTCCGTTATCAACAATTTTGTGACTGACGAAACACAACTGTTGCTTTTCCAGGCGGTCAGATTCGTCCGGTAGATGCCTTCGGTTTTAAAAAAATGCGAAACGGTATCCCATTGCGAGGCTTCCCAAATGGGGCTTCCGTCGCCAAAATCTATTTGAACGGAAGAAAAATCGCCCGCGGAAAGATTTTTGAACAAAAAGGTATAGCCATTATTTCCGGGGTCGGCGTTCAGGAGCTCAATCTTCATATCCGCGCTGCAACTGCTGTTTGCAGCACCACATTCCCCGGCCCACCAGGTAGAAACGCCGGATGTCATGGCTTCGCACTCGTTGCCGTACGTCACACCGTTGCAACCGCAAACAGGCGCGTAGATGGACGGGCAAAAGCCGGTTGAGCTTGCCATACCGTCATTGACGCAGCCCGGCTCGGCCAATGTGATCTGCCGGCAGCGGGTTGTGGTGCAGGTCGCACCGCTGACGTTATCGACAACCACATATTGGGCACAGATCAGGTACGTCCCTTTGCCCGGCAAATCATAGGTAAAGCTGGGTGTTTCTGCGAGTATGGTATTCGATTTACTGTCATACCACTTCACCGAAGTGATTTCGCCGTCGGCATTTCCAAGGGGGAAAATTTTTCCGAAAAGTTGAGTCCCGACGGCCGTCACGTAAATATCATGGTCGCACCAGTTCGGATTTTGTTCGCCGATAAAGATATCCTTGCAGCTTTCGGCCGAACAGCCATATGCATCCGAAACCGTCAGACAAACAGAGAAAAAGCCCTCATGTGGAAATGTATGTTGAACTG
>JAKOXM010000713.1 GCA_029781095.1 Bacteroidota bacterium
GCTCTTTTTTATAGTTTTTCCATGGAAAAACTATAAAAAAGAGCGGTTAGATTCATGCCATACCTGTTTTCTCAATCACCCCCGTTCCGCCAATTCCAGCCATCGTGTTTCCTTGTCGTCCAGGTTTTTTTGCAGCGTACCCAGTTCGTTTGACAGTTTTGAAGCCTCCTCGGCGCCCAAATCGGCTGCGTTGAACCGGTCGAGTATTTCCTTTTTGCGCCTTTCCAGCGTGGAAATTTCCTTTTCAAGTTTTTTCATTTCGTTGCGCTCCGTATTCGACAACCCCGAAGGCCCCGTGCCGGCGCTACCTGCCGTGCTACTGCTGTTACTACCGCCGTCCGCTGCGGGCGACCGTTCCTCCGTTCGTTTCAACGCCCTGTATTCGGCATAACTGCCGTTGAAATCTTTCACCTTGCCGTTGCCTTCAAACACGAAAAGATGATCGACCAGGCGGTCCATGAAATAGCGGTCGTGGGTGACGACCACGAGACACCCGGGGTACTCCTCCAGAAAATCCTCCAGCACCTGGAGCGTGAGCACGTCGAGGTCGTTCGTCGGTTCGTCGAGGATGAGGAAATTGGGGTTTTTCATCAGCACGGTGAGCAGGTACAGGCGGCGGCGCTCTCCGCCGGAAAGCTGGCTCACGTACACCTGCTGCTGCGGGCGGGTGAAGAGAAAGCGCTCGAGCAGTTGCGCGGCCGAAAGTTCCTTGCCTTTTTCAAGCGGTATGAATTCGGCGATATCGCGCACGGCGTCGATCACGCGCTTGTCTTCGGCGAGCTGGATGCCTTCCTGGCGGTAGTGACCGAAAATAATGGTATCGCCCACCACCACCTTGCCGGTATCGGGCGGCAAAACCTGGGTAATGAGCTGGAGAAAGGTCGATTTGCCTGTGCCGTTCTGGCCGACGATGCCCACGCGTTCGCGGCGCTTGAATTTATAACTGAAGTTCTCGATGATCTTTTTGTCGCCGAAAGTCTTGCTGATATTGTGCAGCTCCACCACCTTGCCGCCGATCCAGTTTTCCTTGATCTGCAGGCTCATTTCGTCTTTTTTCTTCTTGAGCGCGTCATTGATCTCCTTGCGGTCGAAGTAGGCGTCCACACGCGCCTTGGCTTTGGTGGTGCGCGCCTGGGGCGAGCGACGCACCCATTCGAGTTCGTTTTTGAGGAGTTTGTTCTGGCGTTCATAGGTAGTGGATTCCGCTTCTTCGCGCAAGGCCTTCTTTTCCAGATAGTCAGAGTAGGAGCCTGAGTAGCGGCGCAATTGGCCGCCTTCGAGTTCGATGATGCTGTCGCACACATTTTCCAGAAAATACCGGTCGTGCGTCACCATGAACAGCGTGATGCCGGGCTGCTGGAGGTATTCTTCCAGCCATTCGATCATTTCCACGTCCAGGTGGTTGGTCGGCTCGTCGAGGATCAGGAAATCGGGTTCTTCGAGCAGTATTTTGACCAGGGCGAGGCGTTTCTGCTGGCCGCCGGAGAGGGTTTTTACCTTTTGCTCGAAGTTCTCCATGCGGAACCGGAACAGCGTTTCTTTCACTTTCGCTTCGAACGACCAGGCATTGTGCTGGTCCATATCGGCCATGGCCTCGTGCAATTCGGCCGTGTTTTCCGGGTGTGCAAGCGCGTGCTCGTAGCGCTGCACGACGCGCACAAGCGGGTTGGCGGGGTCGAGCACGGCGCCGAGTACGTCGAGTTCGGGGTGGAAATGCGGCTCCTGGTCGAGCCAGCCGATACGGATGCCTTTTCGGAGTATAATCTTTGCGTTTTCACCTTCGGAGCCTTCCCTGCCCGCGATCACGCGCATGAGCGTGGTTTTGCCGGTGCCGTTTTTGGCGATCAGGCCTATTTTCTGGCCTTTGTCGATGTGGAGGGAGAGGTTCCGGAACAGGATTTTCTCTCCGTATGATTTGGTGACGTTTTCGAGTGTAAGGAAATTCACGGCTTGGCGGTAGACGGTAGAAGATGTATGGTGGACGGAGCGGCAATGCAGCAATAAAACAGTTACATCAGTTCCGCATTTATTTTCCGGCGGGCAAAGGTACACATTTCGGCTACCGCTGAACGGGTCGTCATGCTGCCGCCCCTTTCCGGTACAACCTCGGCGCCACGCCTTTTTCTTCTTTAAATACCCGGTTGAAATGGCTGATATTCTGGAAACCGGCTTCGTAGGCGATCTCTGCGATGTTTTTATCGGAAAACATCAGCGACTGGCAGGCCTGTTCGATGCGAAGTTTATTCAGATAAGTGGTATAGGTATGGCCCGTCGTTTTCTTGAACCACCTGCAGAAATAGGTTTTGGTCATGCTCATAAACCCGGCTGTCTCCTCCAGATCGGGGTTGTGCTGGAGTTTTTCGTGCAAAAACTGTTTGACCTTGAAATGTCTTTTATGCTCTTTATCAAAAAACGACGTGTCCTGAGGGGCCGTTTTGGAGAGCCTTTGCCTGTTTTTGTCTTCAAACAGCATGGAAATGATTTCAAAAAGTGCCGGCAATTGCAGATGCGGCGGTTTTTCCGAAAACTTGCCGATGGCTTCGATCAGTGCCGGAGAAGGCGAAACGAAATGCAGTCCGTGCGCCGACTCCTGAAAAAACGGCGCGAGGGTTTGAAACTCCGGGAAACCGAGGATCAGGTGGAGCGGAAACTGAAAAACGTGCGATTCCAGCATCCCGATCCCGAGATTGGGGGCGGAGACCCAGTTGTGCGGAAGATTCTCCCCCAGGAACACCAGATCGCCTTCGGCAAACGAACTGATATTGTCGCCGACGTAGCGCGTGCCTTTTCCCCTGACGATATACGTGAGCTCCATTTCCGGGTGATAATGCCAGAAGTTTTCGAAGAACGGCAGGTGCAGGTGCGCATAATGAAAAGAGCGGCTCACCTGCAGGCCATCGATGTATTCCAGTTTCGGTCTCATTTTGCGTTTTTTCCTCTAATGGCGACATAAAAATTGGGGAATAGTGCAACAGGTGCAAATATTTGAATAAAATTGGAAAACATCAGGCAAGTCATGGTTTCTATTTTTGCCGAAACAATTTTGCATGACGCCTCCTTTGCTGCAACAGCGTTTTCCCGTTTCTTCCGATCAGATCGGGTTTTATCAAACGAACAGATTCGTCAAACTGAAAGGCGTACTGGACGATGCTACAGTATCATATTATGCGAAAATCATAGGCGAGGAGGTGGACCGGCTGAACACGACCCGTACCGGACTGGACCAAAGGGATACCTACGGCAAAGCCTTTCTGCAGATATTCAACCTGTGGCGGGAAAACGGGGAGGTGCGGAAACTGGTGTTGAGCCAACGCCTCGCCCGGATCGCAGCAGATCTGATGGGGGTAAAGCAAGTAAGGATATACCACGATCAGGCGCTTTTCAAGGAGCCCGGCGGCGGCATCACTCCCTGGCACGCCGACCAGTATTACTGGCCCATCGATACGGACAAAACCGTCACGGCCTGGATACCGCTGCAGGAAACGCCGCTCGAAATGGGCCCGCTCGAATTTGCGGCAAAAAGCCACCGGATCGTCGAAGGACGAGACCTGATAATCAGCGATGAAAGCGAACATAAAATCGGGCAAAATCTGCGTATCAACGATTTCGAGCACGTAGTGGAACCCTTCGACGCCGGGGAAGTAAGTTTTCATTCCGGCTGGGTCTTTCACCGCGCCGGAGCAAACCGGACCGGGCGGATGCGCAAGGTGATGACGATCATTTACATGGATGCAGAAGCGCGCCTGAAGAAGCCG
>JAKOXM010000724.1 GCA_029781095.1 Bacteroidota bacterium
GTCCTGTCTCGGTGGGAACGCCGGCAAATTCTGCCACATCCGCATCGCCGGTGGTGTCAATAAAAACCTCTCCCGGCAATTGCTGACTGCCGCGTTTATTGCCGATGCACAGCGCAGCAATACGGTCGCCTGCCCTGACAACATCGTACACTTGGGTGCCGTAGAGTATCTCCACACCGCACTCAAGCAGCATGTCCTCCAGCACCAGCTTCAAGGTTTCCGGATTGACAGGGATAAAGCCATATTGATAATCAGTCGCGGCGCCGGCATCCGTCAGGCGCTGTAATATCTCTTCGGGAATTCCTTTGATGATCCGTTTCCCGACCTGCATTTCCGGTGTCAGTGGCTGCCCCGCCTCAATCCTGCCATCACGGTCCCAATCCAGGAGCCGGTCGCCATCATCAAATGGCCCCCAGACTGACAAGGCGCCGGAGGTGGCGACGCCACCCAGGCATTCTCCTCTTTCCAGCAAAAGAACCTGCGCACCATTTCGGGCGGCCGCCAATGCCGCTACCGTCCCGGCGGGACCACCACCGGCAATGACAACCTGTTTGGACATAGACAAACGCTCCTGTTTGAAAAAAGTCCAAGCTCAATAAGAAAATCCAGACACAAGGAAAAATTAACCTTAATTTGCTGTTTTGCAACTCAATCGACACGAAAAAGATTGAGGCGGAGGGACACAACCTACAGGGACAAGATACGGATATGGGTAACTTGAAAAAGTATAAAGTAAAGGCAAATGGTCAGTTTCTGGAGCACTGGTTTAAGAAGCGGCGATATGTGAGACATAGCCCCTGTCCAAAAAGGCTGCATAGTGCTGTCGGACGGGTCGGACGGGTCGGAAGACGATACCTGACTAGCCCCCCTGTGAAATCCTCCTTTTTTCTTGTTAATGTGCGAAGTTTTGTGATGGAAAGAGAGATTTGACTTAAGCCGCAAAGCGGCTAAAAGCCCCAACGGAGCGCCAGAGGCACAGTACAGAATCCTACGCACGCCACTCTGCAGGCCTATTACCGGATCGCTCGGAGCAAAAAACTAAAAAATCTCTAACCCGCTTGACTTCTAAAAAAACCGAATTACAGTTAAATGCAAATGTTTGCATTAAGAGTTTTATCGGGAGTTTTTGCCATGTTATCGATTCGTGAGATTTCCGAGCGTGCCGGGGTATCGATTTCGACGGTATCTCGTGCATTGGACCCGTGTTTGTCCTGGAAAGTACGTGCTTCGACGCGTTCCCGGATTTTGTCCATCTGTGATGAACACAATTTTCGTCCGCGTGTGACTGGTCGTTCGTTTGTTACCGGCAAGACTTTCAAGGTTGGCTTTATTTCAGGCGAGGTAGCGAAGGATTTGAGCAGTCCTCTCTGTGCGCAGCTTTTGGCCAGTCTGGCAGAGGCATTGCAGGCTCGCAACTATTCTTTGACGATTTTGCCTTATACTGGTATGCGGAACAGTGATTCGTTGCGCCAGCTGTTAATGTCGGATGTTGCCGATGGTTACATTTTAGGTGTCGCCATGTTGGATGCGCAGACGCGGGACATATTGGTGAGCAGCGGTCGTCTGGTGATCGCTCTTGATTTGCGTCAGAATCAGGTTCAGGACGATTTTTCCAGTTTGGTGTTGGAATATTTGCCAGCCTACCGGCAAATCTGGCAGTCATTGCCAGTCTCTTGGCACCAGGAGGTGCTTTT
>JAKOXM010000732.1 GCA_029781095.1 Bacteroidota bacterium
AAACTCCGGCCGAAAAAATATTCGAATGGATCGGTATACCGCTGTTCGCGCTGGCGTTGCATGGCCAGTTGCGGGCTTTCGGAGGCCTTGATGTGCACAACGGCTGACATCGATTTTTCGGCTGCTTTTGTAAAGTCGAAAGGCACGGGGGCACCTCCGTAATTCACCTGACGAACGACGGGTGTAGCAGCGGCATTTACAATTTGCGGTTTTTCAAAGAACTTTGCTGCGCCGAACGTGACCAATCCGCCTGCGGCGCCGGCAAGAAGCGTTGACCAAAATTTATTCATAGTGCGCGTAATTAAAGGTTTTATGTTTGCCTAACTTTGTTTGCACGAAGCCGTATAGAAACGTAGCAGGGACAGGTTTGCTGTCAGTATTTGTTATTTTAACGTCGCATTAACCAATTTGATTTATATCGCTGAATTGGGGTTTGTCCGGCTGAATAACCGATACAGAACGGCAAAATTTCAACTGAATGATGTGACAACAACCATTGCCCGACCAAATTCTAATTTCGACCGACAAACACCACTGATGAATCGCCTTTGGGATCAACTGAAGAACCTCGAGTACTTGTTGCAGCCGGAATCCGCCCTTGAACGCGAACTGCTTTCGACGGCCGAATTTCGTCATGGTCTGTTGTGGGGCGAACCCCGTTTCGGCCATCCGGAGGGCAAAGTAGCCCTGCACGTACGGGAAGTACTGGATAATATCGACCTGATACCCCAGATTACTGTTGAACAACGCTCGCAACTGAGACTCATCGCTCTTTCGCACGATACCTTCAAATTTGCCGAAGACCGGAGCCGCCCCCGCGATTGGGAAAAACACCACGGCCACATCGCGAGGCGCTTCATGGAAAAATATACGAGCGATGCAGCTGTTTTGGATGTTATCGAGACGCATGACGATGCTTATTATGCATGGCTTTCCGTTCGCCATGAACACTGGCTCGAAGGCAAAGACAAATCGCTTGGCCATCTGATTGCACGCATGGATTATTGCCTGCAATTGTATTACCTGTTTTTCAAGTGCGACACCCAGACGGGCGACAAGACGCAGGCGCCGTTGAAATGGTTTGAACGAATGGTGCCCGACATTGAAGTGGTGGCGATACGGGAGGAGATACAGTTCTAAAGAGTCGTTTGATTTATTTTAACTCCGGTAAGTACCTATCCGGTCATTCGCATGACAAACAGAACTTTTTCCCCGCTTTTTTCCGTTTTCTCCGCTGTACTTTTGCGCCTTTCAAAGCCGGGCGGTGGACGAAAAGGCCAATGACTACAGCCTTTTGATTGGGAAAGACCAAGGCCGTCCATCGTTTACCCTTTACATCAAAAAATGAAAAAACGATACTTAGTAACTGCGGCCCTGCCCTATGCGAACGGCCCCTTGCACATCGGGCACCTGGCAGGAGCATATTTGCCGGCCGATATTTACGTGCGCTATCTGCGATTAAAAGGAAAGGAAGTGGTATTCGTGTGCGGCTCCGACGAACATGGAGCGGCGATCACCGTAAAAGCCCGCAAAGAAGGCACCACACCCCGTGAAATAGTGGATAAGTACCACACAATGCTGAAGGATACTTTTGAGAAAATAGGCATTGCGTTCGATATCTATCATCGTACGACCGAACCGATCCACCACGAGACCTCACAGGATTTTTTCAGAAAACTGTACGAAAAAGGCGCCTTTATAGAAGAGACGACCGATCAATATTACGATGAAACCGTGGGCCAGTTTCTGGCTGACCGCTACATCGTCGGCACCTGCCCGGTATGCGCCAACCCGGATGCTTACGGCGATCAGTGTGAACGCTGCGGCTCCTCGCTCAGTCCAACCGACCTGATCAACCCAAAATCCATGCTTAGCGGCTCTGTACCAGTGAAAAGACCGACCAAACACTGGTTTTTGCGCCTCGATGAACACGAAAACTGGCTTCGTACCTGGATCAATACGGGGAAAGCAGACGGGAAACAACTTCACGACCCTGCGCTGTGGAAAAATCACGTGCTCGGGCAGTGCAACTCCTGGCTCGACCAGGGACTTCAGCCCCGCGCGATGACACGCGACCTGGATTGGGGCGTCGATGTGCCACCTGAAATTCCAGGCTCGGAAGGCAAAAAACTGTACGTCTGGCTGGACGCGCCCATCGGATATATTTCGGCGACCAAACAATGGGCGCTCGACCATGGCAAAAACTGGGAACCCTACTGGAAATCAGACGATACCGCGTTGATCCACTTTATCGGCAAGGACAATATCGTATTTCACTGTCTCATTTTTCCCGCTATCCTGAAGGCTCACGGTGATTTTATTCTGCCTGTGAACGTACCCGCCAACCAGTTTCTCAACCTCGAAGGTCGCAAGTTATCCACTTCAAAAAACTGGGCGGTGTGGGTACATGAGTACTGCGCGGAATTTGCAGGGCAGGAAGATGTGTTGCGCTACAATATGATCAAAAAGATGCCGGAGCAGAGCGACAGCGAGTTTACGTGGAAAGGTTTTCAGGAGACGAACAACAATGAACTGGTGAACAACCTCGCCAACTTCGTTAACCGCGTTTTGGTGCTATCCCACAAGTTTTACGGCGGCATCGTGCCGGCGGTTAATACGGAACTGCCGTTCATAAGTGGCTGGGACGCCGCCAAAACCGGGCAATACAACGAAGAACTTGCCCTGTTGCACAAAAAACTGAATGAGATGGGTGCGGAGATCGAACGATTTAATTTCCGGGAAGCGCTTCGCATTGCCATGGAAATATCGAGCGCAGGCAATGCCCTGCTCCAGTTCAATGAACCCTGGAAGACGGTGAACACAAATCCCGAAATGGTAAAGCTGGTGATGAACCTCGCCTTGCAATACGTCGTCGTGCTCTCTGTTGCGATTCGGCCTTTTCTGCCTTTTTCGGCGGATAGGCTGCGCACAATGCTCAATATGTCTCCACTCAATGACAATGGGGACCTGCTGGCAATTCTCAATGAACTGGTCGAAGGGAACCCGATCGTGCAACCCAACCATGCGCTTGGTGAGCCGGCCCACCTGTTCAGCCGGATACCGGATGATGTGATTCAGCGGCAAATAGATAAACTCGCGGCTACTGACACGGCCAATCAGGCCGCTGCGCCGACAAATACACCCACAACCATTAACTACACACCTGTGAAAGAAACGATCCAGTACGACGATTTTGCCAAAATGGACATCCGCACCGGCACCATTTTAACGGCTGAAAAAGTGGAAAAATCAAAGAAACTGCTGAAACTCAGCGTTGACCTGGGCTTTGAAACCCGGACGATCCTGTCCGGCATCGCCGAACATTACACGCCGGAACAGGTCGTGGGACAGCAAGTGATCGTACTGGTCAACCTCGCGCCCAGGGTCATGATGGGTACCGAGTCGCAGGGCATGATCCTGCTGGCCGAAAACGCCGAAGGAAAACTGAGCTTTGTGCAACCTTCCGGAGGCTGGCCGAATGGCATGGGAGTGAGTTAGAGGCCACCCAAGGCCCGGTATTTTCCACGCAAAGTCGCAAAGGGGAGACACGCAAAGTCGCAAAGGGGAGACACGCAAAGCCGCAAAGGGGAGACACGCAAAGTCGCAAAGGGGAGACACGCAAAGTCGCTAAGAGAAGGCACGCAAAGCCGCAAAGAGAAGGCACGCAAAGCCGCAAAGGGGAGACACGCAAAGTCGCAAAGGGGAGACACGCAAAGTCGCAAAGGGGAGACACGCAAAGCCGCAAAGGGGAGACACGCAAAGCCGAAAAAACATTGATTATCAATGCTTTGTGTTGTAAGCGCGTGTTGTCCGGTGTTTTTTCGGCTCAACGGTTTTTCATATCGAGGGCGAAACCTTGCATCAGTTCAAGCAAGCGCAATGGCGCAAGCAGGTTTTTGCCATCCCCGGTCGATTGATCCGGGTTGGTATAACCGGACAGGCTGCGGACCTTTTCTGCATCCATCGGTTGAAAAGCCATGGACCATTCATCAAACAATCTCTTTGGCACCCTGGCCCGATGCAGGACAAGCGGCTCCCGATGTCGTTTGTCGTGTATGATATGGCGGGAAAAGAGTTCCCCGACCACTTTTTCCGGGCCTTCCAGCAATTGGACAAAACTGCCGTATCCGTACAAAAGCAGGCCCGTAATTTTTTGCGAGGTATTATTCCGGCGGCATTCGCGGAGCAAGGCGATCAGGTCGTCGTCGGAGAAATGGGCATTTGCCCTGGAACGATAGATGAGTTGAAAAACCGGCATTTGTGGTGGTGTGTTTATTATTCCGGTTTCGGCAGGGGTGCCGTGGTTTCTGTTTGGTTCGTGAAATTACATCATCCTGTCAAAAGTCAGTGCTGTTTTTTCGATCCGGTTAGGTGCCATTCCTAAAAATGCACCCACCCCTGTGCCTTCAAGTCGTGCAGGTTGCCGCCTTTGGTTTGTAATTTGATGCCATCTTTCCCGTCGAGTATTTCACCCGCGATGTAGATATCCGGCAGGTATTTGACCTTTTCAACGTCTTTTGGATCAATGGTGAACAGCAGTTCATAGTCCTCTCCGCCGTTGAGGGCGCAGGTGATCGGGTCTAGTTTGAATGTCAGCGCCAGCAATTGCGAATCCGGGTGGATGGGAACGCCGCTTTCCTCGACGATGGCGCCGGTACCGCTTTGTTTGCAAATATGAAAGAGGTCGGATGCCAGCCCGTCCGAAATATCGATCATCGCGGTCGGTTTCAGGCTGTTCTTGCGGAAGGCTTCGATCATGTCGCGGCGGGCTTCGGGCTTCAACTGGCGGCCTACGACGTATTTCTGGTTATCCAGGTCGGGTTGAACACCCGGGTGTTCCTGCCAGATGCGCTTCTCTCGCTCGAGTAGTTGCAGGCCAAGATAAGCCGCGCCGAGATCGCCCGTAATGCAGATCAGATCGCCGGGGCGGGCGCCGTTGCGGTAGGTGATCAGTTCTTTTTCACATTGTCCGATGGCCGTTATGCTGATGGTGAGGCCTTTTGGCGACGAGCAGGTGTCGCCGCCCACCAGGTCAACGTTGTAGGCATCGCAGGCGGCACGGATGCCGGCATAGAGTTCTTCGAGCGCCTCAACGGAAAAGCGGTTGGAAATGGCGATCGATACCGTGATTTGTCGTGGAAAAGCGTTCATCGCGTAGATGTCGGACAAGTTCACGACCACCGATTTGTATCCGAGGTGTTTGAGCGGGACGTATGCCAGATCGAAATGTATGCCTTCGACCAGCATATCTGTGCTCACAACGGTGCAAAACGCCCCGTTGTCGATAACAGCGGCATCGTCGCCCACACCCTTCACCGTAGAGGGCTGGCGGAGAGGAAAGTCACGCGTGAGGTGATCGATCAGGCCGAATTCGCCGAGAGTATTTACGTCGGTATGCTGCATAGGAGAAGGTTAACGGGTTTCGGGGTGGAAGGTTTAACAGGATCGTCGTTTTTCAGATTGCCGCAAAAGTACTTTGGCTTTTAAACGTTTGTACCATTGTACTTCCACAAGTTGAATGATCTTCTTCCATGTTACAAAAACGCCTGATTCTACTACTTCTTTCTCTTCTTGCGGGTTTTTGCGGGTTTTCTCAAAAAATGAATCTTCAGGTTACCCCGATCGACTCCCAATTCCTCGTACACACCTCGTATAAAATGCTCGACGGCCACCCGGTTCCGGCCAATGGTCTGATAGTCAATACCCCCGACGGCGTTTTGCTGGTGGATGCGACCTGGGACGACCGGCAGGCCAAACAACTGCTCCGCTGGATCAGGAAACACCTGAAGCGAAAGGTGTTTATGTGCATCATCACCCATTCACACGCCGACCGTATCGGCGGAATCGCGTATTTGCAAAAGAAAAAAATCGACGTGGAAAGTACCCCCGAGATCGCCCGGCGGGCCGTGGCCGATGGTTTTCCGTCGCCTGCTACGGGCTTTAAGAACGACGCGAAGTTCGGTATCGGCGAAAAGGTGGACGTCCGGGTGTTTTTTCCCGGTCAGGGCCATTCGCCTGATAATATCGTGGTATGGTTTCCCAAAGAACGGGTCCTGTTCGGCGGTTGCCTGGTAAAAAGCATGGACGCCACGGACCTGGGCAACATCGCTGAAGCCAATCTGCAGGAATGGCCCCGCACCATGCGCTATCTGATGGATGAGTGCCCTGATCCGCGTTGGGTGATTCCGGGCCACTATGGTTGGGACAAGCCGGGAGCGCTGGAGCACACGTTGAAATTACTGGAAGCAAAGGGCAAATAAAGAGGTGTCATTACGACGATCTGGCAGTGATCGAGTCGGTCTTTTTCATCAGGCAAATTCAGGTTTGTACAAATAACACGAGGTTTCTCCTTATTCCGGCATCTTTCGCTCGAGCACTGACATCGAAAAAACAAACCCCGGCAACACATCTTCTCCGCTCAGCATTTTATCAAAACCCGAAACGATCTCAACTCTTCCGTCGGCCCGATAAATATAGGCAGTTGCTTCTGCGGGATCGAATAGCCAGGCCAAACGAACACCGTTGGCCAACCATACGTCTTTGATTTTATTTTGTTGAGCGGCCAGTTCGTCGCTGGGGCTGCGGACTTCTATTATGAAGTCGGGTACGATACGGGCATAGGTGTCCCATTCCGTTTGCGGTAGTGCTTTGAGTTTTTCGTGAGAAATCCATGCTGCATCGACCATGCGTTTGGCGCCGTCAGGCAGGGAAAACATCGTTTGGGAACTGAATACCATGCCGAGTTTGGCCAGGCGGTTCCACATGACGAGATCAGCTCCGGTTTCTATTTCGAAGTTACCGGAACCAAGGGATACGGGGGGCATAACGAGGAGGTTTCCGTTTTTATCCAGTTCGATGCGCAAATCGGGGTTCTGGCGACAGATTTCTTCAAAATCGCTCTCGCTGATACGGGGCATGACATGGTGAAACTCCCAACCATCGAAGCGGATGGAAACCTTGCGATCAGCAGACATTCCCGGTTGAACAGCAGCTGTACTCATATTTGAACAGTCTTCTAATAGAAGTGCAAGTTAAGGATAAAATACCCAATTTGGCAAGCGCTACCCCTTTTGCTCATTCTTTACACTTCGCTCGCTCAACTCCTTTAATTTCTTCTCCAACTCAAGCACTTTCTTCTGTAAATCAGGCAGTTGCTTGAACACCACGTGTGAGCGGATGAAATCCTTGTAGCCGATGGCAGGGCTGCCGAACAGGGCTGTATTGGGCTTTTCCACCGAAGAGCCGAGACCGCTTTGCGCCTGTATGCGCGTTCCGTTGGCGATGGTGAGATGCCCGGCGAAGCCGACCTGTCCGCCGATCTGGCAGTTGTCGCCGATACGGGTACTGCCTGCCACGCCTACCTGTGCGGCGAGGGCGGTGTTGTTGCCCACTTCCGCATTGTGGGCGATGTGGATGAGGTTGTCAAGTTTGGCGCCCTGCCGGATGAGGGTGCTGCCGATGGCCGCGCGGTCGATGCAGGTACAGGCGCCGACTTCCACGTCATTTTCGATGACGACGTTGCCCACCTGGGGCACTTTTACCCAGGTTTTGTCGCCTTGCGGGGCGAACCCGAACCCGTCCGCACCGATTACTGCATTGGCGTGCAGCGTGCAGTTGTCGCCGATCACGCAGTCAAAATGAATCCGGACTCCGGGGTAAATGCGGCAATTATTGCCGATCCGGACGTTGCGGCCGATAAAGACCTGCGGATATATCGTACAGTTGTTGCCGATTACTGCGCCTTCCTCAATCACCGCATAAACCCCGATCCGGGTACCTACTCCTATGACGGCGCTCTTGTGTACGAAACTGGCCTCCGGCACATCCGTTCCGTTCGCCTGATTGGCTTCATCGAACTTCTGGAGCAGCAAAGCAAGGCTGCTGCGTACATCATCCACGCGGATCAGTGTGGGCTTCAGGGGCTGCGTCGGCTGAAAGGACCTGTGTACCAACAGGATAGAGGCCTTTGTCGAATAGGCATAAGGCTCATACCGGATGTTATCCAGAAAAGCGAAATCACCATCCACCGCTTCTTCAATACGGGCTGGGCGGCTAACAATAGCGTTCGGATCGCCTTCGAGCGAGCCATCGAGTAATAGTGCGAGTTGGGCGGCAGTGACCTTCATGCCGGAATAACGGGCAGGGCTGTGAGACGATGCGGTTCGGGAAATTCTGACAAAGGTAACTATTTCAGGGTTACGAGGTTTCAGGGTTTCAGGTTTTAGGATTACATGGTTTCAAAGTTACAATTGCTATGCGAAGCGAGAAGGTTTAATTATGTCAGTTATGGAGTGGGGAGTGTTTAAAAATCTGTGTCTGTCTTCTGCTTCCACCTCCGACCCCTGAAGGGGAGTACATTACGTTGAATGCTTGATTCGTTGGCAGTAAAACAATTATTTAGATTTTTGTGATGCATTTCCCTTCAGGGGTCGGTAGTGGGAAAGGGGAATTGACACAGTTTTCTGAACGCCCTCATTATACCGAGTACCTTTGAAACGCCAAACCTCGCAACCCGTAACCTCGTAACCCGCAACCCTGAAACCCTGTAACCATAAAAATCCTCACAAATCAATACGCATCCATACCGGGCAATGGTCGGAATGAACGATGGATGTAAGCTGGCGGACGTCAGCGATCTTGTCTTTTAAATTGTTTGTAACAGATTGATAATCAATACGCCAGCCTTTGTTTTTGCTTCGTGATCCGGCGCGAAAACTCCACCAGCTGTATTCAACAAGTTCCGGGTATTTGTACCGGAAGGCGTCGGTGAAGCCGTTATCAAACCATTTTGTCATCCATGCGCGCTCCTCCGGCAAAAAGCCGCTGCTTTTTTTGTTGCCTTTCGGGTCGTGGATGTCGATTTCCCGGTGGGCGATATTATAATCACCGACTACGATCATCCTGGGGCGCTCTTTCTTTAATTCTTCTATCCAGCGATAAAAATCATCGAGAAAGCCCATTTTGAAAGCCTGTCTATCTTCCCCGGTCGTGCCGGAGGGAAAGTAACAGTTGAGCAGGCTCCAGTCGCCAAAGTCAGTGCGCAAAATACGTCCCTCCCGGTCATAACGATCTATTCCACAGCCGACTACAATGTTGTCAGGCTCTCTTTTCGTAAAGGTTGCCACACCGCTGTAACCCTTTTTCTCGGCGGAGTGCCAGAAATGGCGATATCCGAGTGCCTCCAGTTCGAGAATGGGCACATCTGAAGGAAGCGCTTTCGTTTCCTGCAGACAAATGATGTCTGGTTGCTCCTGTTGCATCCACTCCCAAAAACTTTTGGAAATAGCGGAGCGGATGCCGTTAACATTGTACGATACGATGGATATCATTGAGATGCAAAAAACTTTTCAAAAGGAACCGCAAAGGTAGGAATGAAAAAACACAAACAAGGCTCCTGCGGAATTGCGTCGGCATATTGTTTTCTCAGATGCCTGATATTTACCCTTCTGACGGACCGTACGCGGCAAAAATTTCTTCAAACGCAAGCCCTTTTGTCTCCGCACATATTTTCCAATGCTTGTTTTCCACGCCTTTCAGCAGCTGGATGCACAGTTGAATATCCTCTTCCGGCAGGTCGTGTAACATAAGGTCGCCGATGCTGTGGAAACGCCCGAATATTTCAAATAATACGTCTTTTCCTTCCGGAGTAATGCGGACTAATTTTGAGCGTCTGTCGTTTGGGTCGGCACGTTCGGAGATAAGTCCGTCGCGGTGCAGCCGGTTGAGCATATCTATGCCCGTCGAAAACTCGATAATGTTTTCTTGAATGATGTCGGTTTTGCTGGCTTCGCCCAGTTGCCACGCGGAGTTAAGCAGCGGAAAAGCATCCGGATGACTGATCGATACACCCCGCATAGCCTTTTTGGAATACACCGCCATTACGGATACGATTCGCCCCAGGAGTTTGAGCAGTATTGAACGGGGCGTAGGTGGCATGGCGCGGCCATCGAAAGGAGCGGCTTCACGTTCGGACCGGCGCAGGGTGAGGTAGTGCCGGCAAAAATCTTCCAGATCGGCATCCGGGTATTGGGCTTCATAGGCGGCCCATTCGTTGACAATTTGAACGGTTTTATTCATTTTGATACGGTTTCGGAACAAATGTATATATATTATAACGAAATTGTTGTTTATTAAAACGAATTCGTTGTATTTTTGCTGACAAAACATCGAAACCGAAACAAATTAACCATGAAAAGACATCTGTTTTTCTTCCTGCTGGGCATTTTTCATTTTACAGCCGGTGCGCAAACAACCGTCAAAGGCCTCGTCAGGGATGTTTCAGGAAATCCTTTGACGGGCGCCAATATTCTCCTGCGCGATACTTATGACGGCGCGACTTCCGATGCGCAAGGCAATTTTCAGTTTGAAACGGAAGAAACCGGCGATCAGACGCTTCAGGTGACGTATCTCGGATTTGATTCAGTAGTACAGAAAGTGACCTTGACAGGCGGCGTATATACATTTAACCCCGTGATGAAGGAGAGTTTCAACGAACTCAAGGTAGTGGTTATCTCCGCAGGCGCTTTCGAAGCAAGCGACGAACGGAAAGTAACGGTGCTGAAACCGCTCGACATTGTGACGACGGCTTCTGCGGGCGGCGATACCTACGGGGCACTGAAGACCCTTCCGGGCACTCAGGTGTCGACAGGCGATCAGGAAGGCCTGTTTGTCCGGGGCGGAACGGGCAGCGAAGCGCAGACTTTCATCGACGGCCTGCTGGTGCGCAACCCGTTTTTCGCCAGCACGCCCGATTATGCATCCCGGGGGCGATTCAATCCGTTCCTGTTTAAAGGTACGGTATTCAGCACGGGCGGCTATTCGGCGCAATACGGACAGGGCATGTCTTCCGCGCTCGTACTCGATTCGCAGGATTTACCCGACCGTTCGGCGGGCACTCTTGCCGTATCAAGCGTAGGCCTCGGTTTCGGACAACAAAAACTGTGGAAGGACAAAGGCCGCGCTGCAGGCATCAACCTGAATTATACCAACCTCGCGCCTTATTTCTGGCTGGTGAAACAAACGCCGGAGTTTACGCACAAGCCCGAATTCATCGGGGCGGAGAGTTTTTTCCGTCAGAAAACCGGCAAAACCGGTCTGCTGAAATTCTACGGATACTACAACCACGGTCAGGTAGGGTTCAATACCGCAGCGCCGGACGGTGGAAAATTCGGTTTTAACATAAAAAACAATGATGTATATACAAATCTGACCTGGACAGAGCTGCTCGGCGATACCTGGAAAATCCAGCTTGGTACTTCCTATACCCGCGACTGGAACGACATTGCCACCTCATACAACACCGGCGCCCTTTCACCCGATACTTTTTATATGCGGAATTCGCTGAGCCAGGTACGCGCTGTGGCAACGCGTTTTTTTGGCAGGCTGACCTCGCTTCGCTTCGGCGGAGAATACCAGTATTCCACGGATGAATTTGAAAATCAACGATTTGGCACTGCATCACTGAATGACAACTATGCCGCTGCTTTTGTTGAGACGGACCTTTATGTGACCAACAAACTGGTGGCTCGCCTTGGCGCGCGTGCCGAACGCTCCGGTCTGCTGGATGCGGGAAAAGTATCGCCGCGTGTATCGCTGGCGTACAAACTGGGCGAAGGCGACCAGGTTTCATTCGCGTGGGGATACTTTTACCAGAAAGGAGACAGTCTGTTGCGCTGGCGAAGCCAATTTGACCGCGTACCCGGGTTTCAGCGGGCAGAGCATTACATCCTGAACTATCAGTATATCCTGAACGACCGCACTTTTCGCGTGGAGGGATATTACAAAAAGTACGACAACCTTGTCACTACACGGGAAACGCTGGGCAACGACGGGAAAGGTTACGCTCAGGGTGTTGAGCTGTTTTACCGCGATAAAAAAAGCCTGAAAAACGTGGATTTCTGGTTTTCCTACTCCTGGCTCGATACGAAGCGGAAATTTCAATGGTACCCTTCCGAAGTACAGCCGACCTATGCCGCCAACCATGTGGCTACACTGGTGGCCAAAAAGTTTTTCCCGGGTATCCGCACCAGTTTTGGCCTGACATACAGTTATGCCACGGGCCGTCCCTATTTCAATCCCAACCTGCCGGAAAACAAATTTTTATCCGACAGAACCCCCGCTTATCAAAACCTTGCCCTGAATGCCAGTTACCTGACCATGATTCGCGGCGCATTTACGGTATTTGTGGTGGGTGTGCAGAATGTGCTCGGACAGGAACAGATATTCGGATACCGGTATTCCGAAGACGGCAGCATGCGAACAGCCCTTACTCCGGCGGCCAAACGGTTTATTTTTGTCGGCGCGTTTATGAGTTGGGGGACCGACAGGCGGCAGGAAGTGCTGGATAATCAGAATTAGTCAATTCCCCGTTTCAAGGGATCGACAAATATTGAGTCAATTTTTAAAACAAAAGAGCACTATGAAAAAAGCACTTGTTTTATGCCTGCTGATCGGTTTTTTCGCCGGCCTGCAGGCCCAGTCGAATGAAAAATTTGTAAAGGTCATGGAGAAAACCCTGGCCGGTATGGATACCCTTAAAACGGCTGAGCAGTGGCTGGCCAAATCCAACGCTTTTGAGCGTATCGCCCAAAAGGAAACCGGCGAATGGCTGCCCGCCTACTACGTTGCAGTATGTCAGGCCTCCATATTCAACCTGGATCAGGACGCAAGCAAGCAGGAAGCAATTTGTGAAAAAGCCGATAAAAACCTCGCCATTGCCGACTCGCTCAACCCGAACAATTCGGAAATATACGTCCTGCGCAGCATAGCAGCCAGTATGCATATCCGTTTGAATCCCATGCTGAACGGGCAAAAATTCGGGCCATTGGCGGGTATGTTGATCGAAAAAGCCATTTTACTCGACCCCGAAAATCCGCGTGCCTATATGCAGAAGGGCATAACCACGTATTTCACGCCGCCGCAATGGGGCGGCAGCCCTGAAAAGGGTAAAGAACTGATGGAAACGGCGGCAGCGAAATTTGAAACCTTCAAGCCTGCATCCAGTATTCATCCGGACTGGGGCAAGGAAGTGAACGCGCGAATGCTGGAGATGGCGAAAAAAGGCTGATCAAGGAGTGCGAGGTTAAGGGGTTTCAGGGTTATATGGTTTAAAGGTTTCAGGGTTGTCGCGACAAGCGATTTCTTGATCCCTGATGTCTGGTTTTGGATAATATTTTGAAACCCTGTAACCCCTTAACCCTCCACCAAAGTACCGACTTCTTCACCCAGCACGATTCGGCGGAGGTTGTCGGGCCTGTTGATGTCAAAAACGATGATGGGCATGTTGTTTTCCTGACACAGGGTAAAGGCAGTCATGTCCATCACTTCAAGCCCGAGGCTGATAACCTTGGCAAAGGTGAGTTTGTCAAATTTGACAGCCATCGGATCTTTTTCCGGGTCGGCCGTGTAGATGCCGTCCACGCGGGTGCCTTTGAGTATCACGTTGGCGCCAATCTCGTTGGCGCGCAGGGCGGCCGCACTGTCGGTCGTAAAATACGGATTTCCGGTGCCGGCGGCGCAAATCACAACGCGTCCTTTTTCCAGGTGGCGAATGGCGCGGCGGCGGATGTAGGGTTCCGCCACATTTTCCATTTTCAGGGCCGTCATGAGGCGCGTCTGGATGCCGATGCTTTCAAGGGCGCTTTGCAGGGCGAGTCCGTTGATCACGGTCGCCAGCATGCCCATGTAGTCGCCGGTAACGGGCTCGATGCCGGAACCTTCGGCCTGGATGCCCCTGAAAATATTCCCGCCTCCGATGACGACGGCGATTTCGGCCCCCATTTCGTGTAACTCGCTGATCTGGTGGGCATAATGCTGTAGCATATCTGCCATAATTCCAAATCTTTGTTTGCCCATGAGGCTTTCGCCGGAGAGTTTCAGAAGCAGCCTTTTGTATTTGAGATGACTCATTGGACCTTACTTGTTGC
>JAKOXM010000750.1 GCA_029781095.1 Bacteroidota bacterium
TCAACAACCAAGGGGCAGTTGGGCAGGTATAGCTACAAGTTTCTTGAAAAAATGAACGTATATTACATCGTTCAATTCCAGGGGACTATTGCAGAATGTTTGAAAGAGGAACAACGCAAGTTATTTGGCTACCCTTACTTGCCAGAAAATCTGGTCCGGCCCGAGAAAGACCGTTTGCCTCGCCCTCCTTACAACAGTAAAATGCAGTAACTATGCGAGATATTTTGCGATATCCCGGTACATTTGTAAAAATTTGCACCATGAAAGTACTCAAAGTCGTCCAGGAAGACATTGCAGACAAGATCGATACTGCGTACATATCGGAGCAATTCCGGCACCTCGACAAGGTGGCTATCATTTTCCTTTGCACGAAAGACGAACGGGAAGAGGACGACTGGACAGATGAGGACGGCCGCCATATTGTGATCCGACTGCCCTACAAAGAAGTCAAACAATTGGCAGACATAAGACCGATGATGTTGGCAAGGGTGAAGGAGCGGCTGGGGGAGGTGGCGTAAATACGGTTAGGTCACATAGAAAAGAGCGTTGCCGTCGTATCTTAATTTGATAAAAATCAATGATGTGTATAACGACCATCACCTTTTTGCAGAAAATTACTAGTACATCTTTAAGGGCCCGAAAAAATGATATGGCAGGAAAGCCATGCATGATTTTCGCAGTCCCTTATGCAGCGGAACAACGACGATAAGCAGCCTTCGGCCGGAAAGTCCAAGCCCTCCGGTTCATCTGCTGCCCGTTCGGAAGAACAGGCTCCTAAGTCCATTGCCATTGAAATCCCTCAAATTTCCCTTCCCAAAGGCGGCGGCGCCATCAAAGGAATTGATGAAAAATTCCAGGTAAATGCCGCCAATGGAACGGCATCGTTGAGTTTGCCCCTGCCTTTTTCACCAGGTCGAAACGGGTTTATGCCGGCTATCTCGCTGGGATACAACTCCGGTGGAGGCAACGGACTGTTCGGACTTGGTTGGGACTTAAGCTATCCATCCATTCAACGCAAGACAGACAAACGATTGCCCCGCTATCGCGACGGGGAAGAGAGCGACACCTTTATGTTCTCTGGCGTCGAAGACTTGGTGCCGTTTCTGGCAGAAGGTTCTGCAAATGAAAAACCGGACAACCTTGAATACGAAATCCTTCGGTACCGTCCGCGCATCGAAGGTGGTTTTTCCCGAATTGAAAAAATTTCGCATCCAGACCACGGGATTTGGTGGAAGGTGACAACCCGCGACAACGTGGTAACCTTTTTTGGTAAAAGTGCGGATTACCGCATCATCGACCCTGCTGATGCTTCCCGCATTTTTCAATGGCTGCCGGAACTAAGTTTCGACGATAAAGGCAATTGTGTCCTATATGAATTTAAAGAAGAAGATGGACAAGGTTACGGACAGGAATTGCAGGATAAAAACCGGTTTGACACTGACGGTACACCGCGTTTTACCAACCATTATCTGAAACGGGTGTACTACACCAATCGACACCCATTTATACCGGATTTTGGTAATCCAGACTCTATTTACCACACCACAAATCCGGACGCAGCCGATTTCCTGATGGAAATGGTGCTGGACTTCGGCGAACACGGCGATTTGCCTGCTGATACACAAGGAACCACCTCGGTGAATTACGAAGAAATCATCTCCTGGCCTACGCGCCACGATGCTTTTTCTACCTATCGCAGCGGGTTTGAAATCCGCACCGCCCGTATTTGCCGCCGGGTGTTAATGTTTCACCACTTTCAGGAATTGGGGCCTGAACCCTGCTTAGTGCGCTCGTTGGATCTCGAATATCGCGGTTCGTCTTTAGAGGTTGAGCTGGAACAAGGCAAAAAACTCGAAGTAACCTATTTAGTAGCCGCCAGGCAGCGCAGTTACGTTCGGGAAAACAATACCAATTACCGCTACCGCAGCTTGCCACCGATGGAGTTTGGTTATCAGGAATTGTGTTGGAACAAAGAAATACAAACCGTTGCTCCGGAAGATATAGTCAATACCCCGGCAGGGCTCAGTTCCGGCTACCAATGGGTTGACTTATACAACGAAGGCATCGCGGGGATCCTCACGGAGCAAGGCAATGGCTGGTTTTATAAAGAGAATCTTGGAGACGGGCATTTTACCGTTGCCAAGCCCGTCATTCCCAAACCATCTTTCCTGGGCATTGCGTCGGGTGTATTGCAACTGCAAGACCTTGAAGCCGATGGGCGCAAACAAGTGGTAATTAACAGCCGTGGTCTGAACGGCTATTTTGAACTTAAGGAGGATGCCGGCTCTGAAGGAAGTGGAAATTGGGAAAATTTCCGCGCGTTCGAACAAATTCCCAACGTGAATTTGCGCGATCCCAATACCCGTATGCTCGACCTCAACGGCGACGGACAACCTGAAATCGTCATCACCGAAGAAAACGTCTTTACCTGGTACCCTTCCGCCGGTACGCTGGGTTATGATGCGCCTGAACTTGCGCCCAAACCCTACGACGAGGAGCAAGGCCCGGCCATTGTTTTTGCCGACAGCACACAGAGCATTTTTTTAGCCGATATGAGCGGCGACGGACTCACCGACATCGTGCGCATCCGCAACGGACAGGTCTGCTACTGGCCCAACCTCGGTTACGGCCGTTTTGGTGCAAAAGTGAACATGGACAAAGCGCCCTGGTTCGACCACCCCGACCAGTTCAACCCCACTTACCTGCAACTCGCCGACATCAGCGGCACCGGAGCCACGGATATTATCTACCTCGGTAAAAACCAGTTCCTGGCCTGGCTCAACCTGAGCGGCAATGAATGGAGCGAGCCTTGCGACATCAGTCCGTTCCCCGATACCGCCCAACCCAATGCCGTGACGGTGACCGACCTGCTGGGCAACGGTACTTCCTGCATCGTGTGGTCCTCGCCTCTGCCCGCCCATGCGGGTGAACCGCTGCGCTACATTGATCTGATGAGTGGCCAAAAACCGCATATCCTGAAGAGTTACCGCAACAATTTTGGCAAAAAAGTAGAGTGGACGTACAAAAGCTCCACACACTATTACCTCGAAGACAAAAAAGCAGGTAAACCCTGGATCACCAAACTGCCCTTCCCGGTGCAGGTGGTGAGCAAAGTAACGGTCACCGACCAGTGGCGTAAATCCACCTTTGCCAATACCTACAGTTACCACCACGGCTACTACGACCACCCCGAGCGCGAATTCCGCGGCTTCGGGCGGGTGGAACAGGTGGATGTGGAGGATTTTGGGAAATTTGTCGAGGGCAATAGTGCCAGTCCTTACATCACCGACGATAAAACATTGTATCAACCGCCGGTGAAAACCGTCACCTGGTTCCATTCCGGCGCCTTCATGGGGCGGGAGCGCATATTATCGCACTTCCGGGAGGAATACTTCCAGCCGAAAATCGATGATTTTACTGAATTGGAATTGCCCGAACCGGCCATTGAATCCCAAAACCTCACTGCTGACGAATGGCGTGAAGCCTTGCGCGCCTGCAAGGGCATGACCCTGCGGCAGGAGGTGTACGAACTCGACGTGAATGCCCTGGAACGCGGCGAGCAGGTGCCGGTTAAATTATTCTCCACCGCCTTTCACAATTGCCATATCCAATTGTTGCAGCACAAAGGGCAAAACCAGCACGCGGTATTTTTAGTAACCGAAAGCGAGGCGATTACTTACCAGTACGAACTCACTCTGGCTCCGGGAGTGAACAAAGAGACCCCGGACCCGCGTGTAGCACATACCTTAAACCTGAGTTTTGATGAATATGGGCAGCCGTTACAGTCGGTAGCAGTGGGATATCCGAGGTTCGCTCTGTTCGATACAGCAGATACGCTGATAACCGCGGAAGCCAAAAATCTGATTCGTACCATACAAAGTGAACTGCATATTGCCTACACCGAAAATCGCTATACCGGGGCCATCCAGGAGCCATCCTGTTACCGCCTGCCCTTGCCTTGCGAGGTGCTGACTTATGAATTGACGGGATTCAATTTGGCCACGGATCAGCATTATTTTACCCTGGAATATTTCAAGGGATTTCGATTGAGCGATGTGCATCAGCCAAAACCGGAAAAGGTAGTTGAGGACAACTTATCAGCGGTAGGAGACTTGGCCTATCATCTGCGACCCAATCCGAATAAAGTGGAGAAACGCCTCGTCGAGCAAGTGCGCATATTGTATTTTGATGAAAACCTGAAAACTCCGCTGGGAAATAAAGAGTCAGGCCGATTGGCTCTGCCTTATGAAACCTACAAACTGGCACTGACCAGTGATTTGTTGACCGCCATTTTGGGCGATAAATTGCCTGCGCTGCAAGAAACCAATGAAAGTTATGATGCCATGCTGCAACGGGTACTGGCCGAAGGCGGCTACCATCAAGTCCCCGAAGAACCAGGCCAATGGTGGATCCGCTCCGGTATTGCTGGTTTTGCTGACGATGCGGCGGTCCATTTCTACCTGCCGGAACGCTACACCGATCCCTTCGGCAATGTAACCACGCTGGAATACAACGATACCGATACCCTGCGCACCTACGACCTCTTTTTCCACAGCAGTACCGACCCTGTAGGCAACCGGGTGGACATCCGATGCTTCGATTACCGGGTATTGGCGCCCTTGGAAATGCAGGATGTAAACGGTAACCTGTCGGAAGTAGCCTTCGATATTTTGGGCGTACCTGCGGCTCTGGCGGTGAAGGGAAAAAACAACGAAGGCGACAACTTGAAGGATTTGCCGCTTGAGTTGGAAGAAGCCGAACTACGTGCCTTTTTTACCGGTGAATACGACGAAGCCCAGGCCCGCAATTGGTTAGGCAACGCCACTGCCCGCCACCTCTATTATTTGGGCGAAAAAACCGAAGACGGCCGCACGACTTATCAAAACCACCCCGCTTGTGCTGCCGGCATTGTACGGGAAAAACACGTGGCGCAATTGGCCGAGGGCGAAAGCAGTCCGCTGCAAGCCGCCTTTGAATACAGCGACGGCATGGGGACGGTGCTGGTGAAAAAAATACAGGCCGAACCAGAAAATACCGGCGGACCACTGCGTTGGATTGCCAGCGGTAAAACCGTCTTGAACAACAAGGGCAAGCCAGTGAAGCAATACGAGCCATATTTCAGTCGGGATGAAA
>JAKOXM010000755.1 GCA_029781095.1 Bacteroidota bacterium
CAACAGTATCGACTATTTGCTTAAGCCCGTCAATCTCGTCGAACTGATGGCCGCTCTGGATAAGTACAAGGCGCTTCAGCAGCGATTTGCAAAACCCGATTTCGATACCCTGCTCCAGTATATCGGCCATCGCGAACCCGAGTACAAGACGCGGTTTATGATCACCGCAGGCAACAAAATCCGGAGTATCGAAACGGCTGACATCGCCTATTTTTATTCTGATGAGAAAATCACTTTCATGGTCACGCGCGAGGGTCAGCACCTGCCCATCGATTTCAGTCTCGACAAGCTTGCCACGTTGCTTGATCCGAAACAGTTTTTTCGGGCCAGCCGGCAGTATTTGGTCGGTTTTCAATCCATTCAGTCCGTTCTAACCCATTTTAAAGGGAAACTTAAACTGGATATGGCTCCCAAAACCCGGCACGAGGTATTCGTAAGCGGCGACCGGATGACTGATTTTAAGGATTGGCTGGGGCGGTAATCACCGTCATTCATCCGGCACTTTTCGTCATTCGGTAATACTGTTTTGGCGATGAGCAGGCGCCTCCGGCACTTTTGTAGCGACAAAAACAAATAAGTATTCGCTATGAAAGCAATCTTCGAAACAGGCAACCCATACCGCCAGTTGAGCGACGAAAAACTCATCCCGCTGGTAATTTCAGGACAGCAGCAAGCCTGTACCGTGCTGGTCAATCGCCATGAGCGCTTGCTGCATTTTATCCTGAAACGCTACCTCACCGACCCCAACGCCATAGAGGAAGTAACACAGGATACCTTCATGCGGGCTTTCCGTGCCTTGCCCGCGTTCAGAGGCGACAGCAAATTCTCCACCTGGCTTGGTAAAATAGCCGTTTCTGCAGCCTTAAGCCGGCTGAGGTTAAAACGGTACACTCCCTGGCTTCCAATAGAAGATTTCCATCCGCAATGGCAGGACGGCCCCTGCGAAGGCGGTGCATTGCTCGAAAAAGAAGAGGCCGGCATGTTGCTCCGGCAGGCGCTTCACCGGCTCGGGCCACAGGATGCCACGGCACTCGAATTGTTCTATCTCCGCGAACAGAACATTGAAGAAATAAGCGATCTGACGGGCTGGACGACATCCAACATAAAAAGCCGCCTTGCCCGCGCCCGCAAGCGCCTTCACGAGGTACTCGTGAAGGAAGAACTGTACGCAGAAAGCCATTCTTGATTTCAAAAGAACATCCTGGCGAAACAGCAATATGTCCCCGTTTGATAACCGGCCCGTGCTTTTGCCGGGGCTGAATTCATTTAATTCCTTTTGCTTAAAACTCATTATAAACAAGTTATGAAAAGAATCAGGATATCCATCTTCCTCATTTGGGCTCTTTCATCCAATATGACTTTTGCCCAAAGAACACTTGCACCGGGTTTGCAGCCTTACGCAGCCAACCTGACCTACACCGTAGTAAAGGCTTTGCACAGGGCCGGATTTGATATGCCGTCCATGGTAGCGCCGGCGGCGAAGGGCGCCGCCCCCCGCAGTGTGCTGCAACTGGATTCTACCAAAACATTCTACGGCTACAACCTGAATGCCCCCGGCGACAGTACGCCGTTGTTCCGAACGATTTACAAATATCCGTTCGACGACACAAAAATCGAGGTCGACTACATGTTCGAAAATAATGCCTGGTTGCCCCAGGCCCAAACGACGCTCGTCAGTGACGGCCAGCAGCGACTGGTAGAAGTGTTAGCGGAAGTATACGATCCGGTGACACAGAAATACAACCCGGATTCACGGCTTGAAATATTCCCGCACGGTGACTCCCCCGAACATATAGACTCGTTTTTAACCTACCTGTGGGACTCGACTATCATGGACTGGCACATTATCCTGTCCGTCCGCAACGCGTTTGATGCCCAGGACCACTTGCTGGAAAGCGTATCCTCATTCGATTATTTTGGCGATCCGCTGATTTTCAGGGAGGTATATAGTTATGATGCCAATGGCGATAATCACCTGATTGAAGAATTTGCGATCCTTGGCAATGATGAATTCCCCAGTAGCCGGACTGACCTTGTGTATGCAGACCACCGGCCCATCGAAGTGACCCTTTCGGTTTTTGACAGCCTCGGTCTGTCGCCTCAAAACCGCGATAACTATTCATATACCCTCTTCGGCGCGCTCCGGAAGAACCTGAAATTTGAATGGAACGCTGCAAATGGAACCTGGTATTTGTATCAAACTATCGAATACAATTACGACAACGCTCAGCGTCTTGTCGGGAAAGAAACCGCCTATCTTCCTTCGGGTGCCCCGGAAGAGCGCGAATTTGTCTACTACGTCTACATCGATGGTGAAAATCTGTCCCTCGAATGGTTTTATTTGTGGGACGAGGATCAATTCGACTGGGTTCTGGACAGTAAAAAACATTACTACTACAAAGGCGTGACCTCGGTGCGACCCGATCCGGTAACCCGGGCGCTTGCCATGTGGCCCAACCCCACTTCCGGGCTGGTTCAATTTGCACTCGATGATGACGCGGCTGTTCAGGTATTCGACGCTGCCGGACATTTGGTGCAATCCCGTCTTGTCCAGTCAGGGCAAACAATGGATATAACGATGCTCCCCGCCGGGATTTATTCCGTGACAGCCCGGCAAGAAGCAAATTTTTACACGGGAAAAATCGTGAAACAATCTGACAAGTAATGAAAATGCCCTGCGGCGACTGGTGTCGCCGCAGGCATAGTCAACCTGACGCGATGACGTATACAATGACCCTCGTTATCATCTGCGGTATATCCTTTCTGGTCAAGAAAAGGATATTAAAGCCTGTTTTTCACCTCAATAATACATTGATTATGAAATCAATAGCAATCCTTGTTCTGCTTGCGCTCACAAGTCTTTTAGCCTGCCATACGGCAGAAATAGCGGTAGACCCTTCCCTGCACGCAGATGCCATGTCCGTCAAAGGACGCAACGGCCTGCAGATCGGCCAGGTCATTCGCTACGGCGAATTCACCACCGATAAAGTTCGGCGCGGCTGGACGAAAGGGTACGACATTCCGTTCATTGTCCGCTTCCAGGGAGCCAAAGAAAAACTGGGTTTTACACAGTTCGGGCCGGGCCAGACCCGGGCAGAAGTGGCCTGCATCAGCAAATTCAAAAGCACGGAAATAGAGCTGGTGCGCGATTTTTTCGGCATTCCGCTCGAATATCAGAACTTTTTTGCCGGAAACATCACGCTCGGCGCCGGCCCGCAAGTCTGGGATTTTATAATACACAACCCCAACGGTGATTTTCTGCTCGAAAAAGCCTCGGCGGGTTTTGCCCAAAACGGCTCTCGCCGCATCGACATCGATGCTATTCGCGGGCTGCAAGGCCAGCCTGACTGGATGAAGAAACTTGCGGTTTATGGGCACGAATTCCGTATCGACGGCAAAATAGCAGGCGCCGTCTCCACGGTGAACAAGGGCAAAGTCTGGATCGATCCCCAATTGGACGATGAAACGCGGACTGTAATAGCCGCAGTTGCAACCGGTCTGCTGCTGCGCCGGGATGTGGAAGGAGCGGATATGCAGTCTGTGCGATAAACATCAATCACTCACGTTAAAACCTTAAGCTATGAAACATCAAATTTTTAAATCAATCCCGGTCCTGCTGGTCATTATGTTCGGCCTGATTGCCTGTAAAAAGGATACTACAGAACCTTTTGAAAACCTGCCGCCGCAACAGCAATTGCCCAATCCTTTACCGGCCAGTGCACTGGTCAGCCGGATCCAATGGGCTGAAACCGACCATCAGACTTTTATATACAACGCCAGGGGGCAAGTGTCGCTGTTGCGTTCGCAGTGGCAATACGTGGAAGGCGATCCCTCCAAAATCAACACCATAGTCTATGAATTCCTGTATGATGCGCAGGACAGACCCGTCCAGATGAATGTTTCCGACGGGCTCACCGTAAAATATTATTACGACGGCAACCGGATTGCAAAAACGCAGGAACTTTATCCCGACGATGCTGTGGCAAAAGAGGTGACTTATATCTATGCCAAGGGCCGGGTGGTGCAGGAAATCTGGCGCGTCAGCGACCTGACGGAAGATACGGTCAGCACATACAAACACGATTTTTCATACGATGGCGTGGGTAATCTGAATAAAATAAGATCCTACGAACAGGGTGCAGATCAGCAATTTAAACTGTTGGAAACCATTGAATACAGTGATTTTGACGACAAGATCAATCCTGTGAGCTGGATGCTGCGTTATCCCTATTTGCCTCAAATGCAGTTTCAATTCAACAACCCGCAAAAAGAAGTTCGGCGGCCGGCACAAGGAACTGAAGAGACCACGATCCATGCCTATCGGTATAACGACCAGGATCTGCCTGTCAGCAAAAGCACGACCCTGCCGTCCGGGTTTTTGCTTACGGCAAAATATCGGTATTGAATTAATCCGGTCATGTACAAATTGCTTTTTCCGGTACTTTTATCTTTTGCTTCAGCCGATAGCTTGTATAAAGCAACGCCGGCCGATTCGTGACAAAGAGTACGTGTGCAAAAATAAACACGGTTATAAAATGGGCAATGTTGTGAAAGTTAGCACATTAGCACATTAGCACATTAGCACATTTTTTAATTAGCACATTCACTTATATGCCACAACGCGAATTGATTCTCTATATCGCCGCCAGTCTGGACGGCTTTATTGCAAAAACAGACGGCGATCTCGGATGGCTTTCCATGGTAGAGGCTCCGCCCGAGGATTACGGATATGCCGACTTTGTCAAAACGGTGGATACGGTCGTCATGGGCCGTAAAACGTATGAAAAAGTACTGGATTTCGGTATCCCCTGGCCCCATAAAGGGCGTAAATGTTATGTATTGTCCGGGACGAGATCGGGAAGTGATGAAAACGTATCGTTTTTCAATGGCGGGGTGGCAGACCTGATATCTGAAATCCGGCAAGCGGAAGGCGCTCATATTTACTGCGACGGAGGTGCTGAACTGGTACAGGAACTGATAAAACACGATCTGATCGACAGATATGTCATTTCTATCATTCCGGTGCTGCTCGGCGACGGTATCGGGCTTTTCAAGCCTGGCCGTCCGGAACAGAACCTGAGCCTTGTGAAAAGCGTCGCTTTTTCAAGCGGATTGGTGCAGTTGCATTACGAGCGAGCCCGATCTACTGTTCGCCTCATCATTACAAAATAAGCCTGCCTCTCTTTGGCAAAGCCATTCGACTGTTTGGTTGAGTGGCTTTGCCTCTTT
>JAKOXM010000761.1 GCA_029781095.1 Bacteroidota bacterium
TTCGTTTGCAGGTCTTCAATGTACGTTTCCGTGACGTTGCGCGTGATGTTGCGGTTCTGTTTCAACAGGTCGTTGATGGCCAGGGTGATCTCCCCGCGCTCGTTTTTGAACAGTTTTTTGCCGACTGCGAGGTTCCAGAGCCAGTAATTCTGGTTGTAACTGTCCGACAGGCCTGAATACAGCTGATGGCTCAGATCGGTGCGCAATACAAATCCATCCACCACGATCCAGTTGAATCGCAGGCGCGATGTCTGACTGATATACTCGGTGTTCGTGCCCGACTGGTAGGTATTGCGCACTTTACTCCAGCTGGGCCGGGTGGAAATGGTAAAGTCCACTTTGTCGCTGATATTGCTGGCAAACGTGACCCCGGCACTGATGGTGTTGCTGTTGGCGTAGTTCAGTGCGTCGTTGAGCAGACCCGGCGTGCGGGAATAGTTGTAGGCAAAATCAAGGTTGAGGTTCGTTTTGATCCATTTGATGGGCATGCCGTAAGACACAAACGAACGCGCATTCCGGTAACCGCTGAGGTTGGCGGGCCGGGAAAGCTGGGCGCCCGGCTGCACGTCGTATTGAGTCAGGATCGGGTTGTCGCTGTTTGCAAGATATGTTGCGTTGGCGATGTAATTGCCGGTAAGCCCGCCGCCGATCATGGCGAAAAAGGTCGTGGATTTTTCCGGGTTGGTGGCCTGGTAACGCAGGAAAAGGTTTTGCTGAAAAGACTGTTTCAGGTCGGGATTGCCTACGCTGAGTTGAAGCGGATTACTGTTGTTGACGACGTCCTGCAATTGTTCTACGGATGGCAATTGGGTGTTGGTGCGGTAAAAAACGCGGATATTGTGCTGTTTATCAATATTATAGCGCAACATCGCCGAAGGCATGGTATTGTAAAAGGTCTGGCTGAATTGTGCGGGCTGCGGGAATGTTTTGTCATTGACGAGTTTGGCCCATTGTGCGTTTACCCGGACGTTGAGGTTGAGGTCGCGGCCTTTACTGATGTTATAACCCAGGCCGGCCTGATTCGTGACGTAATCATTGGAGAATACATTGGTGAGCGGCTCGTTGAGCAGGGTATAACCATTGTCGGGTGCAAAAAAATCGTAGGTCTGTTTGTCCGACGATTCCTGCTGATAGCTGGCGCGATAGTTTAGAAGCACCTGGCTGTTCTCACCCACAGGCTCGGTATATTCCGCATTTCCGGATACGTTCCAGCTGTTGACGTCCAGACGGGAAATCTGGTTGAGGCTGTCATAGAGGGTCTGTCCGCTGAAATAACTGTCAATCGAGCGCAGGCTGCTGTTTCCTTTTTTCGGCGCGTATCCTGTGCCGAGGTCCAGCGAGAAGCTGCGTCCTTTTTTATCAAATTTATGCCGCCAGAGCAGGCTGTTGTTGAAATTCACCCCTTTGAGGTCGGAAAGATAGGCGTTGTCCGTGCTGCTGAGCAGGTTATTGTCGAGCGTCGTTTGCCCGACGGTAGCGGATGTCCCGTTGTTTTTTTGCAAGGTCAGGCGCGGCCGCAGGAGCAGCGAGTTGGCGCTGTCGAGGTTGAATTCAATCCGCGCATTGAAGCGGTGATTGAGGTTGTCGGTGTTGTTCAACTGGTCTTCCGCGTACACCTGAGCCAGTTCGCCGTTGTTGAGAAACTGGCGGAAAGTGTTTTCCGTCGCATTGCTTATTCCATCGTTGAAAAAATAACTGGCACTTGCAACTACTTTTTTCCCCCATTGATCCGAATAATTGACACCGAAAGCATGCGTGGTCGTGATGCCGCCCTGCGGCCGTACCAGAAAGTCGCTTCCGCCGCCAAAGTTGCCGCCACCGCCGCCCTGTCGCCCGCCGCCACCGCCACCGGGTGGCCCCCGGCGTCCACCTCCACCACCGCCGCCCATCACACCCAGAATATCATCGGCGGCGAAATTCTGCACGTTGATATTGTTGCTCATGCCGATGAGCGAGATTCGGCGGTTGCCGTCGAAGAAACTGATATTGCCGCCTGCCTGGTATTTGTCGTTGTAACCGTAGCCCGCGTATACCTTGCCAAACTGACCGTTGCGCATGCCTGTTTTGGTCACGATATTCATGGTTTTTGTGGTATTGCCATCGTTAAAACCCGTGAACTGTGACTGCTCGCTTTGCTGATCGAAAATTTGTATTTTATCGATCACTTCTGCCGGCAGATTTTTGAGCGCCGCCGTAGGGTCCGATCCGAAAAAGGGTTTGCCATCCACCAACACCTGCGTGACATTTTCGCCCTGCGCTTTAACCGTGCCGTTTTCCACCGTCACGCCGGGGAGTTTTTCCACCAGTTCGTCGGCATTGGCATCTTTCATGACCTTGAAAGCGGCTGAATTGAACTCGGTGGTGTCACCTTTTTGCAGCGCAGGAGGTACGGTGCTATTGATATCGACTCCCTTTAGCAACACCGGATCGGTCTTCAGCGTCAGCGTCCCGAGTTGAATATCTGCGTTTGTCAGTGTAACCTGCTTTTTGAAATTTTCGTAGCCCAGGGCACTCACCACAACATTGTAGCCGCCTTTCCCAACGCCCGTCAGTTCGAAACCGCCGTTGTTTCCGCTGCTCGTGCCTTTTACAAACTCTCCCCAGGGGTGCTGCAATGCAATCGTTGCGCCGGGCAAAGGACTGCTGTTTTCGTCGGTCACGATGCCTTTTATGGAAAATGTCTGTGCATGGAGCAAATGCCCCGTCAGAAACAGAAGCGAGATGAAAATGGATTGTTTCATGGAAGAATTTGTTGTGCAATGTCAGGCCTGTCTCATGCGCACCGGTGTCGGTTGAGGACGACAAAATCGCTTGTTTCCCTGATTTATTGCATCGCCGGTTTGTCACGGATGAGAATGCCTCGCATTATAGGAAAGAAAACATGAGCCCCCTATTCCAATTTATGAAACAGGGTGGCCCATGTAACCTGTTGGTGCCATTGTGTTTACTGTCCGCTACCCGGACTATCGGTCTTCTTGCCGTCTTTCTGTTTTCCACCGCCCCATCCTGACCGGTTGTTTCTCATTTCCTCGCGAATCTTGACCCATTGTTGCCACTGTTCGTCGGTCAACACCGTCTGCAGTTCCTTGTCTTGTTCCCCGCGAAGTGTGGTCATGGCAGCCCGCATGGCATCCCGGTCGCCGTCAGCCTTTTCGCGTGCCTCCTTCATTTTACCTGCGTATTTCAGGTTGATTTCTTTGACCTTGGCTGCCTGTGCTTCGGAAAGCGACAGTTTTTCCGTCATGGAAGCCGTTTGTTGTTCGGCGCGTTTTTCGGGGTCCATTCCCATACCGCCACCCGGCTGGGCCTGAGCAGCGGCGAATCCGCCTGTGATCAGAAAAGCGATCAATAAAGATTGAATGAGCCTTTGCATGTGTAATTTGTTTGAGTGAATTGTGTTTCTTGTACACCATTTAAAATAATCACGAAATGGCAGCACAAAGGTGCGCCGGCCGGTTGCGGCAACCAACAAAATTCAATGAACGCCGGTATTTTGCCCATGAACGGGCTTCTTTGTATTCATTGAACGGGCGGGCAGTTTTAAGGTGAAAAAAACTGGTTTGATTGAGAATTATTGGGGGACTGGTTGCCAATGCACACCTTTGTATCATGGATTTTCCGCGAAAAAACACCTGGTTTCAAATACTGTTCTGGGGAGGCCTCTGGGTACTGCTCCCGGTACTGCTGGCCGGCAACCTGGAAAATGTCGACCGTTTTGCGATACGCAGCGCGGTGGTGCTCCTGGGAATAGCCTTTGTCGTATGGGTGAACATGGAGTTTTTGTTGCCGAAACTGTATTTTAACAAAAAACAGGGGGCTTATTTTATCATCGGCGTGGCCATCGTGGTTGCGATCACCCTGCTGATAGATTGGGATGTCGCGCCCTGGGCCGAATACTTTCGCCGCCCGCCGGACAAAAACCGGGTCAATACAAATCTTTCTTCGACTTTTCGAAATTTAAGGTACATGAGCCTCGCCATGCCTTATTTTACGGCCCTGATCGGCAGCGCACTGTTTGAGATCGCGGGTTTTGCCAATCGCAAGGAACAGGAGGCCTCCGAATTCCGCAGCGAAAAACTGGAAGCCGAATTGAAATTCCTGAAATCGCAGATCAACCCGCATTTCCTGTTCAACGCCCTGAACAATATTTACACCCTGACAATCATCAAATCCGACCAGGCGCCTGAAAACCTCCTGAAACTCTCCGGAATGCTTCGCTACATGCTTTACGATTGCAAAGCGGATCGCGTTCCATTGCAAAAAGAGATCGAATACCTGCGACATTTCATCGATCTCCACCTTTTGAAAGACAGCCGCGGCCTCAACGTGGAAACGGAGCTCGACGAAAGCCGGCCGCAAATGTCCATTGCGCCGATGCTGTTTATCCCTTTTGTGGAGAATGCCTTCAAACACAGCAAAGTAGAAGATCTGGTACACGGCTGGATCAAAATATCGCTTCGAACCGCCGATGACCATATCCTTTTCCATGTCCAGAACAGTGTGCCTGAAACAGCTTTTACAAAAGACCAGGCCGGCGGTATCGGACTCAAAAACGTGCAGCGGCAACTGGAACTGCTGTATCCGGGCCGACACGAGCTCACGATCGAGCCCGGCCCGGGCACCTTTTCGGTAACGCTTAAAATCGACATGCCATGAGTTCTGTCAATTGCCTGGTAGTCGACGACGAGGAACTCGCCCGTACCCTCCTGGAAAATTTCATCGGCCGAGTGCCGGGGTTGTCCCTTGTGGCGCAATGCGCGAACCCCCTCGAAGCCATGGCCGTGCTCCGGCAACAACCCGTCG
>JAKOXM010000186.1 GCA_029781095.1 Bacteroidota bacterium
CCTTTCGCTCGAACGGCTGGATACCATTTTGCCGATCAACCGTTTCGATGTTTTCTTTTTTGACCTGGATCAGCGCAGCAACGAACTCGTACGCATCACCCATACCCCCCTCTTCGACGAAAGAGCCCCGATAGGTATTGACAGCGCCCATTTTGCCTATTTGAGCGACGAAAACGGGATCAATAACCGCCAGGCCGGCTATCTGGAGCCCTATATCGCTTATAATCAGGCCATTATATACCTGAAAGACGGTTCGGAAGTAAAAGCCCTGAATACCCGGGAACCGGGAGAGTGGCCCTTCGAACGGGCACTCGTTTTTCTGGCCCCGCTGGATACCGTGATGAAAAACGTCGATTCGAGCCAGGTCGACAGCATTCGCTTTGCCCCCGTCTATAAAAAACGCGCGCGCACCTGGAACCAGACCAATCTGGACCGCAATATTACCAGTCAGCATATCTCGTTCCGGACAGGGCGACTTGTGGAAGCCATTCCGCGCGACGGGAAAGTGCTTTTTTACAAACTTGCTGCCGATCCGCTGGCATCGGCGCCGGCACGCATCACCCGCTTCCGCGAACTGACCTACCACGATGCCGGCATACCCGTTCCACCGCAGCCGGCCATAGATGAGTCTTCTTTTATGCCCGAAAAACAGGTTCCGGAAATGGATAACAATGAAGGTGTTATCCGCCCGGATACGGTAAAACCGGTACAGCCGGGCTGGCTGTTCCAGTTGCCGGAATACCTGGCCGTAAGCCCGCCGCCTGCCAATCAGTCCGAAGCAGAGCAGAAGGCTCCCGTAAAAGAGCAGCAGGAAGATGAAATAGAAAATTCGGACGATATCGGCGTCATTCAGATTCAGGCTGCGCCGCGCCGCGCGGTAAATCCACCCAAATCGGCGCTGGAAATCGGGAAAAACAACGCCGTTATCCGGTTTAATCCATCCCAAATCATTCCCTACAGGCTGAAATTCAGAACCGACTATATTTCGACAAGCCTGGATAACAACCTGCTTTTCGAAGGACTCGACAGCTACGCAGGCACTCCTCAATTCGAGACCCCGCCGCCGGGCATCCTGCTCAAGGCCAACTTCAAGGACCTTTTGGAAAATTATGTTGTCGAAGCGGGCTTCCGCCTTCCCACGACTTTCAACGGAGCGGAATATTACCTTTGGTTTGATGATAAAAAACACCGCATTGACAAGCGTTTTGCTCTTTACCGGAAAACGGTGGTCAACAACCTCGACAACCAATCGCCCAACCCGCCGCCGCTGAACGAACCGGCCATGCAGGTGCGCACAAATACCATTCTCGGCCAATACGAGATGCGTTACCCCTTCGACGCATTTTTCAGCCTTCGCGGAACAGCCACGATCCGGCAGGATAAATCCATCCTGCTGAGCACCAATCGCGCCACACTCGAAACACCCGACTACGCCGAACAGCGCGCATCCCTGCGACTCGCTGCGGTGTACGACAATACAGTTGACATCGATCTGAACCTGAGAACAGGCTCGAGGGCCAAACTCTTCGTGGAAGTAGTCAAACGATTTGAATTCAATACCCAGCCCAACTGGAGTTTCCGACTCAACAAGGGAATTATGACGGTGATCGGTCTCGACGCCCGGCACTACCAGTTGCTCGACCGGCGCTCGATCCTGGCAGTCCGGCTGGCTGCGGCCACCACCTTCGGGTCCGAGAAAATACTTTACTACCTCGGCGGCGTGGATAACTGGATATTCCCGAAATTCAACAACAACATTCCGGCGCCCCAAGGCAGCGATTTTGCCTACCAGACCCTCGCGGCCAATCTTCGCGGGTTCGAGCAAAACATCCGGAACGGCAATTCATTTGCCCTGGTGAATACCGAGTTGCGCGTGCCGATTTTCAAATATTTTTCCCAAAAACCCGTCATGGGCAGTTTCTGGCGCAACTTCCAGATTACCGGTTTCTTTGACGTCGGTACGGCATGGCAGGGCAAAGACCCCTACGGCGGCAACAATCCGATCAATATCGTTTACCTGTACAACCCGCCGACGGTAGCCGTGAAAGTCAACTACTTCCGCGACCCGCTGGTAGCGGGCTACGGTGTCGGCGCCCGCGCGCTTATTTTCGGCATGTATATTCGGGCCGACTATGCGTGGGGGATAGAAACCAGGGTGGTGCAAAAGCCCATTCTGCACGTAGCGCTGGGAACGGATTTTTGAAACGAATGGCGGATTTACCAACCCTCTTTCTCGATCGCGACGGCGTGATCAATGCACGGCTTGCAGGAGATTACATCCGCACGCCGGAAATGTTTATTGCTACAGAAGGGCTGGCAGAGGCCATGCGATTGCTGTCCGGATACTTCGGCCGCATCATTGTGGTCACCAACCAGGCAGGAATCGGCAAAGGCTTGATGACAGAGACCGATCTGGCTTCCATTCACCTGAAAATGAGGGAGATCATATCGTCAGAAGGAGGCCGCATCGACGGCATTTACCATTGCCCGCATACAAAAGAGGCAAACTGCCGCTGCCGCAAACCCGCAACCGGTATGGCATGGCTGGCGCTGGCCGAATTCCCGGACATAGACCTTGAAAATGCCTGGATTGCCGGCGATTCGGTTTCCGACATGCAATTCGGGCAATCGCTTGGCATGCGAAGCGTGCTGATCCATGGAAAAACGGAAGAGGCAGACACCCTGGCTGCCATGCGGCTCGATTTCCGGTTCGATTCACTTTTGCATTTTGCCCGTTATCTGGCCGGTTGTTAAAATTTTTAACTGTAAAAATACCCGGCCGCGAGACCCCGTTTTGAGTCTGGTATTGTTTACAACAATCGTTTTCCTGAACACCGATCCCGCACAGCGTTAAAATGCTGCGCTGATTTACCCAAAAACCGCCCACCTGCGGGGTTTTCCTTTATTTTTTCATACATATTACTAAACACGAACGACATGACAACACTGTCACTGCGGGCAGCCCGTCTATTGGGCTGCCTGGGCGGAGCATTGCTCGCCACACAACTCGCATTTGCGCAACGCACCGACCTTCCCGACGCGCCTTCGCCGCCTCTGGACGACATCACCGAAAGAACCGTGATCGCCGAACACCACCCTCTGAAGTACCAAAAAATCCGCGAGGCGGACATTTTGTGGGAAACGCGTCTCTGGCGCATAATCGATACGCGGGAAAAGATGAATTTGCCATTCGTGGCCCCGGAATCGCCCCTGTTCAGCATTTTATCGGAGGCTGCGCTCAACGGCGACCTCACGGTGTACAGTACCGAAAACGATCATTTTTCAAAACCGCTGTCGGAAAAGGAACTCCAAAACATCCTGTTCAAAACGGACACAATCTCCACCTGGAACATGGACCAGGACCAGGAAGAGATCAGGGTAGTACAAAGCGACCTGAACTGGGAGGATGTGAAACGTTTTCGGCTCAAGGAATCCTGGTTTTTCGATGCCAACACCGGCACTTTGCGCGTGCGGATCCTGGGCATTGCGCCGCTGATCGATGTACGGGACGAAAACGGCGATTTTCGATATGAAAAGCCCCTTTTCTGGGTGCATTACCCTTCCGCACGTCCCCTGCTGGCAGGCCGCAAAGCCGTCACGCACGGTGGAAATTACGCATCTACGACCACCTGGGAAGACCTGTTCGAGATGCGATACTTTGCTTCTTCCATTATCAAGGAAAACAATATTCAGGACCGCCGTTTGCAGGATTACCTCGCCGGAGCCGACCTGCTGATGCAATCGGACAAGATCGAAGACGCACTGTTTAACCGCGAACATGATCTGTGGAGCTGGTGAGCAGCGGCGGTTGCCGGTAGCCGTTTAAAGCGGCATTGGAGAATTGCAGCCGTATAAGAATGCCCCGTTTTTGTGAGATACAAAAACGGGGCATAATTGTATAAAACAGGAGATTCCGGCAGAAAGAACCTGCAAACTGCCAATCGACGCGGCCATTTACGGCCTCGGTATCCTGCCGACCTTCCGTACGCGAATTTCGAGCCGGTTGTTTTGTTTGTGTTCGTCTTCAGAGCATTCGACGCCTTCGGTGCAGCGGTTGCGCGGTTCCGTTTCGCCTTTTCCGTAAGCGTTGATACGATCGGGTTCGATGCCGCGGAATGCCAGGTACGTTTTGGCATTTTTCGCCCGGGCGTCGGTGAGTTCCTGGTTGAGTTGGGCATCGCCGCGGGTGTCGGTATGCGCGATCAGGTCGATCTCCATTTCCGGATAACGCTTCAGGAGTTCGAGCAGGGCATCGAGGTAACGGATGGCGCTCTGGTTGAGCGTCGCCTTGTTGTATTCGTAGAATATCTGGTCGAGGATAATGACGGAACCTTCCTGAATGCCGTTGGCCAGCGGCATCGTCGCTTCTATGCTGGCGTCGGGTGTGAGCGACTGCAAGCGCACCTCATTAAAAGAGCGGTCGCCCTTCATTGCCGTCATGCGGAAATTCTCCTGCCGGAAGCCCTGCCGGTCGACGTATGCGATATAATCGCCTTCGAGCGGCAGGCAGGCGTCGAATTCCCCGTTCAGATTGGTTCGGACGATTGCGCCAACCTGGCCTGTTGTCCGGTGCACAAATTTTACCGTGGCATTCACGATACGGGTTCCGAATTCAGTGGTGGCTACGATACCCCCTGCGCGCAGGCAGGCAGGCGCTTCGACAAGTTTGAATTCGAGCATCAACTCATTTTCCGTATCTACCGTGATCAGCCGTTCTTTCGGGCTGTAGCCGTCGAGGCTGACGACCACGAGGTAGTTGCGATACCTGGTAAAATCGTATCGCGCCTTTCCGTCGGAATTGCTGTACAGGTCGGCGACGCCCAGATCCTCAGCGCCGCGGCGGGTCAGTTGCAGGCTGAGCGCATTGGGTTTATCCTGCACGGGAAAGAGATCGATGGTGTAAAAATCCTTATTCCCGCTCACAAATCCGTCTTCGGAGGGCTGAAGCACGCGAATGGCAGCCTTTTGGAGCGGAACGCCCGTTTTTGCATCGGTTACAATGATCTGTGCGGGATTAATTTCGGGTTTGCCGATGCCTTCCAGCCCGCGCGGCGCTTCGAACCGGTAGACATCGTCCTTGCCGGCGCCGCGTGCGCGGTTGCTGCTGAAAAATCCGTTTTTACCGGCATCATCAATAATAAAGGCCATGTCGTCGGAATCGGAGTTGATCTGATCGCCGAGGTTGACCACTTCTTCCGGGTTATTCAGGGGGTTGTTGACGTAGTAAATATCAAGGCCGCCGAGGGTAAGCGCCCGTCCGTTGGATGAAAAGAACAGCGAACCCGACTGGCTGATAAAGGGGAAAATTTCCTGTTTGTCCGTATTGATGACGGGTCCAAGGTTGACGGGCATGCCCCATCCGGAGCCGACCCGCTCCACATAGTAAATATCATAGCCGCCGGAGCCGCCGGGCATATCGGAAGCAAAGAAAAGTTTGCTGCCGTCGGGGCTCAGGCTGGGGTGCATGCAGGAATAATCATCGCTGTTGAACGGGAGTTCAACCGGCTTGGTCCAGTCGGGGCGGCCATAGTGCGATTCGTAAATTTTCAGGGTCGATTTCCCGTTTTTATTCGCCTTTACCACACCGTCCCTGTTATTGTTGCGCGTCATGTAGACGGTTTTATTGTCGCGGGAAAAACAAACCGGTCCTTCGTGAAAATTTGACTTTTTTGATTCGTTGAACTCGATCAACTGCGGGAATGACGGGTCTCCGTTGTAGTCCAGAAAAGCGTAATACAGTTTGGAATACGTTTCATTGGTTTTCGGATCACGCGGGCCGTTTTTTTCACGGCTCGATACGAATATAATCCCCTCTTTGTAATAGGCGGGGGCATAATCCGATCCTTCGAGGTTGATTTCATCGGCATTCAGTACACGCACCGGGTAACGCCGGTCGTCTTTTTCCCGAAAGCGGTCTTTCGACTTGCTTTTGGACGACTGCTGCGCAGAAAGCGAAACGACAAAAACCGGTAAAAGAAGCGGGATAAGCAGGATTAATTTGCGAAACATCTTCAATTCGTTTGTTTTATAGATGAGATAGAAGCAAAATATCGGGAGCGGATGATACAAGTACCCGGACACATCCAATCGATAAAATGGGCAATGTTTTGAAAATTAGCACATCAGCACATTTTTTAATTAGCACATTCACTTAAGTACAAGTTTTGTGCCTTGTCGTCCAAATGGCATGTACCCGATATTTTTTGTCCGGCTGTCTGTTATTTCATTCCCGGTCACCAGGGGCGGCTCGGCGTTTCTATTTCCGTTCCTTCCGGCGCAGGCGGGTTGAACCACCAGCGGACGGTCGCCTCCAGCGAACCGTTATTATATTTTCGAAGCCGGGTGAAGCCGATATCGTAAGAAAGACACAAAAACAGGTTCTCCGTTGCCTGGAGCCCGATCAGTGCATCAACGCTTTCTCCGGCGCCGTTCGTATCTCCGCCGACCCGATAAGTGAGGCCGCCGTAAAATTTTTGTTTCACCAGGGCGCTGACGTTTACGTCCGCGTCGAACGGAGCATTGAACACGTATTTGAGCAACACCTGCGGCGTCAGCGTGATGTCTTTCGAGACTTCGAAGGAAAGTCCGCCCATGGCATTCAGGTGCCGTACTTCCCGGGAAAGTTCGCCGCCAAAATCTGCAAAATCAATGCTGTTGTTGATGATGCGGGGAGAAGCGACGCCCGCAAACCATTTATAACCGGAGTAAAATATCCCGAGGCCCACGTTGGCGATGATCTTGCTTTTCGGCTCGTTCGGAATCGTGATATCGAACTTTTGGGAAGGGTTCAGGCGCGGATCGGTCCAGTCCTGGTACATCTGCCGGATACTGGGTTGCAACCCTACGCTCAGGTATCCACGTCGCATGGGCACCCGGTAGGCGTAATCCACGTTGAACGTGAGGGTACGGGTAATCCCGATGGTATTGCGCAGGATATGTCCGCCGATACCGACGCGGTTACCCGCCGCACTCTGGTTGTACGAGAGGACCTGCGTTTTCGGCGCACCGTCGAGGCCCATCCATTGATTGCGGTAAATGGCTACCAGCGTAGGCGACTCGAAAGAACCCGCATAGGCAGGATTGTACGCCAGTTTGTTGAACATGAACTGCGTGTACTGCGGCTCCTGCTGGGCGCCGGCGATATGCCACGCGGCGATGAATATGATCGGGAGGTAAAATTTTTTCATCGTTGAATTTGTAAAAATCCTGAAACCGGTTTGTTATCTCCATTAAACTTGATCACGTAGAAATAGGTACCCGCCGGCAAATCCTGGCCGTTGTAAGTGCCTTCCCAGTCGTTCTTGTAGGGCTGAGCGTGGAATACGACGTCTCCATACTGGTTAAAGATCGTTACTTCATTGTCTTGTACTTCGCCGTTTTCAAGGCAGGAAACAAAAAACTTGTCGTTCACCCCGTCACCGTTCGGCGTGATCAGGTTGAAAATCTCGCAATCGCCCGCTTTCCCCACGAGTATGGTCACCACAGCGGTGCTGCATGCAGGCATGGGGCAAACAAGGTTACACACTTTGTAGATCATGACGTCTTCACCGGAAAATGTCACGTCCGGCTGGTACCGGAACAAGCCGTCGCTCAGTTCAATGAAGTTGCCGTGGTCGGGATTATCATCGACCGTGACGTCAATCTGCTGTGGCACAATATCGTTCTGTAGCACATTGAAGTCGATGCTTTCGCCAAAGGCGACCGAGACCGTATCGGGCACCGCCGTCGGGTACAGATCGTACACGATCACAAGGGTGTCGCGCGATACAGGACCGCAAAAGCCGTTGTTTACTTCCCAGTAGACCTTGTTGACACCTCGTTTGAGGTTACAAACCGTCGTGGTGGCGTTGGCGGGGGTCGCAAATTTGAGGGTAGTGTCGCCGATGCTGTGCCAGCGTCCGGTTTCGCCGGCCGGCAGCTGCGCTGCACAGATTTCCGTACAGGAATCGTTCCGGCAGAGTATCTGATCGGAACAGGCCTGGGGCACGGCGCCAAAATTGTGAATTTCCACTTCGGCACTCGAAATCCCGCAGGCGCCATTGTCGAGGTTCCAGTAGTAATAAATCGTATTCCCGGGCGAAAGGCTGTCCACGATCGTATTCGGATTGGCCGGATCGACAATATGGAAATTCAGATTAACCTGGCCGGGCGGTTGGGTCCAGTAGCCGTTTGTCGTCATCCCCTGAATGGCATGCAACTGTATGGCTTCGGCAAAACAGGTATCGATGACCGAAACCTGTACGAGCGCTTTTTCGGGGGCGAATACAAGAATATTCACCGTATCACTGCTGTAGTTTTTGCAGCCGCCGCTCGAAAGCGTCCAGATATAGGTATAGGTTTTACCGGCCATGATCCCCTTTACAAAAGAGGTGTCGTTATTTGGCGTAACAATCGTATCTCCCTGGAAACCAATTGATCCGGCGCTGCCGAGGGGCGTCCATCGTCCGCTGGAACCCGCGGGTATCTGTGCGGCCGACAGGATAAGCGGCTTTGTAACGCAGGCCGGACCCTCGGTGCCGATAAAAGCGGTATTGTTCGGTACGGTATCGAAATTAACCGTGATGATGTTGGACGCTATGGAATTGCAGCCGTCTTCGAAGGCAACCACATAGAATTGATTGGGGCCGGGCGGGAAGCTGCCCACATTGGTGGTCTGGAAGGATATCGGGAATCCCGGCCCGCCGATCGTATCTTTTGTCAGGTTGTAAAACCACGTGTAGGCTGCGCCCGGTTCGGCCGACAAGGGGGCTATCGACAGGTTCAGGGCAGAGCCCGGCTGGTCGAGACATACCGCCGAAGCAGGCAGGAGATTCGGTGTTTTCGGGCGTTTGATCACGATGACATTGGTGCCTTCGCCGATAAACGAGAAACAACCGTTGACCTTTATTTGCACGTTGTAATTGCCTGCCTGATTCAGGGTAACATTGGGAATGACCGGGTTTCTAACGCTTGAGGAAAACCCCAGAGGGCCTGTCCACGAGTACGTAGCCCCTAATATCAGCTGGGTGTTCAGTTTTAATGTGTCTCCTTCGCAAACAGGCGAATTTGAGGTCGGTACCGGAAGCGGCGGAATCGGATAAACGGTTACGTTCATCGGCGCAGAAGTATCTGAAATACAGCCTGTTACAGCCGCAATAGTCAGGTAACTGCCTCCGTCGGATACCTGGGCGTTGTGAATGATCAGGAACGGCTGTGTGGTAGCCGTATCCCCGGTCGGCGTGAGCCAGGTGTAAATGGTATTGGTCGGCGGGTACTGGTTGGAATTGGAAATCGAGATGGTCACATCTGCGCCGGCACAAACGACCGGCGGCGCCGGTGAAGAAGCCAGCACAGGCGTTACAGGCGGGTTCTGGATGTTGATGACCGTCGATTTGGGGGCCGATTTGCAGCTGTATTTGTCGGTTACCGTCAGGGTATAGGTGCCATTATCTGCCGAACTTGCGTTGGGAATCATCGGCATGGAATCGGTGCTAAAGGGCGTGGACGAGCCGTTCTTGTACCATTCATATGTAAACGGCCCGTTTTGACTGAAAATAACAGCCTGCAATTTTGCCGCCGAGCCGTCCGCGCAAATGGGTGCCGTATTCGTAACGGCGTTGATAACGGGCGGCGGTACTACTTCCACATTGACGAAAGCGGAATCGGCACAGCCGAAACTGGTTTTTCCCACCACTTTATAGGCGCCAGCGACGGCAGGATTGCGGGTCGGGTTTTGCTCATAAATCACAAACAAGGCAGGTCCCGTCCAGCACCAGTTGGCGATCGGCAGGTCGGAAGTAGCCGACAGCATCAGCGTAGCGCCCTGGCAAACGGGCGTGTTGGCCACAGCCGTTACGTCAGGATAAGCCTGTACCTGTACCGCCACCGGTACCGACCAGTCGGAATAGCAACCCTGCTTTGCGACACGCACGCGCCACGTTCCGGAATCGGACACCATTACATTGTTGATTATCAATGAATTATTTAGCGTCGCAATGGTCGAAAGAGAGGGCGATTGCCAGATGAAGGAGTCAATACCGGG
>JAKOXM010000763.1 GCA_029781095.1 Bacteroidota bacterium
ATTTGCTCGATGAGAATGGTCTGGTACTGAACGGCAAAGCGGAAGGTATGATCGCTGCGATCATGCTGGCGAAACTCGCCGGCAAGGAATACATCGGGTTCGTAGATTCGGACAATTATTTTCCCGGTGCCGTGTTTGAATATGTCCGCCTGTTTTCGGCAGGACTTTCGCAGAGCAAATCTCCCTATTCCATGGTGCGTATTCAGTGGCACAGCAAGCCGAAAATCGTGGGTTCGGAGCTGTATTTTGCCAAATGGGGGCGCGTATCGCGCATCACCAACCAATACCTCAACCAGTTACTGAGCCGGCATACAGGCTACGAAACCGAAATGCTGCGCACGGGAAACGCCGGCGAACACGCCATGAGCATGCCGCTTGCCCTGTCGCTTGACTATTCGAGCGGATTTTCGGTGGAAACCAACCATTTCGTCAGTATGCTTGAAAAATTCGGAGGCATCCTGCCCTGTCCGCATCCGGATGCCCTGCGCCAGGGGGTAGACGTCTATCAGATGGAATCGCGCAACCCGCACCTGCATGATGCAGACAAGGGTACCGGCCACATCAAGGAGATGATCGGCGGTTCGCTTTCCGTCCTCTATCATTCAAAGATTTGCCCCGAGTCACTGAAAAAAGAAATCCTGGCCGAGCTGCGCCACCAAAAAGTCATTTCCAAGGGCGAAATCCCGGAGTCGCCGCGCCGGTTTCCGCCCATGGAAAACATAAAATTCGATGCAGCAGCCAAAGCGCTGGACTGGGCGCAGTTCGGCAATTTTAATTTGCCGATATCATGAAACCGACCCTAATCCTGTTCACCGATCTCGACGGCACCCTGCTCGACCACCACACCTATTCGGCCGCCCAGGCACTACCCGCCGTCAGGCAATTAACAGAAAAAGGAATTCCCCTCGTGTTCTGCTCTTCCAAAACACCTGCCGAACAGGCGCATTTGCAAAAAGAACTTGGACTGCTCGAACCATTTATTTTTGAAAACGGCAGCGGAGCAGCCATTCCGGAGGGTTATTTCGATACCATTGATTTCAGCCGCACGGAACCCTGGGAAGGTTATATCCTCGTCCGGTTTGCCTGGAAAGGTCCGGCGGAACTGCGGGAAATCCTTGCCAGTACGGCGCGAAATACGGGCATCGAACTCCGCTCCTTTGCCGATGCAACAGATGATGAACTCGGTGCTGCGACCGGACTCTCGGGCGAAGACCTCCTGCGCGCACGCGACCGTCGTGCCACCGCGACGCTGCTTTCTCCGCTTGCCCCGGCCCAGGTCGCTGCCGTTGAAAAAGAACTCGACAACCACGGGCTGTCGCTCTCGCGGGGCGGGCGATTCTTCACGGTCCAGGATGCCGGTGTCAGCAAGGGCCGGGCGATGCAGTGGCTCGCAGCGCAATTTCAAAACCGGTCCGGGGCTCCTGTAATCACGGCTGCCACCGGCGACAGCCCAAACGACGCACCGATGCTTGAAAAGGCAGATCACGCCTTTCTGGTGCAGCGACCCGACGGATCCTGGACGGAACTGGCCATTCCCGGTCTGAAAAAAGTGGCAGGCATTGGCCCGGCGGGGTTTTCGGCAGCGGTGCAAATACTGCTGAACGAGAAGTCCGGGTGAGGAAGTTGTCCGGCAGGTTGTTTTTTGGGCAGAATCGTTTTGGGACAGCCCCACAGCCCCTTCAACGCCGGTATTCCCGCACATACTCCGGCAAGGGGAGACCGGATTTTCCGGCCTCGTCGGGCTGCGGCGTCAGGGGGCTGAGCCTGAGCGGCAACACGCCAGCCCATACATCCAGTTGCAGATCCTCGTCATCATCCATCACCCCGTGTGCCCTGAATTTGACGGAGGCCTCTTCTATTTCCACCGCGACGAACATGGTCTTTTTCATTTCGCTTTTGTCCGGTTGCCTCGCATCCGCCCAGCGACCGGGCATGATGTGCTCCGCAAATTTTTCGGCCGCCAGCCAGCGTTCCTGTTCATCTTCCACCATGCGCGTTTTGCCGAAAGCCACCACCGAACGATAGTTCATGGAATGGTGAAACACGGAGCGGGCCAGCACCAGGCCGTCCACCAGCGTCACCGTCACGCAGACGGGAATGCCCTTCGCCATCTGCATAAAAAAATGGCTGCCTACCGAGCCGTGGAGGTACAGGGTATTGTCAACTCTGCAATAAGAGGTCGGGATAATAAACGGCTGGTTATCAATATTAAATGCCACATGGCAAACCAGCCCTTCATCCAGAATTGCGTCGCGGGTAGCAGGGTCTGCATCATAGCGTTTGGGGTAGTAACGGCTGCCCTGGGTACGGGATGTTTTTGTTTTCATAACTTCAATCTTATCAAAAAAATAACCGGGAATCAGGCATTTTCCAGGAGAGGGAAGTACCGTTCTTCCATGATTCGGAAATGGTGCTTTTGATGACCTGCGATGGTAAAACCGATGGCCAGTACCGGCAATTCAGACTTGAACATAACGCCCGTCCGGCGCAGCGCGGTTTCATCGAATGTTGCAAAGAGCATCGCCGAACTTTCGCGAACGAGCCGCATTTCTGCAATCACATCTTCCAGCGAACGCCGGTTCGCGCCGGAATTGGCAGCGAAAAGCCCTTCATCAAAGCCCGGGAGTTCCGTTTTGTCGTTACGGGCAAACCGCAGGGCGCGATAGGCAAACACCCGTTCCGTGTCGATCACGTGCTGAAACAGGTCCCTGATCGTCCATTTGCCCGGCGCATAAACCCGGTCGCCCAGGGTCTGCAGGGCGTTTTTGTCGAGTGAATCGATTTCCGCAAGACTTTGCCGGAAAGCTTCTGCGAGATCGATATCATCCACAAGATCAATATAGGTATCGAAATACGTGGGTTGGCGGGAAACTGCTGACTTTTTCATAGGTCGATTTATGCAGCAAAGGTAAAAACGAAGAGGACTACCCAAATCGTCCGGTTTTTAGAAAACAGGTAGTCCGGTATGAATGCAATTGCTATCTTTGTTCCGGCAATTATGGAATAATGACATTCATCAACATAGACAAATCAGCCCCCGCTCCCGTCTTTTTACAGATTGCTTCGGCCATGACCGACCAGATACGGCGCGGCGTACTGGTGCCGGGAGCCCAACTTCCCGGTACCCGTTCGCTTGCCGATATCATAGGCGTACACCGGAAAACCGTCATCGCCGCCTACGACGAACTGCTGGCCCAGGGCTGGATCGAAACGCAGCATTCACGAGGGACGTTTGTCAGTCAAAAACTCCCGGAAATACGGCCGCGGGCATTGGGCAAGGTGGCCACCGACGTAAACCGGCAAAAAGCGGGTTTTGCCTTTCATAAAAACCCGATGCTGGATTTGCCCGTCCTGAAAGGTTCCAATACGCTCGCCTTCAACGACGGATTTCCCGACCCGCGCATTGCCCCCTGGGATGCCCTGGGTCGTGCGTACCGAACCGCCCTTCGCCAGGGAATACGCAAGCACCTCGTCTTCTATGGCGACACGACCGGGGAGCCGTCGCTGCGGTCGGCAATGACGGATTATCTGCGCGAAAGCCGGGGGCTGTCACTCGAGGTAGAAAACCTGATGATCACCCGCGGCAGCATCATGGCGATACACCTGGTGACGCATTGCGTGGTGCGTCCCGGTGAAATAGTTGTCGTCGGAAGTATTTCATACAATGCCGCCAACCTGGTTTTTAAAAATGCCGGGGCTCAGCTGGTCACGGTGCCTGTCGACCAACGCGGCATCGATGTCGATGCCCTCGAACAACTTTGCCGGCAATCGCCCGTCCGTATGGTGTATGTGACGCCCCACCACCACTACCCCACCACCGTCATTATGCCCGCCGAACGCCGGCTGCGCCTGCTGCAACTCGCGCGCGCCTACGGTTTTTGCATCCTCGAAGACGATTACGATTATGATTTTCACTACGACAGCAACCCGATCATGCCGCTCGCAGGCGCCGATACAGGCCAAAACGTGGTGTATGTCGGCTCACTGAGCAAGGTTTTCTCTCCAGCCCTGCGCGTCGGGTATGTGGTAGCGCCCACCGAGATCATCGAAGCGCTGGCCAACCTGCGCAGGATCACGGACCGGCAGGGCGACAACCTGCTGGAAGCGTCGCTGGCGTCGCTTATCCGCGACGGCGACATGCGCCGCCACCTGAAAAAAGCGCAAAAAACCTATCATCGCCGCCGCGACCTGTTTTGCGATCTGTTGAAATCGGTGATGGGGCATGTCGTCGAATTTTCCCGGCCTACCGGCGGGCTGGCCGTGTGGGCGCGTTTCGATCCGGCCTGCCCGCTGCCCGAATTGGCCAAAAAGTCGAAGGAAAACGGACTCCGTATCTCCGATGGTCTGTATTACGGCGCGCATCTGAACGCCGCAAGACTCGGTTTTGCGGCCGTCAATGAAGAAGAAATCGAGCGTGGAATGGCTATTTTGAAAAAACTGGTCTAGGTGTCTTCCATATCGCCGTTGAGGTACGGTTCCGCCAGTTTGCGCGGCGCCATTTCGCAATAGGCCACGGTAAGCGCATCGCGCAGCATATCTTCGCCCACCCTGCCGAGGTCCACGAGCGTCCAGCCGTATTTGCCCCATTTGTTCGGCACGGCATAAAACGGACTTTCGGCGAAGGAACAAAACACGTCCTGGTCGATTTCCGAAAAGCGAAGACAGGCGCGATTTTCAGGCTCGTTGAGGGTAACGAAGATTTTTTTCTTCACCCGAAAACACGTAACAGCCATGTGCGGCGCCTCGTCGGTTGCCGGAAAAGAAAGGGAAATAGCACGAACGGTTTCCGGTTTAACCATGATTTGCGATATTGGCCCTGCAAAATAAAGAGTTTGAACTAACCGGAAATGCAACTACTCAAAATGTTCCATATGGTTCTCGCATTTGCGCTGGAACTCGCCCTGCTGGCGGCTTTTGGCTACTGGGGCTTTCACGACAAAAAAACACCGGAAAAATACCTGTTTGGCCTGGGCGCGCCTGTCCTTGTCATTATCATCTGGGGGATATGGGCGGCGCCAAAATCGGAGCACCGCCTCCAGCAGCCATTTTTGATGGTCCTGAAACTGGCACTCTTCGGGACCGCCGCAGTCGGGCTTCACCGTGCCGGACAGTCGGGACCGGCGATCCTGCTGGCTGTGCTGGCGGCAATAACCATCGTGCTGGAGTACTTGTGGTATTGAAAATTCCGGTTATTGCCGAATTCCGTTTCAAGACGTTTTTTTGAGGCGTAGAATGGGGCTATATGCTGAAAAGATGCCCTTTTGGCCATACCTGAATATTTTTATTTCACGCAAAGACGCAAAGTTTTCGCAAAGACGCAAAGCATTGAAATTTCATATTTTGTGTCTTTGTGTCTTTGTGTCTTTGCGTGGAAGATGTCCGGCAGTGTACTTTTTGACCCGGTGGAGATCGCTCAAACAACTTCTAAATATTAAACTTTATCATATCCCCTGGAAAGCCGTCACATATAAATTCAAAATCGAAAGTGCATGAAAAACATTCTCATTTTTCTCTTTATATTTGGTTGTCAGACGTTTATGAATGCCCAGACATCGGACACCCTGTGCTACGAACTGCGTATCTACACGGCGCAAAAGGGCAAACTCAATGATCTGCTCAGGCGTTTTCGCAACCACACGACCCGGCTTTTCGAAAAGCACGGCATGACCAACGTGGGGTACTGGACACCCCTGGACAACCCGGATGAAAAACTGTATTACATCCTGTCCTATCCCAATCGCGCGGCACGCGAGGCTTCCTGGAATGCTTTTACGGCAGATACCGTATGGCAGCGGGTGGCGAGAGAAAGTGAAGCAAACGGCAGCATCGTAGCCAATGTGGAGAATGTTTTTCTGAAAACGACCGATTTTTCGCCGAACAACCTGCAATCCGATTGCGGTCATGTATGGGAACTGAGAAAGTATACCGCCACCCCAAACAACCTCGACCACCTGTTGAGCCGCTTCCGCGACCACACGATCGAACTTTTTAAACAATTCGGCATGACCAGCAAAATTTACTGGACGCCAACCGACCCCGCACAAGGCTCGGATCATTTGCTTTATTATTTTCTGACGCACCCTTCGGAAGCAGCGGGCAAAGATGCGTTCGATCGATTCCGGAAAGACCCCGAATGGATACGCGTACGCCAGGAATCGGAAAAACAGGCCGGCGGCTCGCTGACCGTCAAAGTGGAATCAATTTATATGTACCCAACGGATTTTTCGCCCTTGAAGTAATTTCTGCCCGAGAACCGGTCTTTTTATGAATCTGTTATCACCATCCTGGGTATCCCCACCGGATAAGTTGACGCTGTCCGCTTCCGCGGTGCACCTTTGGTTAGTCCGACTTGATATTTCCGAAGAGCAAAGCGGACAATTGGCGGGCTGGCTGTCGCCGGACGAGCACCGGAGGGCAGAAAATTTCAAATTCGATCAATTGCGAAATCATTTCATTGCCGCACGCGGGGTGTTACGGTTCATATTGGGGCAGTATTTACAATTGAATCCCGGACAAATCCTGTTCCGTTACGGTGCTTTTGGCAAGCCGGCAATTGAATCCTTCGGCGGGCGTAACATGTTGTATTTCAATTTATCCCACTCCAACGGTCTTGCGCTTTACGCCTTTACCCCGGGCGGTGAGATCGGCGTGGATATCGAGCATGTGCACGAAAGCGCCGATATCGAGCAAACGGCTGCAATCGTATTTTCAGATTCCGAAATAACGGCGCTCCGTGCGCTTCCGGAGGAAGCCCGCCGCCCTGCTTTTTTTCAATACTGGACTCGCAAAGAAGCCTTTATCAAAGCGACTGGAGAAGGCTTTTCGTTCCCGCTTCGCAGCATCGATATTCAGCAGTCGCCGGGAAAAGTGCTGGCAAATGCAGAATCTCCGGAAAACCAATGGCAATATGGCAACTGGTCTATCCGCGATATCTGCCCCATGCAGGGTTACGCCGCGGCCATTGCCTGCCGGAACGATGAATACCCTGTATCATTTTTCAGGATGCCGGATATGTACTTTTTTGAGTGAAGCATCGGCCTGTACGCCGTGCAGGGTTAAATACTGCAACCGGCTCAAATAAGCGGCGCCATGCAACAACTGCACGGCCACATCCGCTACATGGCGGTTTTCGCGGTTTTCCAGCCGGGAGCCTTTTACCCATTGGTTAAATGCGCCCATGGCCGGTCCGCACCAAATCTGGTAGTCCAGCTCGCGGCCGGGCTCGCCCCGGTTCGCCCATGCGGACGAAAGCCCCAGGTACCAGCGAAAAACCAGGGCCATCTTGCGTTTTGGATTGTTTTCGGCCCGGGTGATTTGTTCCGGGTCGCGTTCCTGAAAAAACGCCACGCAGTGTTGCCATATCCGGTCGAATGTATCCCGGAACAGGTTTTTTTCCAGATTTAGCCGGTCTTTTTCGGGCACGTCCGACCAGTTGTCGTATGCCAGATACAAATCGAGCAGTTTCTGGGCGCGCAAACCGAACAGTGTGCCTTTTTTCAATACCTGAAGTTTGACGCCCATTTCAAACATATCTGCTGCCGGCGCCATGATCGTATCAGTCATGTCCGCCTGGGCCAGCACTTTACGGACGTGGTCGGAGGAGCCCGATTCCAGGCAGGACTGGTTGATGGAGCCGGTAACCACAAAGGCAGCTCCCATCGAAAATGCGGCCAGCACCGCCTCTGGCGTGCCGATGCCGCCTGCGGCGCCTACACGGACCTGCTGGGGGTAATTATACTGTTGTTGCAACTGGTCGCGCAACGAAACCACCGCGGGCAATAAACATACCAGGGGTCGATTGTCGGTGTGTCCGCCCGAGTCCGCTTCCACGGTAATATCGTCGGCCATAGGCACCCGGGCAGCCAATTGTGCCTGCCCGGAGGAGATCACGCCGGCCTCCAGTAGTTGTTTAAGCAACGATTCAGGGGCAGGTTGCATAAAATGCGCCGCCACTTCCAGCCGGGAGACCTTGGCGATAATCCGGTGTCCGATGTGCACGGAGCCATCGGCATTTTGCCGCAGGCCTGCCACGCGATACCGCACCACGTGGGGTGTCAGTGCCAGAAAGGCCGATGCTTCGACCACGCGCACACCTTTCCGCAAAAACAACTCCACCCCGAGACGTTCGAGCGCTTCTTCGCTGGGGCTGTGGATCAGGTTCACGGCGTAGGGCCCGTCCGGCAAAGCCGCCTGGATAGTGTCGATGGCCGCTTCGATCCGACCCGGGATCAGACCGCCGGCGCCAAAAGAGGCCAGCATACCCGCCTTGCCCAAAGCAATAACCAGTTCTGCCGATGCGATGCCATTGGCCATAGCGCCGGCCATGTAGTTGTATTTCAAACCATACGTTTGCCGGAAGGCCGGATCGCCCAATTGCCCGGGTTCAAAGGCAGGAAGCGTGGCGATCAGTTCGCGACTTGCCAACTCGGCAGGATTATCGGTACCCATGCTGGCAGCGAGGCCAATGGCGCCGTTTTCATCCCGGACAACGAAACAGCGGGAACCAAGGTCTTCCAGTATATGGCGGATGCGATCCGGGCTGAAGGCGAGGGCCTGGGGACGCCCAAACCACCGGGCTGTACCGGGCGGATGCGGATACGTCAGACATTTGGAAATATAGGGCAAGACAGTAGTGCCAGTCATTCGATCGTTTTTTGTACTTTAAAAATCAGCCAATCAGCACCGCCAAATCCGTGAGTTCATAAATCCGCAACGGCCCTTTCCACAGGCTTGCGTCGGCCGTTATCAATACGCTGTTATTCTCCCGTTTGATTTCCTTGATATGAGCCTCGAGGTGCATTTCCGGGTCGTGTTGCAGGATTTGCCCCCGGTATTTCCACACCGTACGGTGGGGCGCAGGCTGCCGGAAAACGACGTTTTGCAGACCGTGGCCCAAATCCTGCTGTATGGCAAACAACTGAATGGCCTGCACGATGGCTTCCACACCCAGAGAGCCGGGCATCACCGGATCCTGGTAGAAGTGGCAGGTGAAATACCAGTCATGGGGTTTCACATCCTTGCTCGCAAAAATATAACCCTTCCCGTACTTACCGCCGTCGCGCACGATAGTGGCAGTGTCGAGAAAACGAAGTTGCTCTCCGGCGAGGTGCAATTGCGGCGACTCCGGGGCGGCCGACCGGAACAGTTTCATTTTTCCAAAAAGTGAATCCAGTTTGACGCTCAGGCTGCTGCCCGCAGGCAGGTCGTTTTCCCGGAGCCAGGGCGTCTTGTGCTCGCCTTTATCCAGTCCGGCCTGGCTGGCCAGGTCGTCTTTGGTGAAAAAGCCGAACGACGAATTGCCTTTGTAAAACGGCGCTCCGTCAACCGACAATTCGAAGGAATAACGCTGCAGCACTGTACCTCCCAGGCTTGTATGGCTGACGAGGCAGGCGCGATTCGTGACCGTTTTGCCGCGCAAATCGACCTGCCGCAGCATTTCTCCGTCACCGTCGAGGTTCCGGAAAAACAGGTCCTTCTCGGATGCCGCGAGGGTACTGCCGAGGTAGGCCCCCAAAAAACCGCAAGGCTGCAGGGCCACCTCCATCAAAACGGAATACGGCATTTCCGGGGCGGCGTTTTGCGTGTAGTACCAGGCATCGGCCGGCACATCATATTCTGCTACTATGACGGGTTTGTTAGTAAAAATGTGGCGCTGGCCTTCTATTTCACGCACCCGCGAAATAAACTGCAAGTCGGTGTTGGGCTGGCGGGACAACTCCCGGCCTTCGTACACCTTGTATTCATCCCCAAAACATTTATAAACGGGCCCCAGGGCAAATTGCGTGATATGGTATTCATTGAGCAATACTGCATACGGAACGGGACGAACGAAAACCCCATCCTGACAATG
>JAKOXM010000796.1 GCA_029781095.1 Bacteroidota bacterium
GGACGGCTCCTACCTGCCTGCGCCCATGAGTCAGCGACTCCACCTCGGCGCCGCCGATAATTTCAACAGCGCGCTGGTGTTAAACGGCAATTTTTATGGTGTTGGACGCTTTACGAACGGAGGATCCTATACCGATATGCGCCATGCGCTCAGTAGAATTGACCTCTCCAATGGCGACAACACCTTCACAACGCTCAATCACGTGCCGCCCGGCAGCCCGGCACGCCTCTACGGAATGGATTTGGTGGTGGAAGGTCTCAGTATCTATTCCGTCAGTTTTGGCGATGACAGCGGCGAAAACCTGAACAACAGTCATATTTTCCTGCATAAAACAAGCCTTTTCGGCCCGCTGATCTGGACGAAAAAAATTGATCTCGAGGATATTACGGCCGAATCGGTCGACGAGATCGTCAGCGTGCCAGATGGCTTTATCCTGTATTGCCGGAACCTGGCAGCAACACCCGGCAGCGACATATACCTTGTCAAAACCGATAAATCGGGCAATCTGGTATGGTCCAAAAAAATCGATTTCGGCAATAATGAAAACTTTTCCCGGGTATCGACCACCCAGTCGCAGATTCTGGTTAACGGGAATTACCTGTATTTCACCGCTACAACGACCGACGAATCGGGCGACAGCCGCATGATACTGGCAAAAACGACGCTGGACGCCACGCTGGACGGCGATTGCGATTATATCAGCAGTACGCCTGCCAGCATCACCGACGTGCCGGATCCCAAGACCTGGGCCGTCAGCCTGACAAATGAATTGCCGACACCCACGTTTTTGCCTTCAGCCCCGGTGCTGCGGCCGACTGATCTGGCCGTAGAAAATGTATGCAAAGTCTACGTTGACAAGGCAATTACAGAAACCCTTTGTCCGGGCCAGTCCATTGTTATAGGCGGCGTCACCTACACATTACCGGGTGTGGTTTTGGATACCGTGGCCGGTTTGGCCGGTTGCGATACGATCATAACCTATACCCTGATCAGTGTTCCCAAGCCGACCAAAACCGAAAATATCGCATTTTGCCCGGGCGATGCATTTGTGATACAGGGAATTTCCTACAATGAGCCCGGAACCATAATCGTCAGCCTGCCTTCTCCGACAGGCTGCGATACGCTGGCAACCTTCGTGCTTTCCTTTTTGCCCCAGCCTGCCCGAACCGAAACGATTTTGCTTCAGCAAGGCGGCTCGGTAGTAATCGGCGGCATCGTCTATAATACGGAAGGCACAGTGGTAGATACCATTCCTGCTTCGACGGGTTGCGATACCATTGTTACGTATACCTTGATATTTGATAATACGATACCGGATACCTGCATGGCGGCCGCGGGTTTTCTGAAAAAATACGGTGAACAGGGCAAGCAGGCCAGAGGAAATGTTCTGTGTGTATCAGCCGATGGAAATCTGTATGTCGCCGGAGAGAAAGACCTGGAGTGCCTGCTCATGAAAGTAACGCCATCCGGCGGGGTATTGTGGTCGCGCGTTTTCAGGCCCGATCCGCTCCTGACCACGCATCTTTCCGATCTGGTTGAAGACTCCGATGGCATGCTGGCGGGGTGCGGCGTGATCGGAGAAGGGGATTTTAACCTGAAAAGTTTTGCCTTCCGATATAACCCGCTGACAGACAATTTGATATGGTCAAAGAAACTGGAAAAGGAAAGCCCCGAAGCATACAGGATACTGGAACAGGTCCCGGGCGGTAATTTTCTGTTGCTCACCAGCCCCCAAATAGCGCTGGACGTGGATGACGCCGAGATGTGGGAACTGGATCGCAACACCGGCGCCCTCGCAGGCGGGCTGACCCGCAGATACGATTTCGGCATCTCCGACGTGTTCAACGGCATGGTCATCCATGACGGAGCGATTTATGCCACCGGAAGGCACATCCCCGGCTTCAACCCCGGAGTTACGACGGCAAAGGTGCGCATGGGCCTCAGTAAAATCGATCTCGCTACCGGAATTCCCGTTTGGTCGCGGCTAAGCCACGTCGATACCGGCAAGGTCGCGGCATTCTACGGCCAGGACCTCCTTGTAAATGGCAATTCCGTCATGGCTTTGTATTCCGGATCCGACACGAGCGATCTTTCCATTAATAAATCAATGTTTCTTCAAAAAACATCTGTGGACGGCGATCTGCTTTGGGTAAAGCGATATCATTTGCCCGGTGCAAGCGGTATCGAATCGAACCAGATTCTGCAATGGAGTGGTGGCTACCTGCTCTTGGGAAGGCTGTATCTCACTGGTTCAGAATGGCGTATGTTGATTGTAAAAACGGACTTTGACGGACAGATCATCTGGGCTAAAAGTTTGCCGATCAGCCTTTTTTCAGGAGTTATCAGCAACAATTTGCATGGCTGCCAGCATCTCGGCTCTGTCGCAGGCGACGTATTGTACCTGACAGGCACAACCGGCAATTTTCCCACGGATATTTTTATCATGAAAATGACATCCGACGGCGAGGCGGGAGACAGTTGCTCGTTTGTTAGCCCGGTTGATTTAATGACAGAAACGGTACAGGACCCCGTCAATATTCCCATAAACCTCAATTTTGGGCAGGTTATCGGGCAATTAACGAATGTTGCCGCACCCTTTTCACCTGCTTTAATGCCGGCCGCCACTTTGTGCGTGCGTTGCAGCTGCCCTGATACGCTCGATCTCGGTCCGGATCTGGTTCAATGCAAGCCCGAACCTGTGACCCTTGACGCGGGCAGCAACTTTGTCAGTTACCTCTGGCAGGACGGCTCCACTGCCGCGACGAATATCGCTGCTGTCCCGGGACTCTATTGGGTGGAGGTCAGGGATGCGTGTGGAAAAACCTTTCGCGACTCGGTATCGCTTGCAGTGCCCAACACCTCTGTCACCATAAACTGCATGGCTGACATAGCCGTTGCGACACAACCCGGCACGGGCCCAGTGGTTGTACAATATGCCCTGCCAACGGCGAGCAGCGACTGCTCTTGCCCCGGTATAGGGCTGACAATCACGGAAGGACTGCCTTCCGGCAGCCTGTTTCCTGCGACGACGACGAAAGTTTGCTATGAAGCCGTTGACAGCTGTGGCAACACGGCTTCCTGCTGTTTCAAGGTCACGGTTCGGGAAGAAGAACCCTGCGATGAAAAGGAAATCGGGTGTATGAAATACGAGTTGCTTTCGATCACAAAAGGAGCGGGGACGGATTTGACCTATGAGATCAGGGTGACCAATAATTGTGCGGGCAAAATGATCTACACGGCCATTCAGATGCCCAACGGGGTAACGGCGGTCACTCCGCTCAACAACTCGGTATTCACTGCCCCCGGAGGACGTACATACGACGTGCGAAACCCGAATTATACACCGTTTTACTCGATTCGTTTTAAATCGCAGACGGACAGTATTTCCAACGGGCAATCGGATGTCTTTAAATATACCTTGCCCGGACAAACGAAACCGGACTACATCCATATTACATCGCGCTTGTATCCGCAATTGTTTTATGAAGCCTACCTGAATACGTTTAATTGCCAGGTCAAGCAGACTTCGGGTAATAAACCGGCAGGAGTTGCCGATCGCGATATGATGAATGCGGCTGATGCGCAGGAAGTAAGGGTCTTTCCCAATCCGACGAACGGCGAGTTGTTTGCTGACCTGTCAGCCTGGAAGGGTAGCAGGGTTACCATCCGTATTTACAACAGCCTGGGACAACGCGTTCATGAAAGGATACTGGAGGTTTCGGGAGAGCCACAGGCGATCGGGCTGGCGAAAAACCTGGAAAACGGTTTGTATTTTCTTCAGGCGACAACCGACGATGGCCGTAAAAGCGCTGCGCGTTTTGTGAAACAGAACGAATAATATCTCTTTCCAGGAAGCGCCGGCCTCCATTTTCTGTCACAATTATGACGAAAATGCTATTTGTTAAAAAGGCTCATTTGCAAAAAATTAGATTTGTCAGGGATTAGAAAAGGATATATCTGCCGGAGACCAAAATCAAATGCAATCAATCACTCAAATTACTTCTCACTACTTTAAAATACCATTCCTTATGGAAAAAAGACAACCTCTTCTACTGCTCCTGCTTTTTGCCTGTACATTTCTGGCGGCCCAATCGCCTCCCTTCTGCCCGAACAATAATATTCCGGCCGCCGATTTATGTTCCCAGACTTGTATCTATTGTAACCTTTCGGAATACAACGGCAACACCGACGGTTACACAGGGCAGTTCGCGCCCGGATTTTGCGGAACAATTGAAAACGAGGAGTGGCTAGGGTTTATCGCCGGTGCTTCTTTCGCTACCATCAGCGTCGTGCCTTCCAATTGCCAGATCGGCAACGGAATGCAGGTCGCATTGTACTCATCCTGCAACTCTACCCCCATCGGATGTAACGGCGGCGGTGTCGGCGGCGGTTTTTTTCCGGTTTCCATCACGGTGCCGCTCACTCCGGGAACTGCTTATTATTTGATGATCGACAGCTATGCCGGCGATATCTGCGATTTTACCGTTACGGTGTCGCCACCCGGTGCCGCTGTGATCGGAATCATCGATACGCAGAAGGTTGAATTGTGCCCCAATGAGACATTTACTTTCCACGGGGTGGAATACGAGGCGCCGAAGATATTGAAAGACACGCTGCCGAATCCGACAGGCGCCTGCGATTCGATTATCGTATACGATCTGGTGTCGGTACCTTACCAGATGACCTCCGAAACCATCACATTCTGCCCGGGCAATTCAGTGATAATTAATGGAGTCGAATACACCGAATCCACCGTTGTAGAGGATACGATTCCTTCCACTAACGGCGGCTGCGATACTATTGCGACCTATACACTGGTATTGCTGCCGTACGTGTCCGTTAACAAAATCGTTCAGTTTTGCCCCGGCGATTCCGTGGTGATCGGCGGTGTTGTCTATACCCAGCCAGGTTTTGTTACAGACACGATACCTTCCACGGGCGCAGGTTGCGATACGATCGCCAAGTATGCGCTGCTTTTGCTGCCTCAGCCCACCACCAGTCAAAGCCTTTCCTTTTGTCCGGGTTCATCCGTAACACTTGGAGGGCAAACCTATACGCAATCCGGCACAGTGACCGTTCACATTCCGTCTTCGACAGGCGGCTGCGATACCCTCGCTACGTATGAACTGACCTTTCTTCCCTATCCGACAAGCACGGAAACCATCGAATTCTGTGCCGGCAAATCGGTCATGATCGGTGGTATGGAGTACAGCCAGTCCGGTACGGTGATCGACACAGTTTCTGCTGCAAACGGCGGATGCGACACCATCGTTACCTATACCCTGGTGCAGTTGCCCTACAACACGGGCGCCGAAACCGTCGAGTTTTGTGCCGGCAAATCGGTCACCATCGGTGGCGTGGAATATACCCAATCGGGCATGGTCAACGATACGATCCCTTCTGTAAACGGAGGTTGCGACACTGTAATAACCTATACGCTGGTGCAATTGCCATATAACACAGGCTCTGAAACTGTCGAGTTTTGTCCGGGCAAATCGGTCACGATCGGTGGCATTTCTTACGCACAATCGGGCACGGTGATCGATACGATCCCCTCCACAAACGGGGGATGCGATACCATCGTAACCTATACATTGGTGCAATTGCCCTACAACACCCGCTCCGAGACTATCGAATTCTGCCTTGGCGACCAGATCAATATCGGCGGAAATATCTACACCCAGGCGGGTACGGTGATCGACACAGTGGCCGGCATTGTCGGCTGCGATACGATCGTGACTTACACCCTGGTGCGCATCACTTCTCCGGGCTCCTCCGTTTCCGTCAAATGCATATCCGATATCAGTATCGGCACCCAGCCGGGAACGGGGCCTTATCCCGTGACATACGACCTTCCGACGGCAACCAGCGATTGCGCCTGCCCGGGCATCGGGCTGACGCTGATCAGCGGTCTTGCTTCCGGAAGCCTTTTCCCTGTCACGACGACCCAGGTATGCTATGAGGCCAGCGACAGCTGTGGCAACACCTCGTCCTGTTGTTTCAAGGTCACGGTACGGGAAGAAGAGCCATGCGACGTAAAAGTGATCGGATGCATGAAATATGAATTGTTATCGATCTCGAAGGGAACCAGTTCCGATCTGACGTATGAAATTCGTGTGACGAACAACTGCGCCAACAAGATGATCTACACGGCGATGCAACTGCCCAATGGCATTGTAGCCGTAAAACCGATCAACAATTCCGTTTTCACGGCGCCAAGCGGTCGCGCCTACGATGTGCGCAACCCGAACTATACGCCGTTCTATTCCGTTCGCTTCAAATCTCAGGCGGACAGCATTGCCAACGGCCAGGCGGATATTTTCAAATTTACCCTGCCGGGGAATACAAAACCGGATTATATCCATATTACTGCGAGGTTGTATCCTCAAATATTTTACGAGGCGCACCTCAATACGTTCTATTGTCCGATTACGCCCGAAACAGGATCGAAAGACCGCGACCTGACGCTTGTTCAGGGGTCAACGGACCTGCTTGTATATCCCAACCCGACTACGGGCGTGTTGTTTGCCGACCTCTCCAGCTGGGATGGACAGGAATTGAAAATACGGATATCCAACAGCCAGGGACAGCAAATCAGGTATCTGTCCCTGATCGCTCAACCGGAGGCTCAGGAAATACAATTACCCGAAGGTTTGGCGGGAGGCCTGTATTTCCTCGAAGTATCGACAGGAGCAGGTGAAAAGAAAGCAACCCGATTTGTGGTGCAGCGCTGAGGGCTTTTGAATTGAAGTCAAACATGGGTCGTGCGAATCAGGAATGACGCGTCGACTTGAATATCAAACCCGGTCAGGTGGTGACATGAAGCCGTCACTTGATCGGGTTTTTTATTCAAATTATTGATAGTCAATTAAATAACGCAGTATTTGCGGCCGGTTATTCGCAAAAGCCGTCCTGAATCTCTTGTCTTCCATGACAATCGCGGGCAAAAAGTTCGGGACGACTATTGTCTTAAGAAGCGCCTCAATGAATGTCGACGAGGTATCCGGCCGCTATTCCGATTCTGTGTTCCAGGTCTTTTTTGCAATTGCTGCAGCGGTTGGTGTTTATCGCAAAAAAACTATACCGGCTGTCGAGGGTAATGCTCCCCGGGCCGGCGGAGAATTGCAACGAAACACCCGCGACAGGGCCTACTGAAAAACGGTTGTAAGGAAAAGTCTTAAAATCCAGTTTGGAAGTATTGTCCACCGCACCGGGTGTGCTGCCGGGCACAAGGAAACTGCCCTGTGTATGGACGCGGCCGGAAAATGCATACCCGGTTGTGATCCCGGCTGCGGGCACTATTTTCAACTTGCTGTCGTACAGCAGGTAAGTCAGCAAGAGATTAGTTTCCATTTGCATTAGCCCGTAGCGCATTTCAAGGTAGTGGCCCGGGCTGCTCGAATAGGCGTAGGTGTGCCGGCTCGAAATGCCGAGTTCGGGCCTGATCCCGATGCGATCGAAATGTCTGGAAAGCGGGAAGTTGGCAGTTACAAGTCCGTGACCATCAATTGGTTGTCTTGTTTTTTCGCCTGATACGCTCAATGTGTACTTGCTGATACCGGCGCTGACGCCGATCGTTGTCTGCGCTTGCTGCGTGAAAGAATGCAGCTGGCAGAGGAGGAAAAAAGGGACGAGTGGTCTCATGTTGATTTTTGTTTTGCGCATGAAAAACTACCCTGAACACGAAAAACCCCGGTGCATCGCTGCCGCGCACCGGGGTTTTGTTGGGCCAGTATTGGCAATAGTCGCGATCTATGCTATCTGATACGCTTCTATCGGCGGGCAGGTGCACACCAGGTTGCGATCGCCGTATGCCTGGTCGATCCTTCCCACCGAAGCCCAGAATTTGAATCCCTGGCGCAGGTAGGGGAGTGGATAGACCGCTTTTTCACGGCTGTATTTGTGGCTCCAGTTGTCCGAAGTCGCTTCCTCGCAGGTATGCGGAGCATTATGCAGCATATTGTCTTCCAGATCATAATCCCCTGCTGCCACGCTGTCGATTTCCTTGCGGATAGCCAGCAATGCATCGCAAAAACGATCCAGTTCTGCCTTGCTTTCGCTTTCCGTCGGCTCTATCATAATGGTGCCCGCAACGGGGAACGAGAGCGTCGGTGCGTGGAAGCCGTAATCCATCAGTCGTTTGGCTATATCTTCCGCGCTGGCGATGGCTTTAAACGGACGGAGATCAACGATCAGTTCGTGCGCGCATCTGCCCATATCGCCGGTGTACAGAATCTGGAACGGACCTTCGAGGCGGGCCTTCATGTAGTTGGCATTCAGGATGGCATATTTCGTGGCATCGGTAACGCCCTGTGCGCCAAGCATTTTGATGTATGCATAGGAAATCAGCAGAATGCTGGCGCTTCCCCAGGGTGCTGCCGAAACGGCGGATGTGCCTTTTTCGCCGCCCGTTTTTGCGAGAACGTGCCCCGGCAGATAGGGTGCGAGGCTTGTATTGCAACAAATTGGCCCCATGCCGGGGCCGCCGCCGCCGTGCGGAATGGCGAAGGTCTTGTGCAGGTTGAGGTGACACACATCCGCTCCGATGGCTGCCGGGCTGGTGAGACCGACCTGTGCGTTCATGTTGGCGCCGTCCATGTAAACCTTGCCGCCATACTGGTGAATAACATCACATATTTCGGCGATGGCTACTTCGAATACGCCATGCGTGCTCGGATATGTCACCATCAGGCAGGCGAGCTGGTCGGCGTGTTCCCTTGCTTTTTCTTTCAAATCGTCCACATCGATATTGCCGCGTTCATCGCATCGCACGACGACAACTTCCATGCCTGCCATAACAGCGCTGGCCGGGTTGGTGCCATGCGCTGAAGAAGGAATCAGCGCTACGGTCCGGTGGCCGTCACCGCGAGCCAGGTGATAGGCGCGAATGATCATCAATCCTGCATATTCGCCCTGAGCACCCGAATTGGGTTGCAGGGAACAGGCATCGAAGCCGGTTATTTCGCACAGGTATTTTTCCAGTTCAGAAATGATATGCGCATATCCTCTCACCTGATCGGCGGGCATGAAGGGGTGCATGTTTGCCCAGTTGTCCCAACTCACAGGGATCATCTCGGCGGCGGCGTTCAGTTTCATGGTGCAGGAGCCGAGCGAGATCATCGAATGCGTGAGCGACAAGTCGCGGTTCTCGAGCCGCTTGATGTAGCGCATCATATCGCTTTCGGTATGATAGGCATTGAAAACGGGGTGCGTGAGATACTGGCTTTCGCGTGTCAGGGACGCAGGAATGGCAGAAACCTCCGTACGTACAATGGATTGTTGTACGCCGAACACCCGAAGGATATCATTCAGATCTGATTCCGTTGTCGTTTCGTCGAGGCTGATCTGCAGGGCGGTTTTGTCGTAAAAGAAATTAAGACCGGCGGTTTCAGCCCTTTCCCGGATGCCCGCAAGTTGATCGGCGGCCATTTCCAGCCGGATGGTATCGAAGAAATGCGCGTTGGTCTGTTTGAATCCCGCTTTTCCGAGGGCGCCTGCGAGTGCCGCCGCCATCGCGTGTGTGCGGGCAGCGATACCCCTGATGCCTGCCGGGCCGTGGTAAACGGCGTACATGGCCGCCATGTTGGCCAGCAAGGCCTGGGCCGTGCAGATATTGGAAGTGGCTTTTTCGCGGCGGATATGTTGTTCTCTCGTCTGAAGAGCCATCCGAAGCGCGCGATTGCCGTGCCTGTCCACCGAAACGCCGATGATCCGACCTGGAATCTGGCGTTTGAAATCCTCCGAACAGGCAAAGTATGCCGCATGGGGGCCACCGTATCCCATCGGAACGCCGAGGCGCTGTGTATTGCCGACAACGCAGTCAGCGCCCCATTCGCCGGGTGGTTTCAGCAGCGCCAGGCTGAGGATGTCCGCTGCTGCACAAACAAAAACGCCCCCTGCCTTGGCTTTTTCCACGAAAGCGCGGTAGTCTTCAATATTGCCCTGTTTGTCAGGGTATTGCAGCAAAACACCAAAGGTTTTTTCCGAAAACCGGTATGATTTCCAGTCGCCCGTGACCAGCCGGATGCCATGCGGCAACGCACGCGTTTTCAAAACGTCGATCGTCTGCGGAAGCACCATTTCGGACACGAAAAACTCGTTGGCCTCTTCGCCGGCCTGCGCCCGTTTGTTTTTTTCAGCGTAAAACATGTGCATCGCTTCGGCAGCAGCCGTTCCTTCGTCGAGCAGGCTGGCATTGGCGATCGGCAGTCCGGTAAGGTCACTGACCATCGTCTGGAAATTCAAAAGGCTTTCCAGACGGCCCTGCGCGATTTCAGCCTGGTATGGCGTATATTGTGTATACCACCCCGGGTTTTGAAAAACATTGCGCAAAATGACCGGCGGCGTAATGGTGCCGGAATAGCCGAGG
>JAKOXM010000802.1 GCA_029781095.1 Bacteroidota bacterium
TCCACCCTGTTAGGCTATCCGCTGATCAGGAATAATACGATGCTGTACTTGCAGGTCGACGTCGATATCATGTATGGCTTTTATGGCATCGGCAATCCGCAGATCAACAATATATATGACCCTTTGGCGCCTGAAAACGGGAACAAGAATCACTGGTTTTTAAGGCCGGGCAATACTTTCTGGGAGACCGAGTTTCACGAACTGGGTCACGCGCAGTTGTTCAGCAAGTTTCCCGGCGAAACCGAAGCGGCGGTCAATTTGCTGGCGGCGGCAATTTACAACCGGCTGTACGGGATGGATATTGACACCGCACTCGGCGAGTCCTTTGACAATCACCCGCAAATCACGCGCGATCAGGCGGCGATGAACTGGATGGTCACGCCAAATTTCCGCGCCGGAAACCCCATGGACATTTCAAACACAACCAAAGACGAAGTGCGCTACCAACAGCGCGGCTACGCAAAATATGTGGAAATGGCCGCCCTTTTCGGCTGGGAAATGATCGATTCCTTTTACAGAAAAGAGAATCTGGACTTCATCGCCCAAACACCGGGTGATACTTTAACGGAGGTCGACAGCCGGATTTTGCGATTTTCGAGGACAGCAGGGGCAGATTTGCGCCCGCTCATCCATTTCTGGGGCGTTCATCCGCAAAACGCGGCAGCACTCAAGGCAAGTATTGATGCCGAAAATCTGCAACCCTCGAAACTGATTTGCGACCGGTTGACGCATTACAAAGATATCCTTCCAGCCGACAACGCTGAGTTTTTGGCGCATGCCAACGCTTTTTTTGGCGGCAGTATACCTCCCGGTGGCGACCCGGATTATGGGTCGGGTTGGTACAATATCTGGAAGACGCAGTACGATTCGACACTCGGCACGCTGGGCAAGCAAGCCATGCAAAACATCATTGACCTCTATTTTCCGGGCGGTTGTCCGCCGGCAGCCCCAGCGCCGACTGTAACTGTGACGAGCCAAAGTATTTGCCCCGGACAGTCCGCTACTTTGATCGCGAGCGGGGCGGCGTATTATCAATGGAGCAATGGTGAAACGGGAAACAGCATCACGGTCAGCCCGGCCGAGACCACCACTTTTACAGTCATAGGAAAAACGGCGGGCATTTCCTCGGCGCCCGTTTCGGCGCAGGTTACAGTGAACCCAATTCCGACCGTTTCTGTGCAGGACGCCACAATTTGCACCGGTGAAACTGCGGTTTTGACGGCAACCGGCGCAGAAACCTACAATTGGAGCAACGGCGAAACAGGAGATTCCATCAGTGTCAGCCCGATGGAAACGACTGCTTTTTCAGTGACCGGAACAAGTTCGGGATGCGTTTCTGCGCCTGTTTCCGTGCAAGTGACGGTGAACGCCTCGCCAACGATAGACCTCGGAGCAGACATTGTTTTGCAACAAGGACAGGAAACCACCCTGCATGCAGCCGCCCCCGGCTCGATTTATCAATGGTCAACCGGCGCAACGACCGCCGAAATCGTGGTCAATGCAATGGGGATTTATTCCGTTACCGTAACAAATCCGGCGGGCTGCACCGCTTCAGATACCATTCTGGTAACGATAATCGTC
>JAKOXM010000804.1 GCA_029781095.1 Bacteroidota bacterium
CCCGTTTGGGAATGGATCACGCGCGACTACGCCTTGTCGCCCGCCAAACCTACTCTCGACGCCGAGCCCAATTACGAAGACCACCCGGTGAATCCATGGCCAAACTGGGACCCCGCCAATGGCTATTTCCGCGATTACGACGTGCGCAAGCAAACCTACCGCTCGGTGTTTGCAGGCGGCTGCGGCGTTACCTACGGCCACCATGCCGTGTGGCAGTTCTGGTCGCCGAAATACGAGGTTATCAACCATGCCGACCGGTACTGGACGGAAGCCATCGACCGGCCGGGCGCCAAACAGGTGGGCTACCTGCGCCGGCTGATCGAATCGCGGCCCATGCTGCAGGGCATACCCGATCAATCGCTGATTGCCGCCGGACAGAGCGAAAAGGGTGAATACATGACCGCTTTACGCGCCAAAGACGGCAGTTATGCCATGATTTATTTGCCGGTGGGCAAAACCGTTTCCGTTAATACCAAAAATCTGAAAGGCAAAAACCTCGTGGCCTGGTGGTTTGATCCGCGCAGCGGCAAGACAAAAAAAATCGGACAGCCGCTCAAACAGGGAGTAATGGAATTTAAACCACCCCAAACGGGTATTGAAAAGGACTGGGTACTCGTGCTCGACGATGCCGCAGCCAAATACGCCGCGCCGGGTAAAACAGTCAAATGACGTTAATCACGAGAAACCAACTTATTCCTTTATCACCCTGATCGCCTGCGCCCGTTCGCCCCATACCATCTGGAATGTGTAGACGCCCGGGGGGTACCGGCTCATATCCAGCGACGCCGGCACTTCAGTCAGCCGCAAAACTTCCAGGCCGACCTGCGTAAGCAGCCGCATCATTTCAGGTTTTTTTTGCTCAAAAAACTGAAAATGAATCTCTTGTAAAACCGGATTTGGATATGCACGGAAGCCCGGGGCCGTCGCCGGTTCATCAGCGCCAACGCTGACCGGCACCCATTGACCGATGTCAAAATAACGAACCGAGGGTTCTACAAACGCAATGCCGTTGGCAACTGTTCGTTCGTTGGTGATGTAGCCCGTACGGCTGTCCTTAAAACCGATGCCTTCCGCCTGGCCGGTCACGAGGGCGGAACCGAGTTCGATGCGGCGTTTGTTGCCGCTGAACAACAGATCGCTGCCCTGCTGCCAGTCCCACAACAACCAGGCGAACACCGTGGGTAACCCCTGCAGATTATAGCCGAGCAGTGCCACGACTTTCCCGTCGGGCGAAAGGTCGGCCCCGGTGATCATGCCCTTGGTGTCGAATGTTTCCAGTTTTTCGGCTTTTCCAGTCGCCTGATTTACAACGTAGTGCGATGTGGTATAATCCCGGCGGTTTTTCGTGAACAGGTGCAGTTTTCCGTTAAAAAAGATCATTGCTTCGCAGTCGAATACCGTGCTGTCGGTTGGAACCGTGGAAAAATCCGTCTGGTCTTCATATGTGAATGGAATAAAGGACCATTCATTGTCGCTGATGGATTCGCTCCCGCTGTTGCCGATCTGCGAAATGGGCACCTTGTAAATCCCGAGATCCTGTCGGTCATTGTTGTTGTTGCCAAAGTCGCCTAGATAAATATCCGTGCTGCTGGCTGCAATATCTTCCCAGTCTTTGTTGGAGGCGTTTTTCAGTTTTACTTCCTGGGTCGTCGCGCCGGTCTCCGGGTTGAAGCGATAGAAAACGGAGCCGTCGCCGCCGTCGTTGTGCATGTACCAGTTTCCCGCTGCCAGCACATTACCGCTGACTTCGTTCATATTTGCCGGCAGCAAGGCTTTAAAAACGGGCATGAGGCCCGTCACCGGGTACAAACAGGAACCGTCGTTGGAGGTGGCTGAAGCATTGAAGTTGGTTGCCTGCGGATCGGGGCAACCGGGCTGTGCAAAGGATCGGGCGGACAGGGAAATCTGAAAGATCAGAAGAAGCAAGGCTT
>JAKOXM010000805.1 GCA_029781095.1 Bacteroidota bacterium
GCCGTTTGATTTTGTATCCGGGAACGTTTTTCCCAAGTAATTCGGCGGTAAATTTGGTTATTTCTGCATCATCTATATTTCCGAGCGGCTTGTTATCGGTCAGGCACCAAACGGCAGATTGCGCAGCAGAAGAATTGATTTTCCCTTTTTCCGAAATGAATTTCAATAATTTGCAAATCTGCTCGGGGGCCATGGCGCCCACAGCGAATGCAGCACCCGACATCGGCGATCGATCACCGGCCTGCGAACAAAAGGTCGATAAAATGATTTCTGCGGGGTTTTTGGGTCCTACGGCAAGGGTTTGTTGTTCCGCAACAACGAGCGTTTGAAAAGTGCTGTCCAAGGGCTCCAGGAATTGCCCCTGCGGGATACGGAGTCTCAATAATTTGCCCCGCAAATTTTTACAGGTAACTTTCAGACTCGGGCCAAAGTACCCGCCGGTACCTTCTGCGGTAACCGATACCAGGTTTTGTTTCAGCGCCTCGGAGAGATCATAAGTGAATGAAGCGACGGGTTTTGCCGTTGATTTTTTCTGCCCGGAAAGGCCGAACGTACATAGCAACAGGGGTAGGAAAAGCAGGTGTTTTCGCATGCGCTGGAAGATTTCTGCCTCTAACGATGCTCCGGCGAAGTATATTTTCCTGCCGGTAAAACGAAAGGCCCCCGATGTCGGGAGCCTCTCGTCGTGCCCGGAATGGGACTCGAACCCATACGACCGCTAAGGTCACAGGATTTTAAGTCCTGCGTGTCTACCATTCCACCACCCGGGCAGTGAGAACAAAGTTAATGGCAATCGGCCAATTTGCACAACGAACAGCCGGAAACAAAAAAAAGCCTGCGATATTTCGCAGACTTTTGAGCGGAAAACGAGACTCGAACTCGCGACCTCAACCTTGGCAAGGTTGCGCTCTACCAACTGAGCTACTTCCGCAATGAATGTTCGCCAAACCGGTGTTCTGTTGTTCGGCGGGTGCAAAGATAATATTGTGTGTTTCAAACTGACAAGCCAATTGAAAGAAAAAATATGATTTTCTTTTAACCGCTTGTAAATCAATTGAAAAATCACTGGTTTGTCGATACCAATAGTTTGTAGGATCGCTTTTTTATCGCGAGAAGCAGGGCTTCGTAATCAATGGGCACCTGTTCACCTTCTATGAGCACCACATCAGCCCGGCCTGCGATTTTTCCATACAGCCATTTTACGATCGTCTCGACGGAGTCGTCTTCTTCGAAGGTCAGGTAAACCCGGATGGATTCTGTAAACCCGATGCTTCGACCGGCATGCTCCTCGTCGGCAATAAGAAATGCCTTGCTGTCGGGTATCCGGAACCGGTCGCCAAGGGTAAGCCAGCGGTAAAAAGTGCCGAACAGGTGATATTTCAGATCCTTGTCGCTTGTGCGGATCTCGATCTTCATCTCTTTATAGGCAAATCGCGCCCGCGGGTCGAAGATCATACTTTCGCCGCTTGTCGAAGGAGGAGCGGACACACCCGGCAACGTTTTTCCGCTTTTCCAGGCTTCCAGTTTTTCTGCGAGTTGTTCGATGCGCTGAAAACGTTCCGTTGCCAATTGTCGAACGACCTCGTCGCCGAATTTTTCAAAATTGTCCGGATGGTATTTGGCCCTCAGATCGCGAAGGGTTTTGCGAAACGTTTCTATATCCAGTTGTTCCGGCAACGCTCCGAATAATTCGCGTATTTCGGCTGTTTCCTGTTCTGTAAACGGATTCATGCTTTATCCGATTTTCTTTTGAAATAAAAATACGTTTCCAACTGGGTTCTCACCGGGATATCTGTATTTGCCCGCCGATATTCGTTCTTGTCATATCGGTCAATGATACGGGCCTTTACATTATCGTTTAATTGCAGGTCGAGCAATGCCTTTATTTCAGATTTCAGGTCGGGGTCGTAAACAGGGAAGGTGGTTTCGATGCGGTAACTAAGGTTGCGTTCCATCCAGTCTGCGCTGCTGAGGAAGATCCGTTCATCGCCGCCATTATAAAAAAGCAGTACCCTCGAGTGTTCCAGAAAACGATCGACGATGCTAATGACCTCGATGTTTTCACTGAATCGTTTTAACCCCGGTACCAGACAACAAATTCCGCGTATAATAAGTTGAATTTTGACCCCCGCCTGAGATGCTTCATAGAGTTTGGCAATGATACCCTTGTCTTCCAGGCTGTTGATTTTCAGGATCATTTTCGCGGGCCTTTTGCGTTTGGCTGCGGCAATTTCGTTGTCGATCAGGCGGTAAAGCGCCGGACGGAGGTTGAATTTGCCGACGAGCAAGTGCTCGAACTCCTGTTTCGGCGGAATGATGTTTTCCAGAAACGAAAACACATTGCTCACTTCGGTTGTCAACCGCTGATCAGCCGTAAAAATGCCGAAATCGGAATATACTTTCGCCGTCTCCTCGTGAAAATTGCCGGTTCCAAGATAACTGTAAAGGACAGGCTGTTCGTTTTCGATCCGGCGAACGAGGGCGAGTTTGGAGTGTACCTTTACGCCGGGAAATGAATAATGCACGCGTACGCCCGCCTTTTCCAGTTTTTCTCCCCATTCCAGGTTGGCCGCTTCGTCGAACCGGGCCTTTATCTCAACAAACGCAGATACCTGTTTGCCATGCGTCACGGCGTTGATCAGACTTTCCAGAATGCGGCTGTGCCGCGCTACGCGATATTGTATGACCTTGATATGGGTAACAGCGGGGTCTTCTGCGGCCTTTTCAAAAAAATTGACGACAGAATGGTATGAATGATAGGGAAAGTGAAGCAGTTGATCCTTTTTCCGGATTACATCGAAAGGATTCTCCGCATCATGCAGTCCGGGATGATGAAGCGGCGGGAGCGGTTTGTATTTGAGGTGCGTCATCCCGAAATCGGGAAATTTGAAAAAGTCGAAATTGTTGTGGTAACGACCTTCCGGCAACATGTCATTCTTCCCGAGATCGAAAGTGTCCTGCAGGTAATTGACCAAATGCCCCGGCATGTCACGGTCAAAAACAAAGCGGCTTGCCGGACCAACCTGCCGTTTCTGCAAACTGGACTTGATCTTTTGCACCAGATCGCCGGAATATTCATCGTCGATATACAGTTCGGCATCGCGGGTAAGTTTGATCGAGTATGTATCCTGAATATCATATCCCGGAAAAAGCCACGATACAGAGTGCCTTACGATGTCATCCAGCAGGATAAGATTCTGGCGATCGCTGGAAGAGGGCAACTTGATGAAACGGGGTAACTGGTCCGTAGGGATTTTGACCAGCGCGTATTCACTTTCACTCAGCGGCTTTTTCTTTTGACGCAGGTGAATAGCGAGGTAAAGGTTGGCATTTGCCAGAAAGGGCCGGATGCGACGTTTTACCAGCAATACAGGCATTACGAACGGGAGCAGATTGTTGTGAAAGTAATTTTCAACAAAAACCTTTTGTTCTTCATTGAGATCGAGTCGCCGCAGGATATGGATGTGGTGCTTTCTTAATTCCGGCACGATCTGCTGTTCGTAAATTTTCGAAAACTCTTCCTGCTGAAGGTTCACAATCCGGTGCACCTCTTTCAGCACGGCACTCGGATCAAAATCAAGTTGGGCCTTGGTCTTTTTTCCGACTTTTTTCAATTTTCTAATACCGGCCACCCGGATGCGGAAAAACTCGTCCAGGTTGGAAGAATAGATCGCCAGGAATTTCAGACGCTCCAGCAACGGCACCGCCGGGTCTTTCGCCTCCTGCAAAACGCGGTAGTTGAACGATAACCAGGAAATGTCGCGGTGTATGAGTGGCAGGTTGTCCATGAGACGATGCGAAATCGGGATTTCTATACAAGATGAGTCGCAAATGTGCGGTTTTCGATGAAAAAACAAGCAAGATGAAAAAGAATTGGCAGCCGCGTTACATAAATTTAACAGATGGGATGCAGATTCATTCTCCCGGCACAAGCATGTTTTTCCTAGAATAAAGTTCCCTGTTGTCCCGCTACCGGCAGCGGACCGCGCATGGAAACGCCGGGCATGATGCCGGAAAAGGTATCAAAACAATATCGCGCAAGTTCGGGAGCCAGCATGTTGTCAGGCTCGTGTGTAAAGAAATATACCTCTTGCAAACCTTCATCCATCCACGATGCGATGCGTGCAGCCCACTCCTCAATCCGCTGATAATCCGAGGGATGCAGGGCATTTCCTACAAAACGAACGAGGACTTTGCCGGTTGTCAGACGCATGTGGCAAACATCGCGACGGCCCGATACATCTGTAATGACAGTGGCCGCGTGGTGGTCACCCAGCAATTGAAAATAATCTTCAGACGCCATGGCAGGCTGGAAAAACGATTCGTGGCGCACTTCTACTGCAAGGGGAATTTCACGGGGAAATACATCCAGAAAGCGGCCCAGCACATTCAGGTGCTGTGTGTTGAAGTATGGCGGCAACTGCAGGAAACAGCAGCCGAGTTTTTCCTGCAATCCACTGATCACGCTGCAAAAAAGTGCTGTTTGTCCACCGGAAAGGCCGAGATCCCGCGCGTGGCTGATGGTCTGGGGTATTTTCGGGCAAAAACGAAAATCGTCGGGTGTCTCTTCGTACCAGCGTGCCACAGTGGCCTCATCTGGTATCCGGTAATGGGTCGTATTGTGCTCAATCGTATTGAACTGCAAGCCGTAAGCCCGGAGAAAGTCCTTTTCTTTCGTTCCGGGCGGATACCAATGCCCGACCCAGGGTCTCATGTTGTATCCGGTAGCGCCGATATAGATACTTTTCTTCGAGTTTCGGGGCAATACCGATAACACCGTCCCGTTTTGCGGGGGATCGGGCTGAAGCGAAAAATCAACATGATCAACAGAGTCAAGCTTGCCGAAATCCATTGTTGTCTCTATTTTTGACCGGATGCGCCGGGAAAACACCTGGCCTGAAAATCATTTTTGCTCTGAAAACGCATTATTTGCCGCTATGACCGGTCGTTTGGCCATGAATTGCATCCCTGGTATGAGTCGGCGGCGTTGCCCCCGATCATCCCTCTGCATAAGCGCCTTAAAAAAAGAGCTTCTCGAAATAATCAGGCTACAAATACCAGCCATGCGGATATTTTTTCAGGTCGGCCTTGTGAAAGGCCTCCGTTTGCTTCAGCATGCGCTGGCGCAGGTATCCCAGCCGCGAAGGCGCCAGGACAGGGTGCCCTTTTACCAGCACCGGTTGGTACAGATTCTGAAACCGGGTCATTTGAATTTCCGTGGGCTTGTTCGAGTTTTCATCCGTAAATCGTGCCCTTGTTTTGCTCACGCTGGCCTCTTCTTCCTGCGCAGTAGTCAGCCATACGTCGCCCAAAGGCGTATTCCCTTTGAAAAGGCGGCGAATCTGGACCATCGGCTCGCCGGATTTGTATTCGAGGCTGGTCAGCCCTTCACCCGGAAATGATTGCCTGATGGTTTTGCCGACATTGCCCAGGATTTCATCTGTCGATGCGCCTCCGATGAAAGCGGCTCTGATCTTCCAGCCGTCCGGATTAAACGGATAGCCGGGCGCCGAAGGCGTATCTTCTTCCGTCCATTTACCGCTTTTCCACCGGCTTATGGCGGCCATCGTTGCCCAGTGTGTTGATTCCCAAAGCAATAGGCGAAATGCAGATTCAAGCAGTCGGATTTGTGCAATGGGTCCCTGTACGATCATGATCGGCTCGCCGGGAAGCAAGAGAGTACCTTCCGGGGCTGCATTCACCTGTACGCGGAGGTGCAGTCTTTGCAGATAATTCAGAAAACTTTCCTGAAAAACCGAACGTCCGTGTTCATCGGTAATTTGCCCGAAGTGCTGGATTACATCCACCGAAAAACGAAACTTCCGAACGTGTTCCGCCAGCAGCCCGGCGCCGCAGGCAATGGCAAATGGCTCCATCGGTTTGTACATCAAATGAAATAGCGCCGGGCGGTTATATGAACCGTCCAGCCAGGATTCCTGTGCAGCGAATGCCGGACCCAGGTCGGAAAGCCAGTCGAAAGGTGCGGTAGAAAAAGTACTGTCAACCATAAGCAGGGGTGATAAAAACGTAGAGCCTAACGCAAAACGTGGCCAAAAATGTTTACGCCAACGGCAAAGAAAAACATATCGCCTTGTAGTGCCAGGTTTTCTTTTCCCCAAAATAGCCGATTGTAGCCGACGCGCAAGCGAATACAGAGATTTGAATTGTCAGGCGCGTTTTTCGTGTCGTAAACATCAAAGTTTTTCAGTTTTATATCGGCATTGAGAGAGCCTCCCCAGCAGCCTTTTGCATAGAAAAAATTGGAGTAATAATCCGGCGGCGGATTGTCGGTCTCCTCTGTTGTCCCAGGCGGCTTTAAGATGCTGATGCCCGCCCCAATGGCAGGGAAAAGCCTGATTTTCTGATTGTTCAAAATATCGTAACCAATTTCCAGAGACGGTATGATAAGTACAGTCGGGTCATCCTTTGGCCATTCAAACCCGTCCTGAAAAACCGGGCGCGAAAGTTTCTCCCAGCCAAATGTGCAACGCAGCCCCAGACTCCATCGACGCTGCCAGTAAGAAATGCCGAGGTCAAATCCATAGGGAGAGCCCATCGTTGTTTCGAGATTATTGCGCCACCTGCCGCTGGCAAAAAGCAGATCGATTGTAAACCCGCGGTTTGGGTCAGACTGGTAGGACTTGCCGGTCACACTTTCATTATAGAGATTGGACCGGATATAATTCTGAAACCGGGACTCCGGGTAACGTTTGAGAAAGGCCTCCAGCCTGTTTTTCCATTCTCCTGATGCCTGTTCCTGCTGGTTCAGCCGGAGCAAATAATCAAGTTCAATTAATGCAAACTGTTTCTCTTCCTCAGTTAAAAATCCCCGACCAATATTTTCATACAATTCAAAACGCCTGTCGTATACCGCGCTGTCGAGCCACTCGAAAAGGTGGTCTTTGGGCGGCTGAACTTTGTCGGCCAGCCTTTGACGCTCCGTTTCATCGAAGCGCACGACTTCGTCGAACAGATTGCCGTACGTTTCTTCCCAGAAATAGAGAAGCCACTGTTCATCCCAAACCAGCCCTGCATGGTCTGTGTCTCCAAAACGCAACAGTGAATCGCGCCAGAGTGCGGACTCGGACAAGTCATTTGCCTGAAGGGAAACAAGCAATTGCAGTCGGGCGTCCGCAATGCGTTGCCCGATAGCGGGCAGGCTGTCGGTTTGCGCTGCAATCGCAGTCGAAATCAATAAAATAAACAAAAAGGGTAGGCGTTGCACCATTTGAATGTCAGGTTCGATTTTTAATTCAGTAATTTTCGGAATACTAAACGAGCAATATTTCGCCCTTAAATACGCTTTGGGCAGGGCCGCACAGCCAAATATCGGTAAAAGGCACGGTGTCATCGGCTGCCTTAAAACGAACGATCAGGTCGCCGCCCAGCGCATGCACGGGAACGTTGTATGAAAGATGTTCTTTTTTCATATAGCGGGAAAATGCCAGTGCCGCGGCCGTCACCCCGGTGCCGCAAGCGAGGGTTTCATTTTCCACGCCGCGTTCATATGTCCGAATGGCCAGGCCCCCGTTTGGCTGAACGGCAACGAGATTCACATTGATGCCCTCCTTTTTGAATCGTTCCGAGTATCGAATGGCACGGCCCTCCTGCACCATATCGACGTTTTCAACCGAATCGACAAAACGGACATAATGAGGAGAGCCTGTATTCAGGATAAAAACGTTGTCATTGCGCTCAATATCGGCAACATCGCTCATTTTCAAATCGATCCACGACAATCCCGGTTCCATCTTGTTACCGGAGGGGTAGGGGGATGAGTCCGGATTGATCAAAGCCTCATGTTCTCCGTCAATTGCCAGGAACCGGCAGCGATTTTCTGCTATTCCGAGGTGTCCTGCAAATGCCGCAAT
>JAKOXM010000016.1 GCA_029781095.1 Bacteroidota bacterium
AGCGCGAGGGTTGCGCCGTTGCGTTTGGTCTGGAAGACGAGGCGGTAGTCTCCGTTGTCTTTGGAGTAGTCGCCGTTGCTGTCCGTTTCCTTGATCCGGACGCCCTTGGCGGGTTTGTTGCCGCTGCTTTGGTAGAGCACGCGGCCCCGGAGGGTGTTGTTGGGAGCAGAACTTTGTGCGAAAAGTTGCGCGGAGAAGAACAGGACGGGCAGGGTAAGGGAAAGGCGGGATAATGGCTTCATTGGTTTTGCGATTCAGGTTGAAGTTGTTCTCCGGTATGCAGGAGTGTTGTTGGCATACAAATATAAAAACATTCAAAAGAATCAACATTCAAAAAGGGATATTTGTATTTCGTGGCGTTCCGGCATGCTGCAAAGATTACCGCTGCTTTTAAGTCATTTCGCCTCCGGGCAAGGGGCCGTCAAAATCTTGCAACAAAGAAAAATGGCCGTTTCACAAAAAGCGTGTAAAACGGCCATACAACAAATCGACTACAACGTCCTGGCGATCGGGATATCCGGCAAAAGCAATACGGAATTTGTAATTCTGGAAAAGCAAGGTTGTTTAATCGCCCTTAATAGAACCATCCATCCCGCTTACCTTATCGCTCAGCCGCCCGATGAGCGATTCGATCTCGTTTATTCGGGCAATTATCCTGATCCATTCAGCCGGAATACTATCTTCTCCAAATACGATTCCCGCCAGCCCGCCGGTGATCGCACCGGTCGTATCGGCGTCCTCGCCCAGGTTGACGGCCTTCAAAACGGCTTCCCGGTATGAACCCGAAGTCAGCACGCACCACAGACTCGCTTCCAAAGAGTGAATGACATACCCGCTTCCCTTGACGTCGCTTTCCCGAAGCCGGTCAATATCCCCGCGCAGTATCCTGTCAAAATGTGCGGCTTCACCTGCCGGAATTTGCCTTGTAGCGATAATACGTTTCACTATAGTATTTGTAGCCGCATATGCATCATTTACCGGCAGGCCCTCGCAAACAAGGCGGGCGAATTCAATATAATAAAAACAGGCGAGCACAGAACGGATATGCGCATGGGTGATCGATGAAACGGCCTTGACAACCTCAAACCGCTCCTCTTCCGTTTGATGCCTTACAAAATACAGGATCGGCAATATGCGCATCAGGGAACCGTTCCCGTTGGAGAATTCGTCGGTGCCGCCGGCCAAAACAGGCGACATACCCTTCTGCAACCTCGAAATGGCTGCCATCGTCGCACTCCCGACGTCGAAAACGTTACCGTGGGCCGTCCATTTGTTGTGGTAAAGCCAGTCCACGAAACTTCGACCGATCTTTTCCAGGTCATAACCTTCCATGAGCGTCTCGGCCAGGCAAAGCGCCAGCGAACTGTCGTCCGACCAGGTGCCTGGCGGTTGATGATGCGTGCCATAGCCCAGCATATCGGTTACAGGTTGCCGCCGGATTTCCTCCCGGCTTTTGAATTCCACCGGCACACCCAGGGCATCGCCCACCACCAGGCCAAGAAGACCGGCTCTTACGCAATTGTTGCCACCCTGTACCGGAAAACCCATAAGCCAAATTGGATAAAATATTTATCGCCGAGGCTGGCGCGAGGCTTTGCCTCGCGTCTCCTATCGGTCGGGCTTCGCCCAAATCCCCGGCCCCTCCTCATAAAACCACTGCCAGACCGGCACAATATCCAACAACGATTCCTTCTTCACAACGCCCTCTACTTCATTTTCTGCATAAAACGGCGCGCTGCTATATGTCCAGTCTTCCGGTTTCTCCACAAACCCCGCCTTAACCGCGTTCATGTGAATATAATTCAACTTTTGCAAAATCACTTCTTCGCTGTACAACTCGATCGGGTGATTATCATGCTGCCAGATCTGGTAGGTCTGCTTGTCCTTTTTACCGAGGGCAAAATAACTGAACAGATACAACAACCAGTCGCGGCGGCTTTCTACGGTGTTTTTATCCTGTAAATACAGCAGAGTCTGACGTGCCGCATGCCTTTTCCAATCCCGCATCACATCTTCCAGCCGGAAAGGCGGCTTGCAGCTCGCTATCAGATGCAGATGGTTGGGCATCAGGGTATAGGCATGTACCTGAAAGCCTTTGTGCTGTTGGCAGTAGCGCCAACTGTCCAATACGATGTCGCGATAAACTTGCCGGGCGAACAGGTCAACCCATCCTGTGATCGGGCAGGTCAGGTAGTTCAAACCGTGCTGGTCGCGGATTTTGTACCGTACGCTCATAATGGGCTTGTTTAAGGTTTTGGGCATAGCCTCGCGCAAGCCCTTGCTACGACTGTCGCCGGTTCCGGAAATAGGTAAAAATCAAATACCCGGATAAAACGAGCGCCGTAAGCATCACTTTCAGGCCGAAAAATCCGAATTCGGAGACCCGTGAGTCGGCCGGATCGTTTTTGCTATAGATGATCATGACTTTGTCGCCAGGTTTAACGGAAGCGTCTACCTCATAAACAGGGTCGTAACCCTGGTATTCCATTCCATTCGCCGTATAGGCATATTGCACGTTGCGGTCCGGCGCCCTCCGCGATGATTTGGAAGGTGGCGACACCCGCACCTCCGTCACCGTGGCTTCCGTTTCCAGGTGCGTGGTGGCTTTTTGAATGCAGGTCATCAATGGCAGATAGAATGCCAGGAAAAGCAGAAAGATTGCCCCGATCAGTCGAAGCGTCTGTTTGGCGTTTTGCATAGTGGTTATGGATGATTGATGAGTAATTTCCGGGTAAAGGATGCATCGGGGGCACGCAGCAAGCACAGATACAGGCCGGACCTTACCTGTTCCACGGGCAATTGAAGCGTTTGTTCACCGGGATCGACGATATATTCACGGGAAAATACGACGCGGCCGAGCAGGTCGAACATCTCGATACGCACCACGGCATGGGCTGGGGCCGATACCGAAATCCAGACATTGCCCGCGGATGGATTGGGGTACAAT
>JAKOXM010000025.1 GCA_029781095.1 Bacteroidota bacterium
GCCGTGGAATGAGCCGTTCGGAACAGGAATCCGTAATTGCCGTAAGGTAACGCCGGAGCATACATTCTCCCTGCGGGGTCGAAATCGAGAGAACCGGGATAGGAATAAAATTCTCCTGACAATTCAGGGATCTTGGGTACTACCTGCCACGACAATCCGAAATCGACCGATTCGCGTAGATCGTCCGCATCACCGATGGCAAACAACTGGTTGGCCTGATTTGCATAAAAGTAGGAAAAGTAGTTCCCCGTATTCTGAACAATCCACGTGTTCCCGTTGTCGGTGGACCGATATGTGGTGTATGGAAAGCAGGCGAAAATTTCACCGAGCGGGCTTATGCTAAAATCGGTAATATAATTATCCAGAAGTAGATGCCAGTGGAGGCCGTCGTCTGTTGACCGGTACAGGTAATACTGGGCTCCCTGAAATGCCGGCGGAAAACTGTCCATTAGCGCATACAAGGTACCTGAAGGATGAAGAAGCATCTTTCTCAAAAACAGCGAGTCCGTTACGTAATTCCAGGAGCCGCCATTGTCCGCAGAACGCAATGTCCCGTGGTTGCCGGCCACAAACAAGGAACCTGTAAGCGAATGAATCCCGACTTTTTTAAACGAATTGCCACCGTAATCCGGCGGGGTCACTGCGCTAAAACCCGTTCCAAAATCGGAAGAGAGCAAAACGGAATCACCGGCGCACATCAACAACCTGCCCGAGGCATCAGCCGCAAAACTCTCCCCGTAATGATAATTGTAATCTTTATTTAAAGGTTTTAGGAGTGTCCATTGCTGGCCGGCATCGGTCGTTTTCCACAAACCTGCATAGGTCATGGCAAACCAAAGGGAATCGCCGAGCACCTCCAGTTTCGTGATCTGGTTTCTGGCAATGCCATACGTGGAAAAAAACCAGTTTTGACCGTTGTCTGCAGAGCGATACATGGCAAACTGGCGCACGGAAATCAGCGAATTGTCGGCCAAATGCATGAAAACCGGCAGCGTATAAAAATCGGAAACACCGGGGAGGGGAGTCCAGGTAAGGCCGTCGTCCGAAGATTTGTAATAGTAATAAACGGACGGCGTCAGGCTCTGAGAACTTCCCACTGCGTAGATATCCGTGCTGTTGGTTGACAAATACAGCCCTGCGATCCTGACAAAGGCGCCATTATTCAGCGAGTCGATCGTAACCGGGGCAGAAACGCCCGAGGCATTGCGATTGATGATCATTTTGCTGCCCGGCGACCAGGACAGCACCGTATTCTGTAATGTGATCACGTAATCATCGTAGGTAAAATTACCAAAGGCCTCGAACCAGGTCTGCCCTTCGTCAGGTGAAAAAGAGACAAGGTAATAGAAACTTAAATCGAGCACCAGTCTGTCGTAATCGTCGACGCTCAGGTGGTTTCCGGTGTACAAAGCGTTATTGATAACCGTCACCGTCGTCCATGTAACTCCCTGATCGTCGGAACGCACCACCTCCGTAGACAAGCCCGGGTATTGCGGATCAGCATCCCGGATGCCGAACCACTTGCCGGAAGCGGTCTGGCAAACGCTGTGGATCAGGGAGGAGTCCACTGCCAGTTGCCAGGTAGACCCGTTATCCGTGGAAACATAGGTATCGTAATAAGGGGAAAAGGTAAAATTTGCATTGCGCTGGGCGAACAGGATACCCGCTTTTCCGACGGTGATCGACGCGAAACCCGTATCCGGGTCGGTCGATGGCCAGAATATCCGGGCCCAGTGAAGTCCGTTGTCCTGGGAATAAAAAACGGCGTGGTCGTAATATTCCGCGTAAACCTCGCCGGAAGTCGTCTGCATGATCTTCGTGGGCGCGCCTCCCGGCGGCGCATTCAGTTCTTCCCAGTAAGAAGATTGCCCTGAAACGGCAAATGCGGTGAACAGCAACAGGATCAAATAGACATGTTTCATAAGATTATTGTTTGATGGGCCAAAAGTATACCCGCATTTCCGTTGACACAATGTACAATTTTAAGTGTTTGCCGAAAATATTTATTACTAAAATACTGATTTACAATATTTATTAAAATATTTTTGTCAAATTAATTCAATTGTAACACCAAAACCGTCCATGCCAGGTGCAAGGACCGTTTTGCGAATCCGCCCTAGCGCTATGACCGAGTCTTTCCTGCTCTACACCCTGCGACGCCTGAGTGCCAGGGATATGAAATCACTCTGCCGCTTTGCCCGCAGTGAAGTATTCAATCGTCGCGTGGAAGTGACGAATTTATGCGAATATATCAGCGCCCGGTTATCCGAAGGCCCCGCAACACCGGGCGAGTCGCTTTCCCGCGCACTCAGCCAGGAGCGGCTGTTTGCTGCCGCTTTTCCGAAAAAAAAATACGACAACCGCGCGCTGCGCCATACCATGTCGTACCTGCTCGACCTGGTACGGCGTTACCTTGCCATTGAGGAAATGGAGTCCACCGGCGCCGATTACAACTATTACCTCTGTCGCGCACTGCGCCGCCGCAACCTCGACGAATTACTGGACTACGAATGGAAACAGGCCGAAAAACAATTGAAAAGCGGTCCCGGCCGCGACGCGCGCTGGCATTTTGATCAATATGACCTGCACCTGGAAAAACTGGAAGCACTTGCACCCCGCGGACGCTCGGCATCACTCGACCTGCAGCCCATTCAGCAGCACCTGACGGTTTTTTACCTGTCCGAAATGCTCCGGCACGCCTGTTCTGCGCTCACGCACCAGGCCATCGGGGCGCAGCACCACGATACGGATTTTCTGGATGAGCTGTTGCAACTCGTGGACAACGGCGACTGGTTGAAAGAACACCCGGCCGTCGCATTGTACTACTTTTTGTACCGCGCATTGCGCGAGCCCGGACAACCGGCCTTTTTTGAAGCATGGAAAGCCGTTCTTGCTGCCCACGCGGGCAAATTTGCCTCCTCCGAACTCCGCGATATTCACCTGCTCGGCATCAACTATTGCATTCGCCGGATGAACAGCGGTCAAAAGGAATTTATCCGGGAAGCTTTCGAATTGTACCGCTCCGGTCTGGCCCAAAACCTCCTCACAGAAAACGGCTGGATTTCGGGATTCACGTATAAGAATGTGATTCGGATCGGTACGGCGCTCGGAGAACACGACTGGGTAAGTCTCTTTTTCGAGCAATACAAAAACAGCCTGCATCCCCGCGAGCGGGAATCGCTGTACCGCTACAACCTCGCATTTCTGCATTTTCGAAAGCAGGATTTCGCGCAGGCCATGCCCCTGCTACAGCAACTCGAACTCGAAGACCGGCTCAACCTGCTGGATGCCCGGCGAATGCTCCTGCGCAGTTATTACGAACTTGGCGAATTCAAGGCGCTGGATTCCCTGCTCACGAGTTTCGCGGCATACCTTCGTCGACAAAAAGACCTCGGCTATCACCGGGACCTGAATCTGAACCTGGTCCGATTTACCCGCAGGCTGCTGGAAACCCAGCGCAGCGACCGGCAAGCGATGAAAAAACTGGCAGAGGAGGTGGAAGGCACGGAACAAATCGCCGAAAAAGCCTGGCTGCTGGAGAAAACGAGGGTGTAAGCGCCCGTTCCTGATTCCCGAAAAATGTTGAGCGCTGAAACGGATTTCGCCGGATTTGGCAAAATTCAGGTTTTGTTTAACAAAGCACACCTAAAGGCTAAACACAATTTCCACAGATGCTGTTTGTGAGGCATTTAAAGAACCATTTCTCAAACCAATCTTCCTTTGTGCACATGAAAAATTTAATCACAACCCTTTGGGTACTGCTACTTTCGGTAGTGGCCGCCGAGGCGCAATTCGCGCGATTACAAGTCATCCACAATGCACCCGACGCAGCGGTGGATGTGTACCTGAACGGCGTACTGGCGCTCGATAATTTTGCCTTTCGCAAAGCCACGCCGTTTCTGAATGTTCCCGCAGGCGTACCCGTTTCGGTCGCCATTGCGCCCGAAAACAGCAGCTCTTCCGCCGATGCATTCTTTACCGCTTCGCCGACTTTTCAGAGCGGCAAGACCTACGCCATCACGGCAATCGGCATCGATGGAAACGCCGTCACGCCGTTTTCCCTCGTGATCGACGACGCAGCCCGCGAGGGCGCTTCGAATCCCGCAAAAGTCGACCTGAACGTTTTGCACGGCGCCCTCAACGCCCCTTCGGTGGACGTAGCAGTGCGCGCAGGCAATAAAATCGTATCGAATCTGGCTTATGGCGCCTTTACGCCCTACCTGAGCGTCGATCCCGGCGTGTATTATCTCGACGTGAAACCGGCAGGCGGCAACACGATCGTCGGCACCTACAAGGCCGACCTGAGCACCCTCACAGGCGGTTCGGCGCGTATTTTCGCCAGCGGCCTGCTTGGCGGCTCCCCGGGTTTCGGGCTTTTCGCCGCACTGGCCAACGGTACGGTCGTTGAATTGCCCCTTTCGCCGGTCGCGCGGGTTCAGGTCATTCACAATTCCCCGGACCAGACCGTAGATATTTATGCGAACGGTTCGCTGCTGATCGACGATATCACCTATTTCTCCGCCTCTCCGTTCCTTTTTGTGCCTGCCGGCAACGTAAACATCGGCGTGGCACTCGACAACAGCCTGTCCGTTGAAGATACGCTGGTGAATGTGAAGGCAGCCCTGACGAACGGTAGCACATATGTAATCGTCGCTAACGGCATCCTCGGAGATCCCAACAGCCCGTTCCAGCTGGCCATAAATGAAAATGCCCGTGAAGTAGCCGCCGACACGTCAAAAGTGGATGTGTCGCTGTTCCACGGCTCTCCCGATGCGCCGGCTGTCGACGTGGACGCCATTTTTGTTGCCAACAACGCTGTAACCAATCTTGCCTACGGCAATTTTTCGCCTGCCTATCTGAGCGTTGACCCGGCGATCAACGATTTTACTTTGCGGATTGCCGGCACTGCGAACGTCGTGAATACCTATCGCGCCGACTTGAGCAGCCTGAAAGGAAAGGCCGTGACTGTTCTGGCCGGCGGCTTTTTGGCCGGCCCGCCGGATTTCGGGCTTTTTGCGGTACTGACCGACGGTACGATATTGAAACTGCCTCTTACCCCGATGGCGCGCCTGCAGGTGATCCACAATGCGCCCGCCCCGACCGTGGATGTGTATGCAGGAACCGTCCGTTTGATAGATAACTTTGCTTTTCGAACAGCCACGCCTTATATCGACGTGCCCGCCAACCGGACATTCATGGTGGGGATTGCGCCACAGAACAGCAACTCGGCAGCCGATGCCCTTGCCTCTTTCCCTGTCACGGCCGACAGCGGTAAAACATACGCGGCTTTTGCCTCCGGTATCCCCGGAAATCCCGGTACGCCGCTTGCTTTATTGATAGATGAATCCCGCGAATCGGCGATCAACCCCGCCAATATAGAATTCAACGTACACCACGGCTCGCCGAATGTGCCGCCGGTGGAAGCAGGTATCACCGGCATCGGGATAATCATTCCCGATATCGCATACAAAGGCTTTTCTCCGTATTTCAGCCTGCCTCCAACCACGTATCAGATCACGGTAAAACCCGTAGGATCGGGTGACAGCCCGGATATTTTTATTGCCAACCTGAATGGCCTGGCCGGCAAGGCAGCCCGCGTATTTGCGAGCGGGCTGGCGAATGGTGTGCCCGGATTCGGGTTGTTTGCCGCTTTTTCCGACGGTACTGTCGTGGAATTTCCGCGTCTGCCGGGTCCCGCACGCCTGCAGGTCATCCACAACGCACCGGGCAACCAGACGGTAGATATTTATGCGAATAATGACCTGTTAATCAATGATTTCCAATTCAGAACAGCGACGCCTTTCATCGATATTCCGGGCGGAAACACGACGATCGCCGTTGCCCCCGGCAACAGTACCTCGGCAGCCGATGCATTTGCAACTTTCAATCTTACGATCGAATCGGAATTTACCTATGTCATAACGGCCACCGGCACTGCAGGCGGTTCTCCTGATTTCAATCTCGTCGTCAACAGCGACGGTCTCGAACAGGCGGTCAGCGGCAGCAAAGTCGACATTTCCGTGCTGCACGGCGCCCCTGATGCCCCCGCTGTCGACGTCGACGCCGTTTTTGTAGCCAACAACGTTGTCAGTAACCTCGCTTACGGCGGGTTTACGCCCTATCTGCATCTCGAACCGGATGCATACGACTTTGCGGTCCGCGCTACCGGATCTCCGGATGTCGTGGCTTCCTACCGCGCCGATCTGAGCAACCTGGCGGGTGCGGCCGCCACCGTCTTTGCCAGCGGCTATCTGAGTGGCACGCCTGCTTTCGGGCTTTTCGCGGCCTTCCCCGACGGCTCTGTGGTGGAACTTCCGGTGACACCCACAGCCAGGCTTCAGGTAATACACAACGCGCCCGACCCGACCGTGGACGTGTATGCCGGCAACACACAGTTAATCGACAACTTTGCTTTCCGTACGGCCACGCCATATATGGATGTGCCCGCGGACCGTGTCTTCAAAATCGGCATTGCACCGGATACAAGCACTGCGGCAACCAGCGCCATCGCCTCCTTCCCCGTCAGTTTTACCGCCGGAAAAAGGTATGCGGTGTTCGCCTCGGGTATCGTAGGTGGCAATCCGGGTTTTGCCTTGCTTGTCGACGAATCACGCGAAACGGCCAACAATCCGGCAAAAGTCGAATTTGCAACGCACCACGGTTCGCCCGATGCACCTGCCGTAGACGTATCTATTTTTGGTACCGGTCCAATCGCAAACGGTCTTCAATACGGCGATTTCAGTCCGTATGTTGCCGTTGATCCTGCCGGTTATCTCGTGCAGTTAAAACTTGCCGGGACAAATACGGTGGTTGGTACCTACCAGGCCGATCTCGGCGCCCTTGCGGGCGTTGCGGCACGCGTTTTTGCCAGCGGCTTCGTCAATGGCGTGCCGGGATTGGGTTTGTTTGCCGCGCTGGCAGACGGCACTGTGGTGGAATTTCCCCAAGTTGCCAATCCTTCTTCCGCGCGCCTGCAGTTGATCCACAACAGCCCTTCACCGACGGTGGACGTGTACGTAAACGGAGATTTGTTGCTTGATAATTTTGAATTCAGGACTGCTACGCCGTTCATCGATGTACTGGCCAACGTGCCCCTTTCCATAGCGGTGGCGCCGGGTACCAGCGCCTCCGTTGCAGACGCAATAGCCACATTCCCGGTTACTTTTAATGAAGGCCAGACCTATATTGTTACAGCCTCGGGTATTGCAGGCGACCCGAACACGCCCTTTACGCTGATCACCGATAACGCAGGGCGGGAAAAATCGAATGCCCCCGGGCAGGTGGATGTGGCAGTATTGCACGGCTCGCCCGACGCGCCGGCTGTCGATGTAGACGCCGTATTTCTGGCTGACAATGTAGTAGACAACCTGGCATACGGCGAGTTTACACCCTACCTGAGTTTTGATCCGGATAAATACGACCTCGCCGTAAGGGTCCATGGCTCGCCGGATGTAGTTGCATCCTACCGCGCCGACCTGAGCGGACTGGCCGGTGGCGCAGCATACGTGTTTGCAAGCGGCCTCCTCGGCGGCACGCCGGCGTTCGGGCTGTTTGCTGCATTTCCCGACGGCACGGTTATCGAATTGCCGCTCACCCCGATAACGCGGGTGCAAATTGTGCACAACTCCCCCACCCCGACCGTGGACGTGTATGCCGGAAACACCCTCCTGCTCGACAACTTTGCTTTTCGTACGGCTACGCCGTTTGTCGATATACCGGCAGACCGCAACATCAGCGTAGGCATAGCGCCCGACAACAGCAATTCTGTGGATGATGCGCTGGTCTCTTTCCCCGTGAATTTTGCCGAAGGCAAAACCTACCAGGTAATGGCAGCCGGCGTCGTCGGCAGCCCTGATAAGCCTTTCAGCCTGTATGTGGATGACAAGGCGCGTGAAACGACTGCACCGGGATTTACCTCCGTCAGCACTTTCCACGGCCTGATTACACCAAATGACCTGAATATCGACGTCAGCGAGCGTTTGATCGGCGCCTTGTCCAGCGGTATCGGTTTCGGTGCATTTACGCCATACCAGGATCTGTCGAATGGAGAATATTACCTCGATATTACAGACGCCGCGACAACCGGCCTGCTGGGTACGCACCGGATCGATCCCGCACTGTTTGCCGACAAGGCTGTCCGCATTTTCACGAGCGGAATCCTCGACGGCAACCCGGGTTACGGCCTGTTCGCCGTATTTGCCGACGGAACCGTAGTTGAACTGCCCTACACACCGGTGGCGCGCGTACAGATCATACACAACAGTCCCGACCCGGTCGTGGACGTGTATGCCGGGGATAACCTGCTGATCGACGATTTTGAGTTCCGAACGGCTACGCCGTTCATTTATGTGCCGGCTGAAGTATCGATCCCGATCGGTGTGGCGCCAGGCAACAGCCAGTCTTCGGCCGACGTGATCGCTGCCTTTCCGACCACTTTCGAGAATCGCAAAACATATGTGGTCGTAGCCAGCGGCATCGTGGGCGGCACTCCCGGTTTTGATCTGATCGTGAATGACATGGGCCGCGAGCGGGCGCTTGACGATTCCAAGATGGAACTTGCGATCCTGCATGGCGCTCCCGATGCCCCGGATGTAGATATTACGCCATTTGGAAGCGGCACGCCTTTACTCGCAGGACTTCAATACGGTCAATTTACCGGCTACCTGAGTTTTGATCCGGGCCTGCTGTTGCTCGACCTAAGCGTCAGCGGCGACCCGAATCAGCTCATCGGAACCTGGGGCGGCGACTTCACGGGGCTTGGCGGACTGACGGGTGTGATATTTGCATCAGGCCTCGTCAATAGTGACCCGGAATTTGATCTCTGGCTGGCGCTGCCCGACGGCACAACGCTGCCGCTGCCATCTTTCGCACGGGCACAGGTGATCCACAACGCACCCAACCCCACGGTTGACGTGTATTTTGACGATGTGCAGATACTGGACAATTTTGCGTTCCACGAGGCCACGGGCATAGGTTTATTCCCGGCCAGAACGCCATTTACGTTGTCTGTGGCTCCCGCCAACAGTACTTCATCGGCCGACGCCATCTACGATTTGCCGGTTGCCGGTTTGAAAACGGGCAAAACGTATATCATCATGGCTGCCGGCGAAGTGGGCGGCAACCCCGGGTTTGGCCTGTTTATCAATGAAAACGGGCGCGGGCGCGCTTTCAACAGCGCGAATGTCGAAGCCGAACTCTTCCACGGTGCACCGGACGCGCCGGAGGTCGACGTGAAATTGCAGGGAGGGCCGGTTATTTTCGACAATGTATCGTTTGGGCAATTCACGGATTATCTGAGTGTACCCCCGGCGAATTACATCATTCAGGTGACGCCTGCCGACGACAACGCCGCCATTTTGAAAACCTACATCGCCGATTTCAGCAGTCTGGGCGGGCAGGCAATTACGGTCTTCGCTTCGGGTTACCTCACCGGTGCGCAACCCGGCTTCCAGGTATGGGTAGCGGAAATCGACGGTACGACGTATCCGCTGGAGGAGATCGTTCGTACAAATGATTTGGCGGACGGTCTCGATGACCTGCGCATTTCGCCCAACCCTGCCGTTGACAACCTTTTTGTACAATTCAGCCTGAATGAAGCAAAAGCGCTCCGCTATGGCGTGCGCGACGTAACAGGCCGCCTCGTGCTCGAAGGCGATTTCGGAACCGTAAGCGCAGGAGCGTTCAGCCGGAAACTTGGTCTTGGCAGGCTGCCAGCAGGGATGTACCAGTTGGAACTCGTCTCCGGCGACGGGGTGCAGACAGTGAAGTTTGTCGTGCAACGGTAAAAGGGGTTGAGGGGGGTTGAGATGGTTGAGCCCACTCACAATTTTAACATTTATGAATAATGTTAAGTTGATGGGTTGAGGGGGCTGAGCCATCTCAACCCCCTCAACCATCCTCAACCTTCACATAATCCGCTCAATCACTCTCATCGGTTAGTTTCCGTATCTTTGTCGGCACACCATTCACTGACAAAACATACTGATCATGATCCGATCCCTCCTGAAACTGGCCGCCCTCCTGGTAGCCGGTATTCTGATCTACAACTACTTCTTTGGTACGGACACCGAGAAAGA
>JAKOXM010000032.1 GCA_029781095.1 Bacteroidota bacterium
CGCCCTGAACCTGCATCCGGGTGCGCGTATTCTGGATCTCGCCTGCGGCAAGGGGCGGCACTCGCGCTACCTGGCGGAGAAGGGATTCGACGTTACCGGACTGGATATTTCCACATCGAGTATTTCTTTTGCGAGGCAATACGAACACGCACGCCTGGCGTTTTACCAGCATGATATGCGGTTCCCGTTCCGGGCCAATTACTTTGACGCGGTAATGAACATGTTCACCAGTTTCGGTTATTTCAAGACCGACCGCGACCATTTGCTGACCTTAAAGAACGTTTGGAAAAACTTGCGACCCGGCGGTCTGTTTTTGCTCGATTTTTTCAATTCGGAGTGGGTGCGCCGCAACCTGGTGCGTTCCGAGATCAAAACGATTGACAATATCGAGTTTCACCTGAAAAGGACGATCCGGGGCGGGCATGTGTACAAGCATGTGGAATTTGTCCTGGAAGGCCGGAGCCTTGATTTTCACGAAAGGGTCAGACTTTTTACACTGGCTGATTTCCAGCAATTAATAAAGGATTCGGGGCTCGAATTGGTCCGAACGTACGGCGGTTACGATTTGAGTGAATTTGAGCCGCTCCGTTCCAAAAGATTGATCATGATAGCCCGAAAACCACGCTGATATGACATGGTTTCAAATTTTTCAGGACTGGGACCTCGCCGTTTTCCATTGGCTGAATGAAAGTCTGGGCAATCCCGTATTAGACGCAATAATGCCCTGGTTCCGGGAAAAATGGTTTTGGGCGCCACTTTATTTGTTTATCGGGGCTTTTTCCTGGATAAATTTCGGCAATAAAGGCTGGATTATAGTGTTTGGCCTTGCCTTGTCAGTAGGCGTGTCCGATTTCACCAGCAGCGCTTTGGTCAAGAAGAATGTGCACCGCCTCCGGCCTTGCAACGACCCTGCAGTGGTGGAGCATGTGCACCTGCGTATTTCCTCCTGCGGTTCGGGCTACAGTTTTACCTCATCGCATGCCGCCAATCATTTTGCCGTTGCCGTTTTTCTTATCGGGGTGTTCGGCGGCTCGGTTCGCTGGCTGCGCCCGGTGGCACTGACATGGGCTGCGGCAGTTGCTCTTGCGCAGGTGTACGTCGGCGTGCACTATCCCGGAGATGTATTTTTCGGTGCGCTGCTGGGGGCTGTTGCAGGCCGGACGGTTTGGGCCTTGTTCAGGCGTATGGGCTGGCTCCGGGGTTTGGATCCTGAACTCCAATAAAAAAAAGCCGGCCTGCACCTGAGCAGACCGGCTTTCGAATATGGAAAGGCCACGGGCACTTTACCCTGCGACCTCAAGGAGTTTTTGAGCCAATGCGAGTATCCGCCCCAAAGCAGTTACATCGGGCAGCGGTATCTCCCGGGATTTTCCGTTTTCACATTCTTCCAGTTTGGATTGTTCCTGTTTTGCCTTGTCGCACACGCCGATATTGGAAAAACTTGCGTGCAGGTTGACAAAAACAAAGGAAGATAAACTAAAAACGGCAATCAGGAGAAAAGGAGACTTAGGAAGTTGTTTTCGTTTCATGAGTCCTAATTTTTAAGACGGGACTAAAGTAGCCAGTATTCTTTGAATGTCTTGATTTATACGACGAATAAAGTATTTCAACAGACAAATGAAAGGCTAAAAAGGTTGCAGCCAGGCCAATCTTTTTTCCTGGGTCAAAAAAAAACCCGACCAGTATTGCACCGGCCGGGTTGGTATCGTCAAACCAAAAATCAATCAGTCAAAAATTATCCTTTGATACCACCGTTGCTGGCCGGTACACTTTCCTGTGTTGCCGGTGCTTTTACTTCACCTTTGATGGTGAGGGTGTGGGAATCGCTGGTTTCATTCGTCGTGAGGGTAACCGTTTTGGTGAACGGGCCAACACGCTGGGTGTCGTAACGAACTTCAATGACATTGCTCTCGCCGGGCATGATGGGTTCTTTCGGATAAGTAGGAACCGTGCAGCCGCAAGAGCCTTTAGCCGTTTTGATGATCAGGGGCTCGTTGCCGGTGTTGGTGAATTTGAACTTGCGAATCGGATCGCCGCCTTTATCGATCGTGCCGTAGTCGATCGTGGTAACATCGAATGTCATAACAGCACCGGTTGCGCTTTGAGCATTTGCACAGTAAGCACCAACTAATACGAAAGCGAGAACAGAGAGAACTTGTTTCATCGGAATAACCGTTTTTAATGAGTAATAGAACTTTTTCACAATTGATGGGACAAAAGTAGGGGGGGGTATTTTCTGCGAAAACACTTTGGCTGTTAACGATGTCCAAAAGAAAGTGAATCCTTATTGAAGAGAGCCGGAAATGAAGGTTTCCCGACCTGATTGGGTCAGTTGCTTTTACCGTCCTGCGAAAATCTGATCGGTAATCCGGTCGATCAACCCCTTCTCTTCCGTAACAATCTCGGCTGTACCCTGTAGCTGTTGTTCGAAGGGTATCTCCTTGTTGTAGCTGGTCAGCAGGTTGCTGTTGGGGAGCGCGGATACGGAAATCAAAATATCGTACTGGTTGTTTTTGGGCACCAGCGATTTCTCGATAACCTTGCCCCTGGCTGTTCCGAATTCCTGGTACGGGTAGCTGTCCAGTTTCAGGATGACGCGCTGCCCCTGCTTTACTTTTCCGCTGCCGCCCACGGGGAGCGAGATATGACCCACGATCACGTCACTTTGCGGCGGCACGATTGTCATAATTTGTTCGCCTTCGTGCACATAGTGTTTTTCGGCCAAATTCAGGGACACCTTTCCTGCAAACGGAGCCGTGATCAGGTAGGTTTGTTTCCACTTGTCAATATTGCTACGCAGGCTGTTCAGGCTGCCGAGCAGGCGCGAAGAGGTATTGGATGCCGTTTCCTCCTGACCCAGGGATGCCTCGGAAATGCCTTTTTTAAGAACGATGATTTCATTGCGTTTGCGCAGAATATTGTCCTCATAAATATCGCGCTGGCGTTCAAGGTCGGCAAGTTTGGTGCGTTCTTTTTCAAAGTCCACCCTCGAAGTTATGCCTTGCTGATAAAGATCTTTCTGGTTTTCGTACAACTCTTCCGCCGTTTTCAACTGATCATTGATCCGTTGCAGGCCTTTTTCTTCAAAACCGATACTTTCCTCCAGTTGGCCGATCTGCCTTTTGATCGAGCCGATGTTGGATTGCACGGCGGCATTTTTATTCTCTTTCCCGAATTGAAAGTTTTCGAGTTGCTGCAAAAAGTCGGCATAGGCGCCCTGTATTTCGCCCAGAACCAGGTTGCGTGGCGGGTTCAGCAGACGAAGCGAGTCGAAGTCCGAACGTTGCCAGGCGTTCAGTTCCATATCCAGTTCTATTACGTGCTCATAGTTGGCGGTACTTTGCAAAACTGCAAGCAGTGTATTTTCTTTTACATCATCTTTGTCATGCACCAGAAATCGGGCCACGCGCCCGTCGGTCCTGGCCACGACGTCGACCGGCGGAACGGCGGTAGTAATGACGACCTTGGCTTCCACAACATCGGGATAACGGATAAACCAGGCCGCCAGAATCATCATGCCAAAGCCAATAAGTACAATGGTGGTTCCCCAGCGAACCAGCCAGTTGGGCGGCGTACCCAATATCTCCTGCACGTCTTCTGACCGGAGCTCGACATAATTTTTTTCTTCCATAAGAGATACAAAGATACAATCTGTGTATAGCGTGTGCTTTACTTATTTCGCGTTTTATGCCGGAGGCGAATGCGGATGGCATGTTCGGCTATGGCACAGCCGCTTCCAATAGGGATACGCAATTTGGAACGACGATACGCTGTTTCTGTCCGATATCTGTAACGAAAACAGCGTAAAGGAATCAGCGTCAGGTTCCCAGTTCGAGCTGTTCCTTCACAAGATGGTAATATGCTCCGCGCCGCTCTGTCAAGTCGAGGTGGGTGCCTTGCTCCACCACTTCTCCTTTTTCGAGGACCACGATGTTGTCGGCGTTGCGTACGGTGCTGAGGCGGTGTGCGACGATAAATACGGTTTTATTCCTGAAAACATATTCCAGGTTGTGCATGATTACACGTTCGTTGTAGGCATCCAGTGCATTGGTCGCCTCGTCGAAAAAGATGTAATTCGGGTCCTTGTACACCGCCCGGGCGATCAGGAGGCGTTGTTTTTGTCCCTGGCTGAGTCCGGCGCCGTCCTGACCTACCTTCGTGTTGTAGCCAAGCGGCAGTGCTTCCACAAATGTTTGAATATTGGCCACTTTGGCGGCGTACAGCAGCCGGCGGCGGTCGATATGCTCTTCGCCAAGCGCAATGTTGCGTGCAATGGTATCGGAGAAAATAAATCCGTCCTGCATCACCACACCGCAATGGTCGCGCCAGAGCTGGTGGTTGACGTTTGCGAGGTTGAGATCGCCGAGCCGTACGAATCCTTCCGTAGCCGGATAAAAATTGAGCAGCAACTTCATCAGGGTGGTTTTGCCACTCCCGCTTGTGCCGACGATCGCGGTTGTTTTTCCCTCCCGGATGACGAGGTTCACATTTTTCAATACCCAGGGGTCGTGCGGACCGCCGTAGCGGAAAGAGACGTCCTGCAGAATGAGGTCGCCGTTGGATGGCAGAACCGTTACCGTAGGGTTATCGGCGGGTTCTTCATCGGGCCGGAGGTGAATTTCGTTCATCCTTTCCAGGCTGATCTTTGCCTCCTGGGCGGCCAGTATGAACTGGACGAGCGATTCGAGCGGCCCGTTCATGTGCCCGATGATGTACTGCACCGCCAGCATCATACCGAGCGTCATATCCCCTTTGATCACCGCCTGTGCGGCTACAACGGATATAATGATGTTTTTTCCTTCGTTGATAAATGCCGCGCCTGCCCGCTGAAACTGGTCGGTTGCGAGGTATTGAACGTTTACACGAAACAGCCGCGCCTGAATGCGTTCCCATGCCCAGCGTTTCTGGCGTTCGGCATTGTGGAGTTTGATCTCCTGCATGCCGTTTACCATCTGTATCAGCGTGTTCTGGTTTTCCGCCATTTGTTCGAATCGCCGGTAATCGAGTGTCCGCCGCCGCTGCAGGAAAATGGCGATCCAGCCGAAATACAACATCGCTGCGATGATGAAAATCAGGAAGATTATCGGGTTGTAGAACAGCAAAACGATGCTGAAAACCAGCAAACTGACCACTGAAAACAGGGTCACCAGCGAGGACGAGGTCAGAAAACGCTCGATGCGCTCGTTGTCGTAGATACGCTGCAGCAGATCGCCCGTCATTTTGGAGTCGAAAAACGACATGGGCAAACGCATCAGTTTGATCAAAAAATCAGAAACGAGGTTGATATTTACCCTTGTGCCGATGTGTAACAATATCCAGCCCCTGATAAACTCGACAGCCACCTGGCTGACAAACAGCATGCCCTGTGCCGCGAGGATGAGATAGACGAAATTGAGGTCGTTGAGTTGAACCCCTTTATCGACCAGTGCCTGCATCAGGAAAGGAAAGATCAACTGGATCATGCTCCCGAGCAGCAAACCAAACAACAGCTGGCGGATTAATACCTTGTGTTGCGAAAGATATGTCCATAGAAAACGGAGACCGGAGCGGTTGACGCGCTCTCCTTCCCGGTTGAAAAACTCGGGTGTCGTCTCTAAAAGCAGAAGGATGCCCTGCGGCTCCGTATTCACGACATCACTGATCCATCCGTCGAGAAATTCCTGTTCCTCCAGCTCGATCTTGCCTGCAGCCGGATCCGCTACGAATACCTTGCCGTTGGCAACGCGGTACACGACGACAAAGTGATTCTGTTTCCAGTGCGCGATACAGGGCAGGGGGATGTTTTCCTGCAGGCGCCCGAAACCGGATTTTACCCCCAGTGTGCGAAGCCCGATCTTTTCCGCAGCATCCGAGATGCCCATCAGTGACACGCCTTCCCTGTCGAGATAGGACAAATCACGCAGGTATTCCAGCGAATAATGCCTACCGTAATGCCTCGCCACCATGCGCAGACATGTAGCGCCACAGTCCGAGGCATCGAGTTGTTTGTAAAATGGGAAAGTATCCGACCACATACGGAACGTCTTACGAGCTGTATTTCAGGAAGTTATTGAACGCAAATGTACCCTTTTTGCTATTGCAAGTATACATAAATCTGCCTGACGCGCGACGATTGGCTCAAAGTTCGCGTATCCAGATGTTGCGATAGCTTACCAGGCAGTTGTGATCCTGCAGCCGCAACGGCGCTTTGCCATGCGCTATATTTTTGGGCAAACCGATATATTCCGTAGTGCCTTTTATCTCCGTATTTAATTGAACCACAATGCCATTCTGCAGAACGGTGATACGGCCGGGCGCGATCAGCAGGCTGTCGGCATTGAACCGGGGGGCAGTATACAGCACATCGTAAGTCTGCCACGTGCCGGGTGGGCGGCAGGCGTTAACGAGGGGGATGCTCTGTTTGTACATGGCCCCGGCCTGACCGTTGGAATATGTCCGGCTCTGATAGGAATCGAGTACCTGTAATTCATACCGGCTTTGCTGAAATATGCCGCTGTTACCCCTGTTTTGTCCTTCCCCGGTGACCGTTGCCGGCGTCCGGAACTCGATGTGCAGCTGATAATCGCCAAAGGATCGTTTGGTTTGAATATCGCCCGTTCCGGGTTTGACGGTGGCGCTGCCATCGTTGTTCAGGTCCCATTTCACGGCGCCGGAATCCCTCGAACTGATCCATTCATTGAAATTGGCGCCATTGAACAACACAACTGCGTCGGAAGGAGGGCGCGTTGATTCTCCGGGTGTCACTACGCGTGGCTCGGGGCTCCATACTTCCGTTGCTTTCGGATCGGTTATCTGGGAAAATGACTGGATGGAGATTGCATGGAGCAATAAAAAAAGTGCAGTTAAGTGTTTCATTATTAATTAGATATGGAATTGAAGGAAAGAAAGTTGAAAAATTCCGGGTCTTGACTGAAACAAAAAGCCGATGATGACCGTAAAAATGCGACGTATCTGTTTAATCCATTTGTTTTTTTATTCAAAACACGCAATTCATGTCAGATTTACTCCGGGATCGCCTGAGCGGGCGTCTCCCTTCGTTTGCATTTAATCCGTTGCTGCTCTTTTTTGCCATGCTGCTTGCAGGCATCCCGTCATCCTACTTTTACGAGTTGATGACCAACCCTTTCTCCCGCAATTTGTGCTATTGGACTGATGTTAACAGGGACGCTCACATCCCGTTCAGCGCGATCAAATCTTCGCGGCAACGAAACGGGATATGGCAGCCTTATGATGTGAAGCATCCGGGTCATGCCCTTGTAGCGATGGCGCCGCCGGTCCGGAAAGCATTGCGGCGCGACAGTATGCCTGTGCGCCGTCCTTTGCCGGCTTTCAGGGAACGGCCCTGATTCGGCGCCCGGTGGAAGGCCCTGATGTTCTGTTAAAAGTGCGTTTTACTGCTGTTTGCAACACAATTGCTTGACAAACAGCAGTAAAAGCGTATCTCAGGGTTTGGACAGAACAAATCCGTTATAGCCTTTTATCAGGGATTGGTACAATAATCTGCCCTGTATGGAATAGCCGACTTTGGTATAGTGCACCGAATCGGAGGACATGAGTCCGCGCGACTTCCACTCCAGCGCCGAGTTCTCGCCTCCGGACAGGTTGAACAGGTCCCACAAAGCATACCCTTTTTCGCGGGCAAAATTTCGAATCACTGCACTCAGTTCGGGCATATTCGGGTTGAATCCTTTTCCGCGCAGATAGGAATCGGCCGGTGTAGTGAAGAGGATCAGTGAGTTGGGGGAATATTCCAATATCCGCTCCGTCAGATCTGAAATCGTGCGCCGGAGATAGTCAGGATCGGTTTTGCCTTGCGCCTCATTGGTGCCGAAGGACAATATGATGAGGTCCGGCTGAAGTTCGGCCAGTTCCCGGGCAAAGTATTTGGCTCGTACAAAGTCCTGAAACTTTGCGCCATTGACGCCGATCGAATGATAGATCAGCCCCGAAAGTTCGTTCTCCAGCGAAATCCCGTCGAGTGTGAATCGCTTTTGCTGGCTGGTCAGTTTGCGCGTTCTGACGGTCACCTGACTAACCGGGCGGTCGAAATAAAACGACTGAAAATACTGGTTTTCCATAAAAGGCTCCGCTTTCTGGTCACTTACCTCGTCGCGCACCTCGATGTCGAACTGGGCGGGAGTCTTGTGCTGAAAAACGGTCACTTTTGTAAAAAGTCTCGTCTCGGAAGTTGCGGTATCCCTGAGCCGAAATGTGAGTGCGGCATTCAGGTTGGAGGTTTCGAGTGAAAAACCGGATAATCCAAACGGCGTTTCGGGGCTCAGGATGCGCTGGCAACTGGAGCCGTGCCACCGGGAATTGGATTCTACCAGGTAGTCTTTCGGACCGTTGGGACCGGCGAGTTTGTAGGGAAAGATCAGGCCTCTTCCGCCATCGCCAAACGCGCTTTGCAGGCGTGCACGCACTTCACGCGTAAAGAAGTTGCCCAGAATGTGTGAATCGCCGAGATGGACGATGCTTATTTTTTGCCCGCCCTGTGTGCGCTGGAGGTACATT
>JAKOXM010000034.1 GCA_029781095.1 Bacteroidota bacterium
TCATTCTTCGTCTGTGCATGGGGTTGTATCATGCTGACGTGGGCATAGACAGTCGGCGCCATCTCTTCCGTAGCCTTGAATTTCAGCATATTATCACCGGCTTTGGCATCAAACCACATATGCCGGGTTACGCGGGTTCCGTTTTCCAGGGTAAGCAGTATACGGCCGTTTTCGCTGGCCGGAACCTTCAGTGAAACCTCCTCTCCAACGGTATATTTTTCTTTTTCGACGGAAAATGGCAGCATGGCAGCGGCATTTCTGCTCTTGATGTCATCGAGGTTGTCCGGGTAGCCGCTCCAGAAAAAGTCGCCGCCGGCATGGCCGCCTTCGGGATCTACGGCGCGCACCAGGAATCGCCCCCAATTACCGGGGCGCACTTTCCAGCTGACCATGCCTCGACCATCGGTGGTCAAAGTTGCCTTGTCCAGTGCATTCACGTGGTTGGCAGAGTTGAATTGAGCGACATCCGAGTTCGCATCCGAATCCCACCACCAGCGCCAGTCGCAGCGGTAAAGCCCCACGTCGATCTTGCGGTTGGGCTGCGGCTTGCCGTTTTTATCCACAACGACGAATTGCACCTCGCCGCCGTTTCGGTCGATTTCTTTCGATCCCCAGCGGTTGGCGGGTACGGATACGCCCACAAAACGGTCAAACGGAAAATAGTCGAGTGCAAAATTATCGGTGCTGAAGTCGCCGCTTTTTTCAAAAGCCCGCACCCTGAAATTGGCGATCAGTTTGCCGGGTGCGGCATCGTTATTGCCAAGTTTAAGCGGCACCGAAGCCTGGCCGTTGTCGTCAATATTGGCATCGAACAACACCTGCGGATCGCTGTAAAACGAGCGCGCCGGGTCATCGAAAGCAAAACCCTTGTAATTCGGGAATTCCGTCTTTACGGATCGCATCTGCAATTCCACCCTTGTCTTCAGGTCGCGGGCCACAGCACCGTGCAGCCATGCCACGCTGAGTTTGCCAGTCAGGTCCTTGTCGGCGCTGCTCAACTCCCTTTTCCCGAAATCAAGGTTGATCTTCAAACGGTTGGGTTTTACCGTCTCAATCTTCAACTGTTTCGTGAACGTGGCGCCGCCAACCTGTACTTTGGCCGTCCAGTCGCCTGTAGGCGCGTCTGGGCGCGTAGCGCAATGCAAGGCATATACGCCTCCTACGCTTTGGGTGGTCACCGTGCGAAACTGCAGCGCGCCACGCGGGTCGGAGAGTTCCAGTGTAACGGGATGACCGGCAGGCAAAGTGCCTGCTTTATCTTCCAAAACAAAGTTCAGAAACAAGGAATCTCCGGGGCGCCATACGCCGCGCTCTCCATACAAATACCCTTTCAGGCCTTTCTGGGCCTCCACGCCTGCCACATCGAAACGGCTGAGAGACAGTGTGTTGCCATCAGCCATACGCAGATAACCTTTGTCATCGCCACGAGTCGCGACCGCTACAAAGGGAATCTCACGCAAATCATCGACTGCCGCGGTGCCTGTTCCGTCTGTGCGCAGCTTTGCAATGGATTGCAGCTGGTAACTGAACAATTCCACATCCACGCCACTCACCGGTTCGGCGGTATGCAGGTCGGTGACAGCGATGAACACCGAATTGTCCCTGCCGCGTTTGGCCGTGAGCCCCAGGTTGCTGACAAAAGCATTGCGCTTGGTAAAGTGTTCGTAGTTGTAATATTCCCGCATACACGGATTGTCGCGATTGCTCCAGTTATAGCCTCCTCCTTCTTCGTCCTCGTACCAGTCATCGCCGGTGAAATATATACCCCGGTAATCACCCATGATGCTGGCCAGGTTGCCATTCTCGTCGATAGCACCCACATGGGCCATTTCATCTTCGTTTGTGTTGCTGTCGCCATCATCAGGCGTTTTGCAGCTTTGCTCGGTGTAGCCACGGCGAAACGCCAGTCTGACCTGGTAGATCGCACCGGGGTCTTGCTGCACAACATCTTTCAGATCGAGGGCATAGCGCTGCCAGGAGAGTGTGTTTGCATCGGGATTGAGGTCGCGCAGGGCAATTTTTTTCTGCAAAATAATCTTTCCCACGCGTTCCAGTTGATAGTCGCCTTCGATCTCGTTTACCTGTAAATACTGCAGAATGTTGGAATTATATATCTTGAACACTTCTACATCGACGGCATGAAGTCCGACAGCCTCGAAAGGGAAGATGACACTTCCATTCGATTCCTGCGGTATGACCGTGCCATGCCCCACGAGGCGTACGGCGGGTTTCAGGTTTTCAAAGACGATGGGCCAGTCGCTGCGTTCTTTCATGACCGCACCGGCTATATTTTTTATCCCCGCCTCCACGCGCAGGCTGCGGTCGCCGGAAATGCGCCATCCGGAATAGGCCCGCACGTAATTGCCGTCGATGGCAAACGTCAGATTGCCATTATATTCGTCTATCCGGATCAGGCCGCTCAAATCCTGATTCGGCGCTACGGGGTCGGAGAAATTGAGCGTAACATATTGCCCATCTGTCTCAACCGCTCTGGCACTGAGTACAATGAATTCATCCAGAGCGGGTATCATTTGTTCCATCTGCCCTGTCTTGTCTACACCGATCGGATCGCCCGACCAGGAGAGTTCCACTTTCGAGCGAACGTTGCCACGTTCTACTTCATTCACGTAAAATTCGTGCGTCAGGCCGTTATCACGGTGTACCCAGCCGATGGAAAGGGATTTGTTTCCCTGTTTGGCATGCAACATTTTTTCTACAGACGCGTTGTCTGTCGGGTCACTGATCAGTACCCGTCCCGCCAGTTGCTGGCGCTTGAGGTCGGGCGGATTTTCCGTGCGAAGGCCATCACTGACCACCTCGAACGAGAGCTCGCGTATGCTGAACTCAAATTCGAATGTCCTGGCCTCTTTCGGTACATCCTTGAACAGTTTGTCCAGCGCTACCTTGCCCGTGTAGTGTTTGCCATACGGCAACGGTTCGGCGGGCTGAACTTTGATCGTGCGATCATCTTCCCAGACAGCGTCGCCATCAATGGCAGGTGAAATGGAAAACAGTCCCGCAGCCACTTTTTTCCCGACCTGGTCTGTGCCGACGGCCGGATTTACAAACCGGACGCGGACAGCGTCTGTCCGTCCGATGGAGCCGCTGCTGTATGCATAAATGAATTTGGATATGGCGAGATAATACGCCTCATTCCTCGTGACCCTCGAGCAGGAATCAAGGAAAAAAGAAAGTACGACAAAAAAAAGAGTGAATGAAATGAGATGCTTTCGCATGGCCGGGACTGGATAATTAGTGAGCAAAAATCGGTTTTTGATCCGGTGTTTCGGACGCCTAAAAGTAGTGGATTTCAAGGTAAGACGGCAAGGTTTCGGAAACCCGTTCGGGAGATTTTAGCAAGCGGGGACGCCGGTAGAGAATTCGGCAATAGCACATGGCAACCGGAAGGTTTTACACCCGGTCTCCTTTGACAGAATAAACTGATTTTGCAGGAAAAGCAAACAAAAGCGCATAACTGACACGATACGGTCCTGCCGCCAAAAACAGGCAGAACTGGCAAAAAATGCCTGTTTACATCAACAGTTTTTTCAGGATCGGCACCTTGCTCAGCAACAAAATCAGACAGGAAGAGATCGCGACGGCCAGAAGCGCCTGAATAAACGTACCGTATAACGGATGTACCGGCAAATTGAAGAAGGTGTCGTAAGTATTCCGGATGTTGCCGATGTATCCGTTTTTCATGACGTCCAGCACGAGGACATGCACGAAATAGATACCAAAACTGATTTCAGCAAACCGGTTGATAATCCTGTTGATCCTTGGATGGCGGTCCGAGAAGCCCGACCAGTCATAGTCTTTCAGAAACAAAAACAGCGCGAAAGTCATGATTACAACGTTGGGGCTGAAATACACATAGAGTTTATTGTCATAAGACCCGGCTTTTACGGTGAGCCACCAGGTGCCGATAGCCGTCAGGGCCGGCATACAAATCGCCGCTGCATATATCCATGCTTTCCAGCGGATCGGGTAGGTACTGATATAATAACCAAGAACATAAAAGCCGATGTATCCGAGCCAGCCGATGTATTTGACAACAAAAAGGTTGGTAAAGAAGTGCTGCAAGGCCGTGATGCTGAAACTCAACACCAGAAAATATTCCACATCGCTGCGGTGCGCATGTTTGATCCAGATGCGAAATGTGGGGGTCAGCAGGTAAAGGCCGACGATCATCGGGATAAACCACA